>CAYZSE010000013.1:22779-35511 GCA_964481035.1 uncultured Geminicoccaceae bacterium | reverse complement strand
AGCCACCACCACCAGCCGCCGGTGCGCCAGGTCGGGCGGTTGCAGGCGAAGGGCGTGCCGGCGATGATCCCGCCGCCGGCGACGCGCTCGGGCGCGTTCGCCATCAAGACGGCGGTCATCGCCCCGCCGGCGGAGAGCCCGAGCACGAAGACGCGCGCGGGATCGCCCGCGTGGGCCTCCAGCGCCCAGTCGATCATCGCCGTGAGCGAGCCGCTCTCGCCCACGCCGGGCCGGATGTCGTCGGGCTCGAACCAGTTGAAGCAGCGCTGGGCGTTGTTGGCGGCGCGCTGCTGCGGCAGGAGCAAGAGGAACGGCACGGCGTCGGCGAGAGCCTCGAGCCCGGTCTCGTCGTCGAAGGCGGCGGCGTCCTGGGTGCAGCCGTGCAGCGCCACCACGACGGGCGCGCCGGGCGCGAGGTCGCCGGGGACGTGGACGAAGAGGTCGAGCTCGCCCGGATTGGCGCCGAAGTCCCGCACCTGCTCGAGCGCCGCGGCCGGTGCGGCGGCGAGGAGCACGGCCGCCGCGAGCTGGGCGAGGCGCCGGGCGGCGCGGCGGGCCGGGGCGGCCATTCAGGCGCGCCGCAGCGGCCCCTTGGCGACGCCGTCGTCGCGCCAGGCGAGGACCAGGAGCGCGATCAAGCAGGCGTGGAAGGCGAGCGAGGTGAGGCCGAGGAAGCTGAGCTGGAAGACCGCCACCGAGGCGGCGGTCATGACCGTGACGCACGCGCCGTAGCCGAGAAGCAAGCCCGGCGCGATGTCGCCCTCGACCCGCCACAGGACGAGCGCGAGCGCCGGGAGGAGGAACAGCGCCTTGATCAGCGCCATGCTGCGCAGGAGCTGCGCCGTCTCCGGGTCGGCCTGGAGCCGCGGCGCCGAGTCGCCGAGGACCCAGGCGCCGAGGCCGGCGGCGGCGCAGGCGGCGAGGATCAGGGCGCGGCGCGCAAAGGCCGTGCCGACGGCGACGCGGGCTGGACGATCGACGATGGAAGCCATGGGGCACCTCCCTCTTGCCGCAGGGCAGCGTAGCCGAAGCGGCCGCCACCGGCGAGACCTACTCCGCGGGCGGCTGCCAGCCCTCGGGCTTCTTGAAGACGAGGTTCACCTCGCCGAGGGTGAAGCCGAACTTGGAGACCGTGGCCGTGTTGATGACGACCGCGTCGTCGTGTTGGATCATCCAGTCGTCGAAATGGACCTGCCAGGTGCGCTCGCCGACCGGCAGGTCGAAGTCGTAGGTCCAGTTGAGCGCGGGGCCGGTGATTTGGCCCTCGGCGGTGCCGACGACGCCCGCGGCGGTGCCCGAATAGCGCCCGTCGCCGAGGATGCGGATGCGCCAGACCCGGTTCTCGGTCTCGCCGTCGTCGTAGAGGAAGTCCTCGTCGAGAATCAGCACGCCGTCCTCGACCGTGCCGGTCATGTCGACGACGAAGCGGCGCTGGATCTTGCCGAAGCGATCCTCGAACCAGCCCCACGCCCGGGTCGGACCCAAGAAGTACTCCTCGAGGCGGAAGGTCGGCTCCTGGCCCTCGAAGTCCTCGAGCTTCATGCCGGCACCGCAGCCGGCGAGGACGAGCAGGAGCGCGCAGGCGGCGACGATGCGGGTCATGACCTCTCCCAGGGCATCAAGAACCTTCGTGGGCGAGCCGTGCGCGCACGGTGGCGTGCGCTTCGGCGTCGAGCGAGAAGCGCCGGGCGACGAGCCAGGCGGCGGCGAGCTTGAGGGGGATCGGCAGAGCGCCGTAGAGCAGCGTCAGCGTCCACAGCGCCACCGCGTCGTTGCCGCCCGCCGCGTCGAAGCCGACCAAGCCCAGGATCGGAAAGGCGATGCCGACGGCGAGCGCGAAGGAGAGCTTGGTCGCCATCGACCAGACGGCGAAGAAGAAGCCGGTGCGCGCCCTGCCCGAGAGCGTCCGGTCGAGGTCGACCACGTCCGCCTGCATCGCCGCCGGCAGGGCGAGGTCGGCACCGAGGCTCGCGCCCGAGAGCGCGCAGATCAAGAAGAACCAGCCGATGTCGCCCGGCCCGAGGAGCGGCACGGTGGCGAAGACGGCGGCGGCCCAGAGGATCGAGCCGACCCAGGCGCGGTGCTTGCCGATCCGGTAGCTCAGCTGCAGCCACAAGGGCGCCGCCGCCACGCCCGAGAGGAAGTAGACGAGCAAGAGCCAGCCGGTGGCGTCGCCGGCCTCGAGGCGCTGCTCGGCGAAGAGGAGAAAGAGCGTCGCCGGCAGGCCGTTGGCGAGCGAGTTCAAGAGAAAGGCGAAGACCAGCGTGCGGAACGGGCGGTTCGCCCAGAGATGGCGGAACTCGGCCCAGAAGCGGGCGGGCTGGTGCGGCGGCGCCGGCCATTCGGGGATGAACCGCAGGACGACGACGAGGCACAGCGGCAACAGCGCCAGGACGCCGATGGCGAGCCAGTCGAGGATCCGGCCGAGCTCGACCCCGCCGCCCAGAAGCGCCGGCAGCGAGGCGCCGATGGCGACACCGGCGATCACGAAGGCCTCGCGGAAGGTCGTGATGCGGGTGCGCTCGTGGTAGTCGCCGGAAAGCTCCGCCCCCCAGGCGGTGTAGGTGAGCGTCACCATGGTCCAGCCGAGATAGGCGATGCCCGACCAGATGAAGAGGGTGAGCGCGGTGGCGCCCTCGGGCG
The DNA here is from genome assembly GCA_964481035.1 of uncultured Geminicoccaceae bacterium. Lineage (GTDB taxonomy): Bacteria > Pseudomonadota > Alphaproteobacteria > Geminicoccales > Geminicoccaceae > JAAAPF01. The sequence goes on along the minus strand of CAYZSE010000013.1, from coordinate 32,868 downwards.
GGTGGAAGAGCACCCACATGCCGAGTGCCACGAGCGGCGTGCCGGCGATCACCCAAGGCCGCCGGCGGCCGAGCCGCGAGCGGGTGCGGTCCGAAAGCTCGCCGATGAGCGGGTCGGTCACGGTGTCGAGCAGGCGCGCGCCGAGGAGCGCGAGGCCCACCGCGGTGAGCCCGAGCCCGACCTCGTCGGCCCAGAAGGTCGGCAAAAAGACGTAGAGCGGCAGGTTCAAGGCGGCCAGGGGCAAGGCGAGCGCGGCGTAGGCCAGAAGCAGCCCGAAGCCGAGCCGCGGCGGCGATGCGCCATTGCCAGCGACAGTCGGCTCAGCCACGGGCGAAGACGACCTGCTCGACGTCGATCGAGCCGGCGGTGAAGCCGGCCTCGCAATAGGCGAGATAGTAAGACCAGAGCCGGCGGAAGCGCTCGTCGAAGCCGAGTTCGCAGATCTGCGGCCAGCTCGCCTCGAACCGCTCGGCCCAGCCGCGGAGCGTCCGCGCGTAGTCGCGCCCGAAGCGCAGGTGCTCGCCGGCGACGAGCCCGGCCGCGCCGGCGGCCTCGCGGAGCGCGCGCGACGAGGGCAGCATGCCGCCCGGGAAGACGTAGCGCTGGATGAAGTCGACGTTGCGGCGATAGCCCTCGAACCAGCGGTCGTCGATGGTGATGACCTGCAGTCCGCAGCGCCCGCCGGGCGCGAGCAACGCGCGCAGCTTGTCGAAGTAGACGGACCAGTACGCCTCGCCGACGGCCTCGAACATCTCGATGGAGACGATGGCGTCGAACCGGCCCTCGACGTCACGGTAGTCCTGGAAGCGGACCTCGACGCGATCGCCGAGCCCGGCCTCGGCGACACGCCGCTGCGCCCAGGCGAGCTGCTCCTCGGAGATGGTCAGCGCGGTGACCCGGCAGCCGAACTCGCGGGCCGCGGCGACCGCGAAGCCGCCCCAGCCGCAGCCGACCTCGAGGACGTGCTGGCCGGGGGTGAGGCCGACCATGCCGGCGAGGTTGCGGTACTTCTCCAGCTGCGCCCGCTCCAGGTCGTCGGCGTCACGGAACAGCGCCGCCGAGTAGGTCATCGAGGGATCGAGCCAGAGCGCGTAGAAGGCGTTGCCGAGGTCATAGTGGGCGCGGATGTTCTTGCGGCTGCCGCGGCGGGTGTTCCAGCGCAGGCGATGGGCCAGCGTGCTCGCGAGCCGGACCCACGGGCCCGCTCGCCACCGTTCGGCGATGGCCTCGTAGTTCACCAGCAGCAATCGCAAGAGCGCCTCGAGGTCCGGCGTGTCGACGTCGCCGTCGAGATAGGCCTCGGCGAAGCCGAGCGCACCGCCCTTGAGAACGCGATAGACGATGCGCGGCCGCCGCACCACCAGCGTCGCCTGAAGCCCCGTCCCGTCGTCCGTGCCGAAGGTCCGCGCGCGGCCGTCGGGGGCGACGACGCGCAGGCGGCCGCGCGAGAGGTTGGACGCCATGCCGACGAGAATGCGCAGCGCCGGTGTGTTCCAGCCGGCCCTCCCCGCCGGCCGGGATTCGGCGCCGCGCGAGGCGATGTCCGCATCGCTCATGATGGCTCCCCCGGATCAGCCGTGTTGCCGGCGACCACCGGGCGCGGGTGCATCGAGGGTGCCCGGAACGGCGCGCCCTTGAGCCAGAGCTTCAACGCCTCCCAGTGGATGCCGACGACGACTTTGAAGGTCATGGGCCCGAACGCCAAGAGGCAACGGGCCAGTTCGGCGTCGGTGAGCGCGCGGCGCCGGCCCGACATCGAGGCCACCAGTTGCGGGCCCTCGGGCACCTTCTCGCGGATGACCACGCTCAGCCGCGCGCCGGGCGGCTGGAGGTTGAAGCCGTAGCGGGCCTGCATCGGGATGAAGGGCGAGACGTAGAACGCCTTGTCGCAGGCGTGCGACGGGCGCTCGGCGTCGCCGTCGACCGCGAAGGCGTAGGTATGCTGGCCGCCGAAGGTGTTCTTCACCTCGTAGAGGATCGCCCGCAATCGCCCGGCCGGGTCATAGGCGTAATAGACCGTCAGCGGATTGAAGACGAAGCCGAGGACGCGCGGGAAGGCGAGCATGAAGATGCGCCCGCCGCCGTCGGCGATGCCGGCGGCGGCGAGGCGCTCGCGCACCCAGGGCTCCAGCGGAGTGCCGTCGCGCCGGCCGTGATCGCGCGCCTGGATCGCCAGCAGGTTGCGACGGTCGACCGACAGCAGCCGCAGTCGCCGATCGAGCTGCGGCAGCTCGTCGAGCGCCACAAAGACGGTCCAGACGCGGTAGGTGAAGCGCTGGCGGAACGGCCGCAGCCGCTGGTGCATGACCCGGCCGCGATAGAGGCAGGAGCTGGGGGCGTCGGTCATCGGGCTCACCGTCAAGCGGCGCTCGCCGCCGCGCGATCGACCAGCCCCATGCCCGCGGACGCGCCGGCGTCCTCCGCGCGTGCCCACGGCGGCCGGATGCCGAAGCCCTGTTCTGCAACGGTGAGCGCGGAGGTCAGGCCGTCCTCGTGGAACCCGTAGCCGCACCACGCGCCAGCGTACCAGACGCCGCCGCGACCCTGAATGGCGGCGAGATCCTTCTGCGCGTCGACCGTGGCGGTGTCGAACATCGGATGAGCGTAGTCGAAACTGGCGTGGACCAGCTCGTCACGCGGCTCCTCGAGCGGGTTGAGGCTGACGAAGAGGGGCGCGGAGCGGTCGATGTTCTGCAACAGGTTCATCCAGTAGGTCACCGACACCGGCATGTCGGGATCGGCGACATCGCCGGTGATGAAGTTCCAGCTCGCCCAGCCGCGCTGCCGCTTGGGCATGAGCGCCGGGTCGCTGTGCAGGATGGCGCGGTTCGGCTGGTAGGGAAAGCGCGCGATCAGCGCGTCCTCGTCGCTCGCGCGATCGATGAGCATGGCCCGGCTTTGATCGGCGTGCGCGGCGAGCACGACCGCGTCGAACCGATCGTCGTGGCCCGCGGCGTCGGTGACGACGACACCCCCGGGCGTCCGCCGCACGGCGGCCACGGGCGTGCCGCGCCGGACCTCGCCGCGCAAGGCGGCGGCGAGCCGCTCGACATAGCGCCGCGAGCCGCCGGTCACGGTCCGCCACGCCGGCTGATCGGCGATCGTCAACAGGCCGTGCCGTGCGAAGAAGGTGAGGAAGCTGCGCGCGGAGAAGCCGGCGACGGCGCGCATCGGCGCCGACCAGATCGCCGCCGCCATGGGCAGAACGTAGCGCGGGGCGAGCCGGCGACCGAAGCCTTGCGCCGCGAGCCACTCGCCGAGCGGCAGGTCCGGCTGCACCTCGGAGAGAAACGTCGTCGCGGCCTTGTTGAAGCGCGGAATGTCGGCGAGCAGGGCCCAGTGCCGCGGATCGAGCAGGCGCCGACGCTGCGCGAAGAGCGCGTCCCAACGCGTGCTCGCATACTCGAAGGCCCCGCCGCCTTGGCTGATGCCGAACGACATGTTTGAGGGCTCGGTCGCCACCCCCAGATGGGCGAACAGGCGGACGAGATTGGGATAATTGCGCTCGTTGTAGACGATAAACCCCGTGTCGACGGCGATGCGGCGGTCGCCCACCTTGGCGTCGACCGTATGGCTGTGCCCGCCGAGACGCGGACTCGCTTCGTAGAGGACGAGATGGTGGGTGTCGTCGAGCAGCCAAGCGGAGCTTAGCCCGGCGATCCCCGAGCCGATGACGGCAATGCGCAAACGGTTTCTCCAGAAAGAGCTCCGCGGATTGGCACGTGGGCCCAGCGCCGACGCGGTTCGCAGATCGAGCTTAAGTCCAACTCATCCAAACGCCCTTCGCCAACGTAATGCAGGCGTGTGCGACGACAACCGGTCCCCCTAGTCTCGTGGGCGGTTGGCCTGTCGGTCGCGGGACGTAAGATATCATTGGCTTTGTTAGAGGTTGGCGCGTGGCACCGGTTCATCACCTGAGTGACGAGTTGTTGACGGCGGCGGCAGCGGGCTTGCTGGCCGAGCCGTTGCTGCTGGTCGCCCGCACCCACCTGACGCTGTGTGGCGCGTGCCGGCAGCGGGAGCGCCAGCTGCTCGCGATCGGCGGGGCGCTGCTCGATGCGGGCGATCCGGCGGCGCTGAGCACGGGGCTGCGCGCGCGCGTCCTGGGCGCTCTCGACCGGCCCGCATCGGCGGCGATGGTGTCGCGCGTACGGCCCGCCGGTGACGTGCCCGCTCCGCTCGTTCCCTATGTCGGCCTCAATTTCGACGAGTTGGCGTGGCGCTCCTTCGGTCCCGTCGGCGAGATCAGATTGCTGCCCGAGGCGGAGGGCTACGTGACGCGGCTGTTGCGCATCCGGCCGGGAGCGGGCGTGCCCGAGCACACCCACGAGGGCCTGGAAGCGACCGTGGTGATCCGAGGTGCGTTCAGCGATTGCACGGGCCGCTACGGGCCGGGCGATATCGCCATCGTCGAGGGCGATCTCGACCATAGCCCCGTCGCCGAAGATGGCGAGCCGTGCATCTGCCTCGCCGTGACCGACGCGCCTTTGCGGCTGACGGGCAGCATCGGGCGGTTCTTGAACCCCTTCGTCCGTCTTTGAGGCGGCATCAGGCGAGTCTGACACCAGTCAGCTCCTCGCTCAGCGCCTGCATCTGCCGATTGGCTGCCACCACGGGGCCGCGGCCGAGCAGGCCGTTGACGCCAAGGAAGTCGTTGGTGACACCGCCGGCCTCGCGGACGAGCAGAAGGCCGGCGAGGCAATCCCAGCTCTGGTTGCCCGGCGCGTAGACGACGTCGAGACGCCCGTCGGCGATGTGCGCGAGGATGAGCGCGGTCGAGCCCAACCGCCGCATGTCGACGCCGCGCTCGAGGAAGCGCGCCTGGATGTCGACATAGGTGCGCCAGCTGTCCTTGAAACCGAAGCTCAACGCGACGCACGCCTCGCCCGGTGATCGCGGCGTGCGGCAGCGTACCGCGGTGCCGTCGCGCCACGCGCCGCGCCCTCGGCGGGCCGTGAACAGCTCGCCGTGGACCGGGTCGAGCGTGAGGCCGAACTCGGTGCGGCCGCCCTCGACGAAGGCCAGGACCACGGTCCAGTAGGGCAGGCCTCTCAGGAAATTCTGGGTGCCGTCGATCGGATCGATGACCCAGCAACGGCTTTCGTCGCCCTCGGCGCCGTGCTCCTCGCCGACGAAGCCGTCGCCGGGAAAGGCGGCGCCCATCCGATCGCGGATCAGCCGCTCCACCTCCTGATCGGCGAGCGAGACGACGTCTTGCGGTCCCTTGAACGCGATGGCGAGCTCGTCGCGCTTCTCGAAGTGGGCGAGCGCGAGGGCACCCGCCTCACCAATCACCGTCGCCGCCACGTCGAGACGGCGCTGGATGTCGTCGTCGCTCAACGTCAAGGCTCGTCCCCCAAGAGGCGTTCGAGGCGGGTCAGGCGCCGCTCGAAGCCGGCGCCGGCGACGGCGCGGGCGAGCGCGTCGTCCTCGATGAGCATGACGGCGAGCCGCCGTGCCCGCGTGAGCCCGGTATAGACGAGATCGCGGCGCAGCAAACGCCCGTGCTGGCGCGCGAGCACGAGCACGACGGCCGGGTACTCAGAGCCTTGGGCCTTGTGGACCGTGACGGCGTAGGCGGGCTGCAGCGCGTCGAGCTCGTCGAAGGCGTAGGCGAGGTCGCGTCCGTCGATGCGCACCTCGACGCGGCGCCCGTCGTGGTCGATCGCCCGGAGCCGGCCGAGATCGCCGTTGTAGACGTCGCGCTCGTAGTCGTTCTCGATCTGCATGACGCGGTCGCCCGCCGCAAAGATGCGCTCGCCGCGGGCGACGCTCCCGGCGGGCGCCGGGTTGAGCCGCTGGCGCAGCACGTCGTTGAGGGTGCGGGCGCCGAGCGTGCCGCGGTTGGTCGGGCAGAGGACCTGCACGTCGTCGACGGAATCGAGGCCGAAGCGCTCGGGGATCCGCTCGGCCACCAGCGCTTGCAGCTTGGCGTGCGCGTCCTGGGCGTCCTTGACGGCGATGGCGTAGAAGTCGGCGAGCCCCTCGCCCGCGGCCGGCTCCGGCATGAGCCCGCGGTTGAGCCGATGCGCGTTGGTGACGATCAGGCTCTTCGCGGCCTGCCGGAAGATCTCCTCGAGCCGCACGACCGTGGCGACGCCGCTGTCGATCAGGTCGCCCAGCACGCGGCCCGGCCCCACCGAAGGCAGCTGGTCGACGTCGCCGACGAGCCACAAGACCGCCTCCTGCTCGAGGGCCGCGAGCAGCGCGTCCATGAGGGTGACGTCGATCATGGAGGCCTCGTCGACGATCACGACCTTGGCCTCGACGGGCCGACCCTCACCGCGCCGGAAGCTGCGGCCCGGCTCCGCCTCGAGCAGGCGATGGAGCGTCTTCGCCTCGCGCCCGGTGCTCTCGGCGAGCCGCTTCGCGGCACGGCCCGTGGGCGCGGCGAGCGCGACCGCGTCGGCGCCGGCCGGCAGCGCCTCCAAGAGGGTTCGCACGAGCGTCGTCTTGCCGGTGCCTGGCCCGCCGGTGAGGATCGCCAAGCGGCTCGCCAGCAACCGCACCGCCGCCGCCCGCTGGCTCGCCGACAAGGCCACCGCCAAGGCCGCCTCGGCGTGGTCGATGCGTGCCGCCCCGTCGAGCTCTTCCCAGGGCGGCGGTGCCGCGGCCAGCGCTCGAACCCGCTCGGCGATCCGCTCCTCCTGCGACGCCAGCGGTTGGAGGAAGAGCGCGCCGGCCTCGACGACGGCGGCGTTCAGCCCCGCGAGCCCGGCGACGCCGGCGGCGAACGCGGCGTCGTCGGCGCCGGTGAGCTCGCGCAGCCGCTCGCGCGCCTCCGCCTCGCCGAGACCCGTGTGACCCTGGCTCGCGGCTTCGCCGAGGACGTGCAGGAGGCCGGCGCGGTGACGCTCGGGCGAGTCCGTGCCCGTGCCGAGGCGCTGCGCCAGGCGATCGGCGGAGACGAAGCCGAAGCCCGCGACGTCGCGCGCGAGCGCGTAGGGATCGCGCTTGAGGACGGCGATCGTCCGCTCCTCGTAGGCGTCCCAGATCCGCCGCGCGCGACCGGCGGGCAACCCGTGCTCGTGGAGGAAGAGCATGACGTCGCGCACCCCGCGCTGCGCCCGCCAGGCCTCGGCGAGCTCCTCAGCGAGCCGCGCGCTCACCCCCTTGACTTCGGCGAGGCGTTGGGGCTCGCGCTCGAGGATGTCGACGACCACGTCGCCGAAATGGGCGGCGAGGCGCGCGGCGAGCCCCTTGCCGATGCCCTTGACGATGCCGGAGCCGAGATAGGCGGCGACGCCGGCGGAGCCCGCGGGCGGGCCGGTGACGACGAGCGAGGCGCGAAACTGGCGTCCCCAGGAGCGGTCCTCCTCCCACCGCCCCTCGGCCTCGAGCATGTCGCCTTCGCCGACGACCGGCGCCGCGCCCACGACCGTCGTCAGCCGGTCGGCGCGCCCGTCACGAATCTGGACGACGGCGTAGCCCGTGGCCTCGTTCTGGAAGACGACCCGCTCGACGATGCCCGCGACGCGCTCGCTCAAGGCTGGCCCTGCGCCTGCTTGGCCACGAGCCACGCCTCGACCGCCTCGCCGTAGCCGGCGAGCACGCGATGGACCGCCGGCAATGCCCGCAGCCGATTCCACCAGCCGGCGAGCACCGGCGGCAGCGGCAGCGTGCGGTCGAGCGCCACCGCCATCCGCTCGCCGAGAAGCAGCGTCGCCGGGTAGCTGTAGTCGGCGAGGGTCGCCGCATCGCCGGCGAGGTACGGCGCGGAGCCCTTGATCCGTGCGAGGTCTTCCAGGCGCACGGCGAGGCGGCCCCACTCGGCCTCGACGGTGGCGTCGTCGCGGGCTGCGGGCGTCATGTGGGCGAACAGCGCGCGCAGGGGAGGCTCGATGCGGGTGTCGTGCAGGCGTTGCAGCCAGCGCACCCGCGCCCGGATCGCCGGGTCGCCCGCCGGAATGAGCCGGGGCTCCGGCCAGCGCTCGTCGAGGTACTCGGCGATGACCGCGCTCTCGCTCAAGACGAGGTCGCCGCAGACGAGGCCGGGAACGGTGCCGGTCGGCACGATCGCCTTGTAGGCGGCAGAGCCGTAGCCGTCCGGCGGCGGCTGCTCGCGGTAGGCGACACCCTTGAGGGTGAGGACGAGCCGGACGGTCGCCGCGAAGTTGCTCACGGGAACGGCGTAGAGGGTCACGAGCATGGCGTCCTCGAAGGCCAGCGCCGGGGCTCTTCTCCTTAGTACGCTGACCCCGCGCTGGCTATCGCGCGCCTGCTACCGCGAGATGTTCCATTTCGCCATGAGCTCGTCGAAGAAGCCGCTGGCGTGGTTCAACGTCACCCAGTGATTGATGAAGTTGATCCAGACCTGGTCGTCCTGGGGGAGGAGGAAGGCGCCGGGCCGCTGCGCCCGCGGCGCCTCGACGGGGACGACGGCGAGCTCGGGATAGGTACGGGTCAGCTCCGCCGCGTCGACGTTGCTGGTGATCGTCGCCGTGGCGCGGCCGGCGAGCACCTCCTGGAAGCCCCGGGCCGGCGCCTCGACCGTGACGATCTCGGCGGTCTCGAAGAAGGCGCGCGCCTGCTGCTCGAAGACCGTGCCGAGCGTGACCGCGATCTTGACGCCCGCTTGGTCGAGCGCGTCCCAGCCGTCAAGGGTATCGGCATCGGCGGCGCGCGCCACCGGCACCGTCGCAAAGGTCACATAGGCGTCGCTGAAACCCGCCACCTTGGCCCGGTCGACCGACAGCGAGGCGCTCGTGGTGATGTCGTACTTGTCGGCGAGGATCCCCGAGACGAGCGTCTTCCAATCGGTCGCGACCCATTCGATCGCCACCCCCATGTCGGCGGCGAGCTTCTCGACCGCGTCGATGTCGTAGCCTTCGTAGCCCCCGGTCGCCGGGTTCTTGAAGCTCATCGGCTTGAAGTCGCCGGTGGTGCCGACGCGCAACGTGCCGCTCTCGAGAACACGCTCGAGACGGCTTTCCTGCGTGGCGGCCGGTGTGGTCATGCCCCACAGAGCCAAGAGGGCGAGCGCCCAACACGTCATCTTCAAGGGATCATTCTCCGAGGCGATGGGGCGGAGGCGTTGCCGGGATGAATTTCACCAGCAACTCTAGCGCGGTTCGTGCCCGCGGCGAGAGCACGCAGACACTCACATATCGGAGACCGACCTTGCCTTCGAGCGCTCGTCCACCCGCGCCCGCAGGGCGCCTGCAGCCGTCGCCGTGGGCGCTCCTCGTCATCGGCCTCGCAGGCGCTCTCGTGCTGGTCATCCTGTACGCCACGGGCCGCGAAGGCGGCTATCGCTGGGGCTGGTACGTCGTCCTGCCGACGACCGAGGCGGGCCGCCAGAACCTCCAGTTCCTGCTCGGCGGGCTCTGGGTGACCATCCAGATTTCGGTGCTGGCCACGCTGCTGGCGACGATCCTCGGCCTGCTCGTCGCCCTGCCCGGCCTCGCCGACGACCCCTGGGCGCGGCGCTTCAACCGCGGCTTCGTCGAGATCTTCCGGGCCGTACCCTCGCTCGTCATGCTCCTCTGGGTGCACTATGGACTGCCGATCCTCGTCGGCATCAACTTCGACGTGTTCACCTCGGGCGTCATCGGCCTGGCGCTCTGCGAGGCGGCCTTCATGGCCGAGGTCTTCCGCGCCGGCATCCAGTCCGTCGAGCGCGGCCAGACCGAGGCCGGCCGCGCCCTGGGGCTCGGCCGCATGAAGCGCTTTCGCCTCATCGTCCTACCCCAGGCGCTGCGCCGCATCCTGCCGGCGCTCGGCAACCAGTTCGTCATCGTCTTGAAGATGAGCGCGCTGGTCTCGGTCATCGGCCTCGCCGACCTCACCCGGCGCGCCAACGAGCTGGTGACGACGCTCTATCGCCCACTCGAGGTCTACACCTTCCTCGTGCTCGAATATCTGGTGCTCGTGCTGATCGTCTCCTGGCTCGTCCGCCGCCTGGAGACGCGGCTCGCCGTGAGCGACGGCCGCTAGGGAAGCCTGCCCACGCGGTTCATCCGAACGTCCCGCTGCTCTGGTCGCGCGCGACCAGGACCGCGCCGATGACGATGAGGCCGATGCCGAGCCACCCGGATGCGGAGAGCCTCTCGCCGAGGAGCAGAGCGCCGAGGAGCAGAGCGCCGAGGA
>CAYZSE010000013.1:3159-22679 GCA_964481035.1 uncultured Geminicoccaceae bacterium | reverse complement strand
GATGCGGAGAGCCTCTCGCCGAGGAGCAGAGCGCCGAGGAGCAGAGCGCCGAGGACGGCGACGAACGCGGCGCTGAGCTTGTCGAGCGGCGCGACCTGGGAGGCTCGTCCCAGCTTCAGGGCCTGGAAGTAGCACAGCCAGGATGCGCCGGTCGCAATCCCGACGAGGATCAGCGCCATGAGCGTGCGGCCGCGGATCTCGCCCCAAGCGCTCCCGGAGCCGCCGGCGACGACGACCAAGGCGGCGAGTACGACGACCACCGCTGTGCGCACCAAGGTGGCCAGATCGCTCGGCAGCTGCGCGACCCCGATCTTGGCGAGGATCGCGGTCACCGCCGCGAAGGCGGCGAGAACCGCCCAGAACCGCCAAAGGGAGATCAGCCCGTGCATCGCTGTTCCGCGACTTGCGGGCGCCCGTGGACCTACGGCTCGCAGCCCAGTGCCCGGGGACGTCCCTGACGCGTCCGTCCTACCATCATGACGACTGCGGCCGCCGTCGTCCGCCGCGGCGATTGCGAACCGGGGGATGCCTCAAGGAGGCGGCAGAGAGCCCCGCGCCTCGAAGGCGCGTCGTACGGCGGCGACCTCCATCTCCAAGCATCGCAACGCCTCCAGATCCGGCTCGCGCTGCTCCTGCTGGGCGGCGAGCCGCGCCACGGCCACGGCGCCGATGTTGGCGCTCGCCCCTTTGAGCGCGTGCGCGGAGCGCTGCCAGGCCGCGACGTCGCCCATCGCGGTCTTGAGCCGCCCCAGATAGAGTTGGGCGGTCTCGATGAACAAGGCCGCGAGCTCGGCCTCGACCGTCGGGTCGGTGCCGGTGAAGCTTTCCAGTCGGCTGGTGTCGACGACCACGTCCAGCGAATCGGGCACGGCATCCTCGCGGGCGATTGGGGCCTGACACGTTGCGGAATATACCGTGAAGGTAGAATTGAAAACCATATAGATCTCGCAAAAGCTGTGGCGTCGATCGGCGCTCGGCCGTCAGCGTGTCCCGAGCCCGGCCGCGATCCGTCCGGCGAGCGCGGCGTTGGCGACGGCGAGCGCTCGATTGGCCGCGACGGTCCGCCCGCCGCTGGTGCGGGCCATCTCGGCGAGCAGGAACGGCGTCAGCGCCGCGCCGACGATGCCGCGCTCGGCGGCACGCGCTTGCGCCACCTCGATCCACGCCTCGACCTCCGGCGCGGGCAGCGGCTCGGGGGGCGCCTGGACGACGAGGATCCCGCCGCCGCCGAGCGCCCAGTGCCGCCGCGCGATGTCGGCGACGATGGCGAGATCGTCGATCCGCGGCACCGCCAAGCCGCTGTCGGCGACGTAGAAGGCCGGAAAACGGTCGGTGCGCCACCCGAGGACGGGCACGCCCAGCGTCTCGAGTCGGGCGAGCGTGCGCGGCAGATCGAGGATGGATTTCGCGCCCGACGCGACGATCAGGACCGGCGTCACCGCCATCGTCTCGAGGTCGGCCGACACGTCGCCGGTCGCCTGCGCTCCCCGATGGACGCCGCCGATACCGCCGGTCGCCATGACGCGAACCCCCGCCGCGTGCGCGATGCGCGCCGTCGCCGCCACGGTCGTCGCGCCGCGTTCGCCCATCGCGGCGAGCCGCGCCAAATCCCGTGCTGAGGCCTTGGCCGCGCCCTGCTGCGCGAGCTCACGGACCCGCGCCGGCGCCAGGCCCAGCCGGATCTCGCCGTCGACGACGGCGGTGAGCGCGGGCTCGGCGCCGGCGCCGCGGACCGCCGCGGCCATCGCTTCGGCGACCTCCAGATTGGTGGGCCGGGGCAGCCCGTGCGCCACAATCGAGGTTTCCAACGCGACGGCCGGGCGGTCGGCGGCGAGCGCCTCGGCAACGTCGGCATTGACAACGACCGATGATCGTTTAGGCAGCGACATGGCGGACAACAATCCTATGACGAGGCAAGAGCCCGTGATCCTATCCGACGCGCCCATCTCTGTCGCGGCGCGGCACGACCCATGATCGGGGCAGCGCGGCGACCGGCGGCCCTGGAACTGCTCACGCCGGCGGCGATGGGGCTCGCCGACCGTCTGACCATCGCCTCCGGCATCCCGGGAACGACCCTCATGGAGCGCGCCGGCGCCGCCGTGGCCGGCCGGGTGCGCGACCTCTGGGACGGCGGTGACGTCCTGGTCCTCGCCGGTCCCGGCAACAACGGCGGCGATGGCTTCGTCGCGGCCCGCCTCCTCGCCGGCTGGGGCTTCGGCGTCCGGCTCGCGCTGCTCGGCGACCGGCACGCCCTTCAAGGCGACGCGGCCATCGCCGCCGCCGCGTGGCACGCGCCCGTCGAGCCGCTCGGCACGCCGCACCTGGGCGGCGTCGGAATCGTCGTCGACGCTCTCTTCGGCGCGGGCCTGAGCCGGCCGCTACCGGGGACCGCCGCGTCGTGGGCGCAGGCGACCGGCACCGAACGCCGCCCCGTCGTCGCCGTCGATCTGCCGTCGGGCGTGAACGGCGCCACCGGTTCGGTGGTCGGCGATGCCGCTTTCGCCGCGGTCGAGACGGTGACGTTCGGGCGGGCCAAGCCGGGCCACTTCCTGCTGCCCGGCGCCGAGCGGTGCGGTCGACTGGTCGTCGCCGATATCGGTCTCGACGCGACGGCCGTGGCCCGCGCCCATGCCGAGGCGGGACCGCCGACCTGGCGCAACGCCCCCGCTCTATGGGCCGGCAGCACCGAGCCGTTCCGCCCCGGCGGCCACAAGTACCGCTACGGCCATGCCCATGTGGTGGCGGGCGACATCGCCCACGGCGGCGCTGCTCGGCTCGCGGCGCGGGCGGCGTTGATCGGCGGTGCCGGCCTCGTCACCCTGCTCGCTCCCGCCGACGCGCTCGCCGCGCACGCGGCGCATCTCGAGGCCGTGATGGTGCGCCCGCTGGGCGATCGCGACCTCGCCGAATGGCTCGCCGACGACCGCCGCAATGCCTGGCTGCTCGGCCCGGGAGGCGGCGTCGGCGCCGCACTTCGCGCCCGGGCCGAGGCCGTGCTGGAGACCGGTCGTCCGACGGTCCTCGACGCCGACGCTCTGACGAGCTTTGTGAGCGCACCCGAGGCCATCGCCGCCCGGGCCAAGGGGCCCGTGGTGCTCACGCCCCATGCCGGGGAGGCGGCGAGGCTTCGGCCCGCATCGGGCGACAAGCTGGCGGACGCCCGCGCGTTGGCCGCGGCCAGCAACGCCGTGGTCGTGCTGAAGGGCTTCGACAGCGTGGTCGCCGCGCCGGACGGGCGGGCGACGATCGCGGTGAACGGCTGCCCGGCGCTCGCCTCGGCCGGCACCGGCGACGTGCTGGCCGGACTGGTCCTGGCGCGGCTGGCCCGCGGCGAGCCCGCGTTCGAGGGCGCCTGTGCGGCCGTCTGGATGCACAATGAGGCGGCTTGGCGTGACCCGCGCGGCTTGACGGCCGAACGCCTGCTGGCTCAACTCCATGCGGCAGTTGAACCTATCGGTAAAGACGCGGCATAGATAATGCTGCATTTTTCTGCACCGTCGATTGCGGCTTTGCTAAAAAATCATCGCACGAGCGGCGCGCTCCGAGGCCTACGTCAAGTGTGCATCAAGCAGAGTTCGGAAAGCCACCGACCGCATCGACTTGAGCGCAGCCGTGCGCCATGGGCGTCGAGCCTGACGCATCGGCGTCGGCCGTGAGGAACGGAAGCCTGCGTCCGCCGGGCGATCTCCTGGCGACCGCGGGAATCGGCAGTCTCGTTCTGCGCCGTGCCGCGCCGACGGAGACATGGCGGGTCACCGAACACAACGAGCTCGCCACCCACTGGCTGCGCCCGGACGGCGGCGATCTGCACGGCGTCGCCCTCAGCCGCCTCTTGCCCATCGAAGGCGACGTCGCGCTGTGGGCCGAGCTCGTCTTGGCGGTGGAGCGCGGGACCGCGTTCGACGCCAACTTGCCGGCCGAGATCGGCGACCGACCGGCCCTCCGCATCGCTGGCGGGCCGACCGGGGGCGACACCTTCTGGCTCGTGCTGACGCCGACGGGCGAGGTGGAGGGCCGCATCAACCGCTCCGACGATCGTGCCGCCGCCATCGCCGAGATCCTGGGCGGCTGCATCTACGCGCTCGAGTTGGATCTCGACAGCCGCCTCGCCCTCACCTGGAGGCTCGGCCCGATGTGCGCGGACATCGGCGCGACGAGCCGCCCCGCCACCTGGTCGAGTTGGATCGCGGCCGAGGATCGGAGCCTGTGGCGTGACCGCAACCTCGAGGTCCTAGGCGGCGCGGCGGCCGGCTGCCGCTACCGCCTCGCCACCGCAGACGGGCACGTTATCGTCGAGGACCGGGCCATCCCCTGGCGTGACGACCGGGGCCGCATCGCCGGGCTCATCGCCTTCGTCCAGCCGCTTCGCGACACGCCGCCAGCACCGGTCGCCGGCGCGGAGGCAACGCTGCGGGCGCTCGCCCGGCGCAGCGGGGCGGCACTCGTGGCGCATCTCGAGAGCGACGGCACCATCGGCCGGATCCTGCATCCGGACACGCGCGAAGGCGGCGTATGGGACGACGCCCGCCGCAGCACCGACGCGCTCGTCGATGCGCTCGCCCGTGGCCGCGAGCCGTTGCGGGCGCTGCTGGCGAGCGCGGACGTGGCCGCGACGGGCCTCTGCCTGCAGATCGAGGGCCTCGCGATCGAGATCGAGCGTGACGGCGAGACGCTGATCTTCGCCGAAACGATGCAGCACGAGCCGCCTCCCGGCCTGGCGGAGGCGCCCGCGCCCGCGCCGGTGCCGAGCGAGGCCGAGGCTTGGTGGAGCGTGATCGAGACGGTGGTCGACGGCATCGTCACCTGCGACGCGCGCGGGATCGTGACGAGCCTCTCGCCCTCGGCCGAAGCGCTCTTCATGATCGGCGCGGCGCAGGCGCGCGGACACCCGATCGACACGCTGATCGGGCTGCCGCCGGGGGAGGAGACCGACGTCCTTTCCCTCCTGCTCCAGGCCGCCGGCCAAGCGCAACGCTTGGCCGACCTGATCGCGCGGCGCGAAGGCGGTGAGACCGTGCCGATCGAGGTGACGGTGAGCCGGCTGGCGACGGGCCAGCCCGCGGGCTTCTTGATAACGGTGCGCGACGTCTCGGCCCGGCGCGAGGCCGAGGAGACCATCCGCCGCCTCGCCTCGCGCGATCCGCTCACCGGGCTGCCCAATCGCCTGCTGTTCGACGATCGCTTGACCCAGGCGGTCGAGCGGGCCCGTCGCAATCCCCAGGAGTTCGCGGTGATGCTCTTGGACCTCGACCGCTTCAAGCTCGTCAACGAGAGCCTCGGCATGGCCAAGGGCGACCAGCTCCTGCGCGAGGTGGCGCGTCGCCTGGTCCTCGTGCTCCGCCGCTCGGACACCGTGGCCCGACTGGGCGGCGACGAGTTCCTCTTGTTGCTGCCCGGCACGCGCGGCGCCGAGAGCGCCGCCAAGGTGGCGCAGAAGATCCTCGACGTCATGCGGCAGCCCTTCTCGATCAACAGCCAGGAGCTGACCGCGACCGCCAGCATCGGTATCGCGCTGTTCCCCCACGACGGCGCTGATGCCGAGACGCTCGTGCGCAACGCCGACACCTCGCTCTATCGAGCCAAGGAGCAGGGGCGCAACGCCTATCAATTCTACACCAACGACATGAACGCGCGCGCCTTCGAGCGGCTCGTCCTCGAGACGCAGCTGCGCCGCGCGCTGGAACGCGGCGAGCTCGCGCTCCATTACCAACCGCTGGTGAGCGCCGACAGCGGGCGGGTGACGGCGGTCGAGGCGCTGGTCCGCTGGTATCACCCGGAGCTCGGCCGGGTGCCGCCGGCGGAGTTCATCCCGCTCGCCGAGGAGACCGGCCTCATCCTGCCGATCGGCCAATGGGTGCTGACCGAGGCCTGCCGGCAGGTGCGCGAATGGCAGCGGCTCGGCTTTCCCGATCTCCGGCTGGCGGTCAATCTCTCGGGCCGACAGTTCAAGCAGCGCAACCTCGTCGACATCATCCGCCGCGTCCTGCAGGCGACGGGGATGGCGGCGGAGCTCCTGGAGCTCGAGCTCACCGAGAGCGCCCTGATGGAGGACGTCGGCGAGAGCGTTCAGCGGCTCCAGGCGATCCACGACCTCGGCGTGCAGTTCGCCGTCGACGACTTCGGCACGGGCTACTCCTCGCTCGCCTATCTCAAGCGCTTCCCGATCCGCTGTCTCAAGATCGATCGCTCCTTCGTCAAGGACGTCACCACCGACGCCAACGACGCCGCCATCGCCCAGGCGATCGTCGCGCTCGCGGAGATGCTCAAGATCAGCGTCGTGGCGGAAGGCGTCGAGACGCGCGAGCAGCTCGCCGTGATACGCCGGTTCGGCTGCCACGAGCTGCAGGGCTTCTTGTTCTCGGGCCCACTCGCGCCCGAGGACATGCTCGCGCTGCTGCGCTCCGGACGCGGCCTCGATGTCGAGAACCTGCCTGAGCCCTGACGCTGCCCGCGCCGTCAGCCGCGAGGCACGCTGAAGAGGATGTAGCCCTCGTGGCGGGCGACCTCACGGCCACCGGTGTCGGCCCGAAAGGCGGCGAGGTCGCCATGTCGCCGAGGAAGCGGTTCGTCAAGGCACTCTCCCCGCCCCGGCGGCACGGGTCGCCGGCCGCGCGATAGCCGTCGCCGAACAGGGGCAGATCGGCGCTGGGCGGCGCGGGCGCGCGAAGCAGGCACCCGGCGAGCACGGCGAGGCTCAGCGCAGCGAGGACGAGCGGTCGGGCAAGCGGCACGGTCCTTCTGCAACCGAGGCTATGGCAACGCTGGAACGCTCCTCTGTGCGATCGACCCCCGCCCATCCCGTGTCGGAAAGCTTCTAGCCGCCGGCGGCGGGCGCCGAAGCGTCGGCGCCGGCCTTGGGCCGCGGCGCGGGCACGCAACGGCCGACCGAGCCGGGACCGCAGACCGTCTCGCCGTCGGTCCAGGTGGCCCCCTCGAGCTGGGCATACAGGAAGTCGGTATCCGCGAGCCTCGCCCCGCTGAGGTCGGCGCCGCGCAAGTCGGCGCGGAAGAACCGCGCGCGATAGAGGTTGGCGTCGACGAACGATGCGCCGTTGAGGTCGGCGCTGGTGAAATCGGCTTCAACGAGGCTGGCACCGTCGAAGGTGACGCCGGCGAGCGAGGCCGAGACGAACTTCGCCCGGCGCGCGTTGGCGGCGGCGAGCACGGCGTCGTCCAAGTCGGCGCGCTTGAACGAGGCGCCACGCAGGTCGGCGCCGGTGAGGTCGGCACCGGTCAGGCTGATACCATCGAGCTGGCAGCCGCCGTAGTCGACGCCCGGAATGGCGGCGTCGCTGCAGCCGGCCGAGACTTGGCTCACCTGAAGCAAGAGCCCCGAGGCGACGAGCCCGCCGCTGAGCCAAGCGCGCATGGGTTCCCCTTTCCAACTTTCCGCCATGTAGTTAGCCATCAGGCAACCCGAAATCCACCGCCGCCGCCCCGCGACCGACGCCGCAGCGCAGTTGCCCGCCGAAGACCTCGACGAAGGCGGCGGCAAGCGCGGCGTCGACCTGCTGTCGATCGGTCGTCCGGTGGAGCGCCGCGAGCGAGGTGACCCCGAACTCGCGGACGCCGCAAGGCACGATGCCGGCGAAACGATCGAGGTCGGGGTCGACGTTGAGGGCGACGCCGTGCAAGCTGACCCAACGGCGCAGCCGGATCCCGAGGGCCGCGATCTTGGCCTCGCCCGCGGGCGTCTCGACCCAGATGCCGACGCGGCCGTCACGCCGCTCACCCACGACGTCGAGGAGCGCGAGCGTGCGGATCAGCCACTCCTCGAGATCGTGGACGAACCGGCGCACGTCGGGCCGGCGGCGTTTAAGGTCCAGCATGACGTAGGCCACCCGCTGGCCGGGCCCGTGATAGGTGAAGCGTCCGCCGCGGCCGGTCCGGTGGACCGGTACGTCGCCGGCGGCGACGAGTTCTTCGTCCGCCGCGCTGGTGCCGGCCGTGTAGACGTGGTCGTGCTCGACGAGCCACACCCGCTCGGGCGCCGTGCCCGCGCGGATCGCCGCGGCTTGCGCCTCCATGCGGGCGACCGCGGCGGCATAGTCGACACGCCCGGGCGCGATCTCCCATGCGACGAGGCCGTCGAGTGCGCTTGCGTGGCTCGAACCCATCGTCTAATGCTCCTGCTTCGCGATCGGGTCATTCCGGTCGTCGCGCGGCCGTGGCGGAATTGGTAGACGCGCAGCGTTGAGGTCGCTGTCCCGGAAACGGGGTGGAAGTTCGAGTCTTCTCGGCCGCACCATCTTGCTCTTCTCCTCCGACCGGTCGGGGACGGTTGCCTCCGTGCTCCGCTTCGCTACAAGCAGGGCCGAGCCGACGCGCCCACTCGGCCCAACCACGACATTGAATAATGACGAGTCGGGAGCGTGCGCATGGCGGAGGACGTCGGTGGCGTCGATGAGGCCCTGCTTGCCGATCTGAGGGTCGCGCTGACCGCCGATGACGCCGAAAGCGTGCGCTCGCTCGTGGGCCCGCTGCATCCGGCCGACCAAGCCGAGATCCTGCGCTTTCTGCCGGCGAGCGAACGACAAGCGCTCGTCCATGCCTTCGGCGACGGGCTCGATCCGGAGCTGTTGAGCTACATCGACGAGGAGCTGCGCCCAGAGGTCGCCCGCTCGCTCGGCCCCGAGCGGACCGCGGCGGCCCTCGCGGAGCTCGAGAGCGACGACGCCATCGCCTTCCTCGAGGATCTCGAGGACGACCAGCAGCTCGTGGTCATCGCCGCCCTGCCGGCGACCGAGCGCTCCGAGGTCGAGCGCTCGCTCCAGTACCCGGAGTACACCGCGGGCCGGCTCATGCAACGGGCCTTCGTGGCGTTGCCCGACTACTGGGTCGTCGGTCAGGCGATCGACTATCTGAGGAACCACCCCGACCTGCCGGAGGACTTCTACGACATCTTCCTGGTGAGCCCGCGCTTCGAGCCGGTCGCCTCGGTGCCGCTCTCGAAGGTGCTGCGCAGCGTCCGCTCGATGCCGCTGCGCCAGCTCCGCACCAAGGAGCTCCACGTCCTCGACGCGCGCACCGACCAGGAGGAGGTGGCGCGGCGGTTCCGCAAGTACGGCCTCGTCTCGGCACCGGTCACGGCCGACCGCGGTCGCATCGTCGGCGTCGTCACCGTCGACGACATCGTCGAGGTCATCGAGGAGGAGGCCGAGGACGACATCCTCAAGCTCGGCGGCATCTCCGAGAGCGACGTCTTCCGGCCGCTGGCCCGCACCGTGCGCAAGCGCCAGCCTTGGCTCGTCGCCAACATGGTGACGGCGATCCTCGCCGCCTCCGTCATCTCCCAGTTCGAGGCGTCGATCGCCCAGATCGTGGCCCTCGCCGTGCTGATGCCGATCGTCGCCTCGATGGGCGGCAATTGCGGCATGCAGACCATGACGATCGTTGTCCGCGGCCTCGCCACCGGCGAGATCGGCCCCTGGAACGGCTGGCGGGTCCTCAAAAAGGAGATCGTCGTCGGTCTCGCCAACGGTGCCACCTTCCTCGCCATCGGCGGCCTCGTCGCCCTCGTCTGGTTCGGCTACCCGGAGCTGGCCGTGGTGTTCGGCGGCGCGTTGTTCTTGACGCTCTTTTTCGCCGCGGTCATCGGCGTCCTCATCCCCTTGGGACTGCAACGGCTCGACATCGATCCGGCGGTCGCCTCGGGCGTCTTCGTCACGACCGTCACCGACGTCTTCGGCTTTTTCGTCTTCTTGGGCGTGGCGACCGTCGTCCTGCTCTGATCCGCACGGATGCGCCGAGCGCGGCCGCGAGCGGCGCCACGGCCGCTCGTCTGGCCATCCGCGACGCCGCGAACGGTCGCGCGGCAGGGCGAGCGACGCCCGGCGCGCGCGACGGCCGAGCCATGGCCGCACGACGCCCAGCGGTCAGGTCTCCATCTTGAGGGCCGCGAGGAACGCCTCCTGCGGAATCTCGACCTTGCCGAACTGGCGCATCCGCTTCTTGCCGGCCTTCTGCTTCTCCAACAGCTTGCGCTTTCTGGTGACGTCGCCGCCGTAGCACTTGGCGAGGACGTCCTTGCGCATCGCCTTGACGGTCTCGCGCGCGATCACCTTGCCGCCGATCGCCGCCTGGATCGCCACCTGGTACTGCTGGCGCGGGATGAGGTCCTGGAGCTTCTCGCAGAGCGCCCGCCCGCGGCCCTCGGCCATCGACCGGTGGACCATCAGGGCGAGGCTGTCGACCCGGTCACCGTTGATGAGGATGTCCATCTTCACCAGGTCGG
This sequence comes from uncultured Geminicoccaceae bacterium, assembly GCA_964481035.1. Taxonomy (GTDB): domain Bacteria; phylum Pseudomonadota; class Alphaproteobacteria; order Geminicoccales; family Geminicoccaceae; genus JAAAPF01. Next base: position 12,445 of record CAYZSE010000013.1, on the reverse strand, counting down.
AGCGCTCGAAGCCGGCAAGCTCGTAGTCGAAGCTCGCATAACCGCGGCTGATCGATTTCAGCCGATCGTAGAAGTCGTAGACGACCTCGTTCAGCGGCAGGCGATAGACCAGCATCGCCCGCTGGCCGACATAGGTCAGCTCGTCCTGGATGCCGCGCTTCTCGGTGCAGAGCTGAAGAACGGGGCCGAGGAAGCCGTCGGGGAGGATGATCGTCGCCTTGATCCACGGTTCTTCGAGGTAGTCGACTTGGGTCGGGTCGGGGAAGTCGGCGGGGTTGTGCAGCTCCATCATCTCGCCGTCGCGCCGAAAGAGGCGGTAGACGACCGACGGGGCGGTGAGCACCAGGTCGAGATCGAACTCCCGGTCCAGCCGCTCTTGGACCACCTCGAGGTGCAGCAGGCCCAAGAATCCGCAGCGGAAGCCGAAGCCGAGCGCCTGGCTGTTCTCGGGCTCGAACTCGAAGCTGGAATCGTTGAGCCGCAGCTTGCCGAGCGCATCCCTGAGTGCCGGGTAGTCGGCGCCGTCCGCCGGGAACATGCCGCAGAAGACGACCGGCTGCGACGGCCTGAAGCCCGGCAGGGGTGCTGCGGCGCGGTTCCTGTCGTCGGTGATGGTGTCACCCACCTGGGCATCGGCGATGTCCTTGATGCCGGCGGTGACGAAGCCGATCTCGCCGGGGCCGAGGTCGTCGATGACGACGGGCTTGGGGGTGAACACGCCGACCCGCTCGCACGGGTGCACGGCGGCGGTGCCCATGAATCGGAGCCGCATCCCCTTCTCGATCCGCCCTTGCTTGACGCGGATGAGCGTCATCACGCCGAGATAGGGGTCGTACCAGCTGTCGATGACGAGCGCCTGCAAGGGTTTGTCGGCGGGACCTTGGGGCGGCGGCAGCTTGGCGACGATGGCCTCGAGGACTTCGTCGACACCCTCGCCGGTCTTGGCGGAGATCAGCAGCGCCTGGGATGCGTCGAGGCCGAGGATGTCCTCGATCTGCGCCTTCATCGCCGCGGGCTCGGCCGCCGGCAGGTCGATCTTGTTGAGGACGACGACGATCTCGTGGTTCGCGTCGATCGCCTGATAGGCGTTGGCGAGCGTCTGCGCCTCGACGCCCTGGGTCGCGTCGACCAGCAACAGCGAGCCCTCGCAGGCGCGCATCGACCGGCTGACCTCGTAGGAGAAGTCGACGTGGCCCGGCGTGTCGACGAGGTTGAAGACGTAGTCCCGACCGTCCTTCGCGCGGTACTTCAAGCGGACGGTCTGCGCCTTGATGGTGATGCCGCGCTCGCGCTCGATGTCCATGGAATCGAGGACCTGGCCGCGCATCTCGCGGGCATCCAGCCCGCCGCAGAGCTCGATGATACGGTCGGCGAGCGTGGACTTGCCGTGGTCGATGTGCGCGACGATGGAGAAGTTGCGCAGACGGGCGAGCTCGGTCACCCCGGGTTCCTCGATGCGAGAGCAGGGCCTAGCGCAGCACCGCGCCACACGCGTCGGCAGCGGCAGCGGTGACGCGCTCGGCGACCTCCTCGATGTCGGCCTCGGCGAGCGTCCGGTCAAGCGCCTGCAGGCGCACGGCGACCGCCATGGAGCGCCGGCCCTCGGGCACACCCTTACCGGCGTAGACATCGAACAGCGTCACCTCGCGGATAAACTCGGAGGCACCCGCGACCGCCTCGAGCAGGCGCTCCGCCGCGAGGTCGGCGGCGACGAGGAAAGCGAAGTCGCGATCGACGGGCTGGAAGGGCGACGCCCGCAGCATCGGCCGCGCCCGCGACTTGACCGCCTTGAGCGGCGGTAGCCGGTCGAGGAACAGCTCGAAGGCCGCGACCCGCTCGGTCCAGTCGAAGAGCCTCTGCAGCCCGGGGTGAAGCTCGCCGAAGGCCGCGACGACGCTGCGGCCCAGCTTGAACACCCCCGAGCGGCCCGGGTGGAAATGCGCAGGCGCTTCGCGCGCGATCGTCAAGGCCTCGGTCTTGACGCCGGCGGCGGCGAGCGCTGCGAGCACGTCGGCCTTGGCATCGAGCGCGTCGACGACCCGATCGGCGACGGCCCAGTGCCGCGGCACCGGGCGCCCGGAGCGGACCCCGGCCGCCGCCCACTCCTGGCCGCCGGCCCTCGCGTCGGTGTAGATCGCCGCGACCTCGAACAGCGCCACGTCGTCGAGGGCGCGGGCCTGGTTCCTGGCCACGGCCGCGGCCAGCGACGGCAGGAGCGACGGCCGCATCGCGACGAGATCGCTGCTGATCGGGTTGGCGATGCGGACGGCGGCGCCGCCGAAGGCCGCGGCCTCCGCCTCGCCGACGAAGCTGAAGGTGACCGTCTCGTCGAGCCCGCCCGCGGCGAGCGCCCGGCGGACCCGGAGCCGGCGGAGCTGCGAGCCGTCGAGGACGACGCGGTTGACCGCCTCGTTGCGCCGCACCGACACGCTCCTGATACGGTCGAAGCCGTGGATGCGGGCGAGCTCCTCGACGAGGTCGGCGGGCCGCGCGCAGTCGTGCCGCCAGGGCGGCGTCGTCACCTCGAACCGCCCCTCGCCCTCCGCCGCACAGGCAAACCCGAGAGCGGCGAAGATGCGCATCACCTCGTCGTCACCGAGCTCGAGGCCGGTGAGCCGGGTGAGCTCGCGCTTGGCGAAGGGGATCGCGCGGCGGTTGTCCGGCACCGTGCCCGCGACGACCACCGAGCCCGCCTCGCCACCGCAGAGCGCTTGGATCATGCGCGTGGCGTACTCGGCGGCGGGGAGGACGAAGCTCGGGTCGAGGCCCCGCTCGAAGCGCTGCCGCGCGTCGCTCTCGATGCCGAGCCGCCGGCCGGTCCGGGCGGTGCGGACGGCGTCGAAGACCGCGACCTCGAGGAGCACGTTGGTGGTCGTCTCGTCGCAGCCGGTGCTCAGGCCGCCCATGATGCCGGCGAGGCTGACGATGCCCCGGTCGTCACAGATCACCGTCATGCCGGCGTCGAGCACGTAGGTCTTGCCGTCGAGCCCACAGAACTCCTCGCCCGCCGCCGAAAGCCGGAGATGGAGATCGCCCTCGACCTTGTCGGCGTCGAAGACGTGCAGGGGGCGGCCCATGTCGAGGGTCGACCAGTTGGTCACGTCGACCAGCGCCGAGATCGCCCGCGCGCCGACGGCATTGAGCCGCTCCTGCAGCCAGGCCGGGCTCGGCCCGTTGGTGACACCCCGGATCGCGCGGACGACGAACACCGGGCAAGGGTCGGCGCCGTCGCCGGGGAAGTCGAAGCGGACGCGCGTCGCGGTGGCGAAGGCGGGCTCGACAGGCCGCGTGTCGGGCGCCTTCAGCGTGCCGAGGCCGGCGGCGGCGAGCTCGCGGGCGATGCCGTGCACCCCGAAGCAGTCGCCCCGGTTCGGCGTGATCGCCACGTCGAAGACCGGTCCCTCGAGCCCGAGCGCCCGCGCCGCCGGCATTCCCACCGGCGGGGCGTCGCCCAGGTCGATGATCCCGTCGTGGTCCTCGCCGATGCCGAGCTCGCGCGCGGAGCAGAGCATCCCCTGGCTCTCGATGCCACGGATCTTCGAGCGCTTGAGGACCGTGCCGGTGGCCGGGATCACGGAACCCTCAGGCGCGAACACACCCTTCATGCCGAGCCGTACGTTGGGCGCCCCGCAGACGACCTCGAAGGTGCCGTGCTTGGTCTCGACGACACACAGCCGCAGCCGATCGGCGTTCGGATGCGGGTGCACACCGGTGACGTGGCCGACCGAGAAGGCGTCGAGGTCGGCGCCGCGCGGCTCGATCCCCTCGAGCTCGAGGCCGATGCGCGTCAGGGTCTGGCCGATCGTTGCGGCGTCGGCGTCGGTGGCGAGATGCTCCGCGAGCCATGGCAAGGTGAACTTCATCGCGTGAGGCCGGCGAACGTCGTGGGCAGATCGAGCGCGCTGAAGCCGTAGTGCCGCAGCCAGCGCAGATCGGACTCGAAGAACGTGCGCAGGTCGGGGATGCCGTATTTCAGCATCGCCACGCGGTCGATCCCCATGCCGAAAGCGAAGCCCTGCCAGGCGTCGGGATCGACGCCGACATTCTCCAGCACGGCCGGATGGACCATGCCGCAGCCGAGGATCTCGAGCCAGTCCGAGCCCTCGCCGATGACCAGCTCGTCCCGGGTCCGCCGGCAGCCGATGTCGACCTCGGCGGAGGGCTCGGTGAACGGGAAGAACGACGGGCGAAAGCGCAATGGCACGGCGTCGCGCTCGAAGAACGCCGCGCAGAAGTCCTCGAGGCACCCCTTGAGGTGGCCCATGTGGATGCCGCGGTCGATCACCAGCCCCTCGACCTGGTGGAACATCGGCGAGTGGGTCGCGTCGCTGTCGCAGCGAAAGGTGCGGCCGGGCGCGATGATCCGAAAGGGCGGCTCGCCCGCCAGCATCGTCCGGATCTGAACAGTCGACGTGTGCGTGCGCAAGACGAGGTCCGGGTGGCCCTCGATGAAGAAGGTGTCGTGCATCTCCCGCGCCGGGTGCTCCGGCGGGAAATTGAGCGCCGTGAAGTTGTGGAAGTCGTCGTCGACGTCCGGCCCCTCGGCGACCGCGAAACCCATGTCGGCGAAGATCGCGGTGATCTCCTCGGTCACCTGGGGGACGGGATGCAGCCGCCCGAGCGGCCGGGGCCGCGCCGGCAGCGTGATGTCGAGGGTCTCGCCCGCGAGCCGGCGCTCGAGCTCCTCGACCTCGAGCCCGGCACGGCGCGCGGCCACGGCCTCGTCCACGGCGTCCTTGAGGGCGTTGACCCGCTGGCCGAAAGCGCGGCGCTCCTCCGGCGGCAACGATCCCAGCGTCTTCATGACGTCGGTCACGCGGCCCTTTTTGCCGAGCGCCTGAACGCGCACGTCGTCCAGAGTCTTGAGGTCGGGGGCCGCCGCCACGGCCGCGAGAAGCTCGTCTCGGAGGCTCTCGAGCTGGTCGGCCATGCCCGCATGTCCCTCGGCGGCAAGAAAAGGCGAAGTCAGGCCGGCAGGGCGGCCTGGGCCGTCTTCAAGACCTCGTGAAACCCGTCCGGGTCGCGCACGGCGAGATCGGCCAGCACCTTGCGGTCGAGCTCCAGCCCGGCGAGATCGAGGCCGTGAATGAGCTTACCGTAGGTCAACCCGTGCGTGCGGGCCGCCGCGTTGATCCGCTGGATCCACAAGGAGCGGAAGTCCCGCTTGCGGTTGCGGCGGTCGCGGTAGGCGTACTGCATGTCCCGCTCGACCCGCTGCTTGGCCACGCGGATCGTGTTCTTGGCACGACCGCGGCTGCCCTTGGCGAGCTTGAGGACCTTCTTGTGGCGGGCGTGGGAGGTGACGCCCCGCTTGACGCGTGCCATGGACTAACTCCTCGGCCCTACGAGCCTAACCATAGGGCAACATCTTGCGGACGAGCTCGGCGTCGCCGCCGGTCACGTAGGCAGGCTTGCGCGCGGCGATCTTGGCGGCCTTCGACTGCGTGCCGGTCAGATTGTGCCGGTGGTAGGCCCGACGGCGCTTGATCTTGCCGGTCCCGGTGAAGCTGAACCGCTTGGCCGCAGCCCGCCGGGTCTTCATTTTCGACATGTCTGGCTCCGAAACGGAACACGGGCCGGGAGGGCGCCGTCGCACCCTTCGCCACCCGCGCATTCGAGCGAGCGAGGGGTATAGCGGCCGGCGCCTTGCCACGCAATGGCTTCGGACCGACGGCGTGGGGGCCGATGACGACCGCGGCTCAGTCCCTCGGCGCGTAGGTGTGCTCGGCGGCCGGAAAGCGACGGGCGCGGACGTCGGCGGCGTAGGCGGCGATCGCCTCGTCGGCGGCGTCGGCAAGTTGGCCGTAGCGCTTGACGAACCGGGGCACGCGGGGGGTCAGGCCCAGCATGTCCTCCATGACGAGGATCTGGCCGTCGCAGGCGGCCGAGGCGCCGATACCTATGGTCGGCACCGCGACCGCCGCGGTCATCCGCCGGGCGAGCGGCTCGACGACGCCCTCGACGACGACGGCGAAGGCGCCGGCGTCGGCGACGGCCCGCGCGTCGGCCTCGAGCTGCTCCCACTGGGCGCGCTCGCGGCCCTGCGCGCGAAAGCCGCCGAGGGTGTTCACGGCCTGCGGCGTGAGGCCGACATGGGCGATGACGGGGATGCCGCGGGCAACGAGAAAGGCGATCGTCGGGGCCATTCGCGCGCCGCCCTCGAGCTTGACGGCGCCGCAGCCCGTCTCGGCCAGGACCCGGGCCGCGCTCGCAAACGCGGCCTCCGGGCTCGCCTCGTAGCTGCCGAAGGGCAGGTCGGTGACGACGAGCGCCCGGCTCGAGCCGCGCACGACGGCGCGCCCGTGCAGGATCATCAGCTCCAGCGACACCGGCAGCGTCGACGGGAAGCCGTGCACGACCATGCCGAGCGAATCGCCGACGAGCAGCAGGTCGCAGTGCGGGTCGGCCAGGGCCGCCGTCGACGCCAGGTAAGAGGTGAGCGCCACGATCGGCTCGCCGCCCTTGCGGGCCGCGATCTCCGGCGCGGTGCTCCGCGCCGTCGCGCCGTGCTGCGACATGGCATTCTCCCCGGCCGCGATCCACGCCGCGGCCTCAGTGGTCCCGCTGCGGTCCTAGCCCATCTCGTGGGGATGGGACAGCCAGGAGCAGGAGGCTCGGCCGATGCGCACCCGGCGCCTCGCCATCGACGGTCTCGGTTTCCACGTCCGGATCGCCGGCGACGGGCCTCCTCTCGTCCTGCTCCACGGCTTTCCCGACACGGGCACCTGCTGGCGGCATCAGATCGCGCCGTTGGCGGCGCTCGGACGGACCGTGATCGTCCCCGACCAGCGCGGCTGCGGCGCCACCGACATGGCCGAGACGGTCGGGGCGTACCGGGTCGACCGCCTGGTCCAGGACGTCGTCGACATCGTCGACGCCCTCGCCCCGGATGCCGCCTTCGATCTCGCCGGCCACGATTGGGGTGCGGCCGTCGGCTGGCACCTCTGCGCCGCCCATCCCGAACGGGTCCGCCGCTTCGCCGCCCTCTCCGTCGGCCACCCGGAGGCCTATCGCCGGGCGGGCGCCGAGCAGCGGCGCAAGGGCTGGTATCTCTTTCTCTTCATCACCCCCTGGCTGGCCGAGACGGTTCTTCGCACGCGCCGCTTCCGCGCGCTCACGGTCAACGCGCCGACGCGCGAGGATGCCGAGCGCTGGGTCCGCGACCTTTCGCGGCCGGGACGCCTCACGGCCGGCCTCAACTGGTACCGGGCGAACCTCACCGCCGCAGCGCTCCGGTCTCGCCTGCCCGCCGCGGCGGTGCCGAGCCTGGGCGTCTACGGCACCGCCGATGTCGCGCTAGCCGAGGACCAGATGACGGGCTCCGAGGCCCATGTCGCCGCGCCCTGGCGATATGCCCGGCTCGAGGGCGTGGGTCATTGGCCGCAGATCGAGGCCGCGGCCGCAGTCAACGACCTGCTCGCCCGCTGGTTCGCGTGCGCCGACCCGGCCGAGGTCGCTCTCGGCACGGGCGACTGATGCCCGCAGGCCCGTCGCCGGCGCGGGAACGGCCCGCCGCGCCGGGTCGTCAAGCGGCGCGCCGGCCGCGTCCCTCGTAGAGCCCCTCGAGCTCGTCCTTGAACCGCTCGATGATGATCGGGCGACGCAGCTTCAACGTCGGCGTCATCATGCCGTTGTCGATCGTGAAGGGCGCGCCCATGACCTTGAAGCGCCGGACCCGCTCGATGACCGCAAGGTGGGCGTTGGCCCGGCCGATCGCGCCGCCGATCGCTTTCTGCAGCGCGTCGCCGCCGGCGAGCCGGGCGAGGTCCGCCTCCTCGCCCTGCTGGGCGGCGAAGCTCTTGAGCCAGTCCATGTCCGGGACGACCAGCGCCACGAGATGCGGCCGGCGGTCGCCGTAGACGAGCGCCTGGCCGATCTCGGGCTCGAGCGAGAGCGCGCCCTCGACCCGCTGCGGCGAGATGTTGTCGCCGCCGGAATTGACGATCATCTCCTTCTTGCGCCCGGTGATGTAGATGAAGCCGTCGGTGTCGATGTGGCCGACGTCACCGGTGTGCAGCCAGCCGCCGACGACCGTGGCCGCCGTGGTCTCCGGGTCCTTCCAGTAGCCGCGCATCACCAAGGGCCCGCGGACCAGCAACTCCCCGTCATCGGCGATCTTCACCTCGACGCCGTCGAGCGGCAGGCCCACGCTCTTCAGCCGGTGGCGCTTTGGCCGATTGGCGGAGATGACCGGCGCCGCCTCGGTCTGACCGTAGCCCTGAAAAATCGGCAGACCGAGGGCGGCAAAGAACACGCCCACCTCGTAATTGAGCGGCGCGCCGCCCGACACCATCGCCTTCAACCGGCCGCCGAAGCGCTCCTTGACCTTGCTGCGGACGAGGCGCTCGCAGGCGATGTCGATGATACGGTCGACGAGCCCGAGGGGCTGGTTCTCGTAGCGCTTGGTGCCGATCTCCACGGCCTTGGCGAAGAGCCAAGCCTTGCTGCCGCCGGCCCGCTTGACCCCGCTCTGGATGCGTGCCCGCATGACCTCGTAGAGCCGCGGCACGCACGTGAGAACGGTGGGCCGTGCCTCCGTCAGGTTCTGGCTGAGCGTATCGACCCCTTCAGCGTAGTAGAGCTGCGCGCCGATGGCCATCGGCACGAACTGGCCGGCGGTGTGCTCGTAGGAATGCGACAGAGGCAGGAACGAGAGGAATACCTCCTGGTCGCCGACGTTCAGCTCCTCGAGCAGGTCGATCGCGCCGTGAACGTTGGCGAGCACGTTGGCGTGGGTGAGCATCACGCCCTTGGGCGTGCCGCCGGTGCCGGAGGTGTAGATGATGCAGGCGAGGTCGTCGCCGGCCGGACGGGCGAAATCCGGCCCGCCCGCGTCGCGGCCCATGGCGATGACCTCGGACCATGCGCGGATCGCGAGGTCGCCCGCGTCCGCCGGCGGCTCCAGGGCGACGACGTCGCGCACGGTGCCGGCGGCGCGGATCGCCGGAAGCAGGTGCGCGGCGACGGCCGCCCCGGAGTAGATGACGGTCGACGCCTCGCTGTGCTCGACGACGAAACGGTGGTCGCGTTCCGTGTTGGTCGTGTACGCCGGCACCGTGATCGCGCCCAGGGTCATGATCGCCATGTCGGCGATCAGCCACTCCGGGCGGTTCTCCGAGACGACGACCACGCGATCGCCCGGCTCGACCCCGATGGCGCGCAAGCCGTGCGCGAGGGCCGCGACGGCGTCGCGCACCTCGCCCCATGTGGTGGACCGATAGGTGCCCTCGACCTTGCGCCACAAGAACGGCCGCTCGAGCCGCGGCGTGGCCGCATCGTGGAAGAG
>CAYZSE010000013.1:0-3059 GCA_964481035.1 uncultured Geminicoccaceae bacterium | reverse complement strand
GCGCTCGCGAGCGATCTCGATCGCGCCGAGGTCGAGGCCCGAGCGCTCGCCGAGAGCTACCAGGGCCGCATGGCGAGCCTCGGGGGCGACGAGCTCGCCGAGCTCGTCCGGCGCTACGAGGCGCTGAGCGAGATCATCGGACGCGCCTACAGCTTCGCGAGCCTGACCTTTGCCGCGCAGCGCGACGACGCCGAGATCGGCCGGTTCTTCCAGGGAATCCAGGAGCGCATCAACGGGCTCACCACGCATCTACTGTTCGTCACCCTCGAGCTCAACCGCATCGAGGACGGCGAGCTCCAGGCCAAGCTCGAAGGATCCCCGGCTCTCGCCCATTATCGGCCCTGGCTTCGCGACGTGCGCGCCTCTCGCCCGCACCAGCTCGACGACGCGATCGAGAAGACCCTGCACGAGAAGGCGATCACCGGGCGCAGCGCCTGGGTCCGCCTGTTCGACGAGACGATGGCCGACCTGCGATTCACCTTCGACGGCGAGAGGCTCACGAGCGCGCAGATCTTCGACAAACTCCAGGCCAAGGACCGCGAGGTGCGCCGGCAGGCCGGCGAAGCCATCGGCGCGACCTTGCAGGAGCGCGTGCGCCTGTTCGCGCGGATCACCAACACGCTCGCCAAGGACAAGCAGATCGAGGACGGCTGGCGGCACTACGCGCGGCCGATCTCCTCGCGCAACCTCGCGAACCGCGTCGAGGACGAGGTGGTCGACGCGCTCATCGCCGCCGTTCGCCAGACCTATCCGCGGCTGTCGCACCGCTACTACGGGCTCAAGGCCCGCTGGCTCGGCCTCGACAAGCTCGAATACTACGACCGCAACGCGCCGCTGCCCGAGGACGACGACACCCGCATCGCCTGGGACGACGCCAAGGTCATCGTGCTGGACGCCTATCGGCGCTTCTCGCCTCAGCTCTCGGGCATCTTGGAGAACTTCTTCGACCGGCGATGGATCGACGCGGAGCTGCGCGCCGGCAAGGATGCCGGGGCCTTCTGCCATCCGACCGTGCCGGGCGTACACCCCTATGTGCTCATGAACTATCAGGGACGCGCCCGCGACGTCATGACCCTCGCCCACGAGCTCGGCCACGGCGTGCACCAGGTGCTGGCGGCCGAGCAGGGGCCGCTGATGGCTTCGACGCCGCTGACCTTGGCCGAGACCGCCTCGGTCTTCGGCGAGCAGCTCACCTTCCGGCGCATCCTCGAAGGCGCGGGCGACGCAAAGCGCCGCCGCGTCCTGCTCGCCGGCAAGATCGAGGACGCGCTCAACACCGTCGTCCGCCAGATCGCCTTCGTCGAGTTCGAGCGGCGGGTCCACGACGCCCGCAAGACCGCCGAGCTCACTGCCGACGAGCTCGGCGACATCTGGCTGGCGGTGCAGGTCGAGAGCCTGGGTCCGGCCTTCGACCTCGACGACGACTATCGGGTGTTCTGGTCCTACATCCCGCATTTCGTCCACGTGCCGTTCTACGTCTACGCCTACGCCTTCGGCGACTGCCTGGTGAACGCGCTCTACGCGGTCTACGAGCGCGAGCCCGTGGGCTTCGAGCAGCGCTATCTCGATCTGCTGCGCGCCGGCGGGACGTTGTGGCACGACGAGCTCCTGCGGCCGTTCGGCCTGGACGCCCGCGATCCCGCCTTCTGGGGCCGGGGGCTCGACGTCATCGCCTCCATGATCGACCAACTCGAAACGGAGCTGTCCACGTGAGCGATCCCGTGTCGGAGAACACCTTCGGCGGTCGCGTCCGTCGCTATGCTCAGGTCGGCACCACGATGAGCGGGCTCGCCGCCCGCTACGCCGGCAAGCGGGTGCTCGGTCTGGAGCTCGACGACGGCAAGTACGCGACCGAGCTGCGAACCGCACTGGGCGGGCTCAAGGGCCCGCTGATGAAGGTGGCGCAGATCCTCTCGACCATCCCCGACGCGCTGCCCGCCGACTACGCCGCGGAGCTGGCCCAGCTCCAGTCCGAAGCACCGCCGATGGGCAAGCCCTTCGTCCGCCGCCGGATGCAGGCCGAGCTCGGCCCCGACTGGCAGCGCCATTTCGAGCGCTTCCCGCTCGAGGCCGCGCACGCCGCCTCGCTCGGCCAGGTGCACCGCGCGCTCCTCGAGGACGGCCGCGAGGTCGCCTGCAAGCTGCAATATCCGGGCATCGCCTCGTCGGTCGAGGCCGACCTCTCCCAGCTCCGGGTCATCCTCGAGATCTACAAGCGCTACGACAACGCCATCGACACCAGCGAGATCTACAAGGAGATCTCGGCCCGGCTCAGGGAGGAGCTGGACTATGGCCGCGAGGCCAGGAACGCCGCGCTCTACCGCGAGATCCTCGCGGGCGAGCCGCACGTTCACGTCCCCGACGTCCTTCTCGAGCTGTCGACGAGCCGCCTCATCACCATGACCTGGGTCACCGGCAAGAAGCTCTTGGCCTTCAAGGAGCGTGACCTCGAGGTTCGCCGCGAGATCGCCCGCAAGATGTTCCGCGCCTGGTACGTCCCCTTCTACGAGTACGGCGTGATCCACGGCGACCCGCACCTCGGCAACTACACGGTGCGCGACGACACCGACATCAACCTTCTGGACTTCGGCTGCATCAGGATCTTTCCGCCCAAGTTCGTCGGCGGTGTCATCGACCTCTACTACGCGCTGCGGGACGGCGACGAGGACTTGGCGGTGCACGCCTACGAGGCCTGGGGCTTCAAGAACCTGTCGAAGGACGTGCTCGGGGTCCTCAACGTCTGGGCGGCGTTCCTCTACCGGCCGCTGATGGAGGACCGCGCACGGCTGATCGACGAGACCAACTCCGGCCAGTACGGCCAGGGCGTCGTCATGGACGTCCACAAGAAGCTCAAGGAGGTCGGCGGCGTCACCCCGCCGCGCGAGTTCGTGCTGATGGATCGCGCCGCCATCGGCCTCGGCTCGGTCTTTCTCCATCTCAATGCGGACCTCAACTGGCACCGCATGTTCATGGAGCTGGCCGACGGCTTCGACCTCGCCCGGGTCGAGCGCCAGCAGGCGGCGGCCCTCGAGCACGCGGGGCTCGAGGCCCCGGCCTAG
>CAYZSE010000012.1:24388-37111 GCA_964481035.1 uncultured Geminicoccaceae bacterium | reverse complement strand
GGCCGCGCGTTCGACGCCGAGACACACGGGTGATCCAGGGGTGGCGTACCGCCGCATCGGCCGCACCGTTCGACCGACACCGGCGAAGAGGGCCGCGACCTCGAGCGTGAGGCCGGGTGGGGCGACGGTGAGGGGGCCGGCGGCGACGAGGGCGGTGGCGATGGTGCCGGCGGCGTCCTTGCGGTGGTGGACGACGCGGCGGCGCTCGGCGTCGACGAGGAGGACGTGGCGGATGCTGGCCACGGTGAGGTGATCGGCGAGCTTGCGGCCGGTATCGACGGCGGCGGTGCCGGGCGAGAGGACCTCGACGACGACGAGCGGGGTGGCCGCGACGGTCGCGTCGAGGTCGAGCGGGCCGCAGTCGACGACGACGTCGGGCTCGTAGACCGTGCGCTCGTCGACGACGACCGTCATGCCGTCGCCGAAGACGGTGCAGGCGAGGCCCGCGTCAGCGACCGCGGCCTCGAAGAGCGCGCGGGCGTCGCTCTCGACGAGCGCGTGGCGGTTGCGCTCGAGCGACACGGCGACGACCTCGCCGTCGATCAGCTCGTCGCGCTCGCCCGCGGGCCGCATCTCCACCCAGGCGAGAAAGGCGCCTGCGCGTCGATGCCGGGACGGCCGTGACCCTGCTCCCTTCGCCCTCGAGTGTGAGGGTCATGCGCCTCGGCCTATGGGTCAGCCGCCCCCGTCAGCGGACGGGAGCGGTGCGGGGGCGCGAGGCGCCGGGGGGCTTGCGGGCGAGCGGGGCGAGGTCCGCGGCGGTCAGCGTCTCGCGGTCGAGCAGCTTGGTGGCGTAGGCATCGAGCTCGCTGCGGCGCCGCTCGAGGATCTTGCGGGCGGTGTCGTAGGCCTTGTCGATGCGCGCCTTGACGGCGTTGTCGATCTCGCGCGCCGTGCTCTCGCTGTAGCGCCGCCCGCCGCCCTCGACGGGCTGGCCCAGGAAGCTGCCGGTCTCGGTCTCGAGCGCCGTGCGGCCGAGCGCCTGCTCCATGCCGTAGCGGGTGACCATGGCGCGGGCGATGTCGGTCGCCTTCATGAGGTCGTCGGCGGCCCCGGTCGAGACCTCGTTGAAGACCAGCTCCTCGGCGGCGCGCCCGCCCAGGAGCACCGCCATCTTGCTGGCGAGCTCGCCCTCGCGCATGAGGAAGCGGTCCTCGATCGGCCGTTGCAGCGTGTAGCCGAGCGCGCCGATGCCGCGCGGGATGATCGACACCTTCTGGACGGGATCGGTGCCGGGGAGGCTCAAGGCGACGATGGCGTGGCCCATCTCGTGGTAGGCGACGGTCTCGCGCTCCATCCGGTTGAGGATGCGGTTGCGCTTCTCGAGCCCGGCGACGATCCGCTCGACGGCGTTCTCGAAGTCGGCGTAGGTGACGGCCGCGCGCTCGGCGCGGGTCGCGAGGAGCGCCGCCTCGTTGACGAGGTTGGCGAGATCCGCGCCGGTGAAGCCCGGCGTCAGCCCCGCCACGTCCTCGAGCTCGACGTCGCGGGCGAGGCGGACGTTCCTGGCGTGCACCTGGAGGATGGCGAGCCGGCCCTGGCGGTCGGGGCGGTCGACCAGGACCTGGCGGTCGAAGCGGCCGGCGCGCAGGAGCGCCGGGTCCAGGAGCTCGGGGCGATTGGTCGCCGCCAAGAGGACGATGCCCTGGCTGGTGTCGAAGCCGTCGAGCTCGACCAGGAGCTGGTTCAAGGTCTGCTCCTTCTCGTCGTGGCCGCCGCCCATCGGCCCGATGCCGCGGGCCCGGCCGAGCGCGTCGAGCTCGTCGATGAAGATGATGCAGGGCGCGTGCTCGCGGGCACGCTCGAACAGGTCGCGGACGCGCGCGGCACCGACGCCGACGAACATCTCGACGAACTCCGAGCCGGAGATCGACAGGAACGTCACCTCGGCCTCGCCGGCCATCGCGCGGGCGAGCAGCGTCTTGCCGGTGCCCGGGGGGCCCACCAAGAGCACGCCCTTGGGCAGGCGCGCGCCGAGCCGGGCGAAGCGGTCGGGATCCTTCAGGAACTCGACGATCTCCTGGACCTCGGCCTTGGCCTCGTCGACGCCGGCGACGTCGGCGAAGGTCGTCTTGATGTCGTGCTCGACGTAGATCTTGGCCTTGCTCTTGCCGATCGACATGAGCCCGCCGCCGCCGCCCATGCCGCCGGTCATCCGGCGCAGGATCCAGAGCCAGACGACGAGGAAGAAGACCATCGGCAAGAGCCAGCCGATGACGTTGCCGAGCCCGTCCGCGGCCTCGCCGCCCTTGAACTCGACCCCGGCGTCGCCGAGCCGGTCGGCGATGGCGGGATCGACGCGCAGCGTGGTAAAGTGCGCGGCCTCGTCGACGCGTGGATCGACGATCCGCCCGGTGATCCGGTGCTCGGTGACGACGAGATCGTCGACGCGGCCCTGCTCCAGATAGGTCTCGAAGGTGGCATAGGAGATCGGCTCGACCGGCGCGCTCTTCTCGACCGTGGCGAGGAGGGCCAGCAGCATGAGGATCGCCACGGCCAGGTACCAGAAGCTGACCTGCGGTTGCCGTTCCATCGCCTCCTCCTGCCACCTCGAACAGCCCATTAGTATAGCTCCGACCGCGCCCGCGCGCGTTGATCGGGATCAGCGACCGGGCCATCCAGGGCCCGCCATGGAGGCTCTCCCAGGACCGAGCGGGGGAAGGTGCGCGATGACGGAGAACGAGAGCGAACGTCCGTTCCCCTCCGCGGCGGCGGACGCGGCTCAGGGCGAGGGCGATCTCGACACGGCGCAGACCCGCTCGGCCGCCTATCGGCTCGCCTACGCCGATCTCGACTTCATCACCCGCGACGAGCTCAGGGGTGTGCGCCTCCAGCTCGAGCTGACCAAGGCGGACCTCATCCTGCAGGCGCACCACATCGTCTCGACCGTCGTCGTCTTCGGCAGCGCGCGGCGGGCCGAGGGGGTGCGTGCCGGCTTCGACCTCGGCCGCGCGGCCGACGAGGCGCGCCGGGTCGCGCAGATCATCTCGCGCCACGGCCAGGCGCAGCCCGGCCGCGAGCGCGAGTTCGTCATCGTCACCGGCGGCGGCGGCGGGATCATGGCGGCGGCGAACGAGGGGGCGGCGGACGTCGGCGCCTTGAGCATCGGCATGAACGTCGTGCTGCCCCACGAGCAGGCGCCGAACCGCCACATCACGCCCGAGCTGTGCTTGCGGTTTCACTATTTCGCGGTGCGCAAGCTGCACCTCCTGCTGCGGGCCAAGGCGGCGATCTTCTTTCCGGGCGGCTTCGGCACCCTCGACGAGCTGTTCGAGACGCTGACCCTCCTGCAGACCGGCAAGATGGCGCCGATCCCGGTGATCCTGTTCGACGCCGACTTCTGGGGGAGCGTCGTCGACTTCGCGCGGCTGGCGGACGCGGGCCTGATCGCGCCCGAGGACCTGCGCTCGATGACCGTCGTCGACGACGCCGAGGCGGCCTGGCACGCCATCCGCCGGCACTACGGCTGGACCGATGTGGCGTGAGGCCGCCGATGGCCGAGGACGACGGTGCCGCGAGCGAACTCTCGGTCACGCTCGGCGCCCTGCTCCTCGCCGGCGTCGCTGCGGCGACCGATCCCGTGGCCGTGCGCGACGTCGTCGACGGGAGCGCCCGGCGCAGCCGCTTCGAGCGCACGCTCTTGGGCATCGTCGCGATCGATGACGCCCGGGGCGTGATCGTCTTCGGCATCCTACTCGCCGCGGCCGGGATCGTTGCCGGCGGCGGTGGGCTCGAGCCCGTAGCCACGGCCGGCTGGGAGCTCGTGAGCTGCGTGCTCATCGGGACCGTCGTCGGCGTGCCCGCCGCGCTCGCCACCGGCTATCTGCGTCCGGGCAAGCCCACTCAAGCAGAGGCCGTCGGCGTCGTCCTGGTCACCGCCGGGCTGGCGAGCTGGCTCCACGCCTCCGCGCTCCTCGCGGCCGTGGTCGCAGGGACCTGCATCGCCAACCTCGCCCGGCACCATACCCCGTCGTTCAGCGCCATCGAGCAGATCGAGTGGCCCTTCTTGGTGTTCTTCTTCGTGCTCGCCGGCGCCCAGTTCGAGGCGGCGACCGTCGTCCCGGCGGCGGCGCTCCTGACCGCGTTCATGGTCTTGCGCGTTGCCGGGCGCGTCGCCGGGCGCGTCGCCGGTGCGTGGCTCGGCAGCCGGCTGGTGGGCCGCAACAATCCGCCGGCCGAACTGGGGTTGGCACTCCTGCCGCAGGCGGGCGTCGCCCTCGGCATGGCGCTGGTCGCCGCCGACCGTTTTCCAGACCTGCGCGAGCCGCTGCTCGCGGTGGCGCTCGGCTCGACGGTGCTGTTCGAGGTGGTGGGCCCGGTGTTGACGCGCTGGAGCGTGGCGCGCGCCACCGGCCGAAGCGCACGCGCTCCGCCGCCCCGCGGTCGAAGGCATCTTGGGTCTCTGCCCAATGTCGTTTATCGACGCGGCGGTGCCGTGCTATCAACCCGGCGCGGGGACTGTACGTGGACAAGATCATGCTTCTCGCGAAAGCTCGCTCGAACCGAGCGCTCGTCGCGCTCTGCTCGCTCGCGCTATGGGTCGTCCCGGCCTGGGCGCAGACGGCGCCGGCACCGGCGGTCGGCGTCGCCGAGGCCCGGCTCGCCGACATCACCCCGCGGATGCGCTTCGTCGGTCGCGCCGAGGCGGTCGATCGGGTCGAGCTGCGCGCCCGGGTGACGGGCTTCCTCGCCGAGCGCCGCTTCGAGGAGGGCCAGCGGGTGGCGGCGGGCGATCTCCTCTTCGTCATCGAGAAGGCGCCCTACGAGGCGGTGGTGGCGCAGCGCCGGGCGGAGCTCGCCAGCGCCGAGGCCGAGGTCGAGAACGCCGCGGCCCAGCTCGCCCGCGGCGAGCAGCTGCTCGCGGGCAACAACATCCCGCGCGCCGAGGTCGACGAGCGGCGCGCGCGGCTCTTGATCGCGCAGGCCAAGGTACTGGAGGCGCAAGCGGCGCTCGAGGCGGCGGAGCTCGATCTCGGCTATACCGACATCACGGCCCCCATCGCCGGCCGGATCGGCCGCTACGCCTACTCGATCGGCGCCTTCGTCGGTCCGGACAGCGGCGCGCTCGCGACCATCGTCCGCCAAGAGCCGATCTATGTCGGCTTTCCGGTGAGCCAGGCGACGCTGACCGAGGTGCGCCAGGAGGCCATCGCGCGCGGCGATGAGCGCGCGCTCGAGGTCCGCGCCGAGCTGCCGACGGGCGAGCCCTACGCCGAGCCCGGCACGATCGCCTTCACCGACGTCGAGGTCGACCCCGGCACCGACACGGTGGTCGTGCGCGCGACGTTCCCCAATCCCCAGGGCCTGCTCGTCCCCGGACAGTTCCTCAACGTCGTCATCGAGCAGGGCGAGCCGCTCCAGGCGTTGGTCATCCCCGCGGCGGCGCTGGTCATCGACCAGGCTGGGCCTTCGGTGCTGGTCGTCGGCGAGAACGACGAGGTCGAGCAGCGCCGCGTCACCCTCGGCGACGGCGCCGAAGGTGCGCGCGCCGTCATCGCCGACGGGCTCGTCGCGGGCGAGCGCGTCATCGTCGAGGGCGTGCAGAAGGTACGGCCGGGCCAGGCCGTCAGCCCGTCACCCGTGGCGGAGCAGCCGGGCGCATGATCTTCGACGTCTTCATCCAGCGCCCGCGCCTGGCGCTGGTCATCTCGATCGTCCTGACGCTCGCCGGCGCGATCGCCATCACCGCCATCCCCGTGGCGCAATACCCGGACATCGTGCCGCCCCAGGTGTCGGTCTCGGCGCGCTATCCGGGCGCGTCGGCGGAGGTCGTCGAGCAGGCCGTGGCCCAGCCCATCGAGCAGCAGGTCAACGGCGTCGACGACATGCTCTACATGAAGTCGGTGAGCGGCGCCGACGGCAGCTACCGGCTGACCGTGACCTTCGCCCTCGGCACCGACCCGGACATCGCCACGGTCAACGTCCAGAACCGCGTCGCGCTCGCCACCCCGCAGCTGCCCGAGGAGGTGCAGCGCCAGGGCGTCACCACGCGCAAGCAGTCCTCGGCGCTGTTGCAGGTGATCCAGCTCTACTCGCCGAACGGGACCTACGATCAGCTCTTCGTCTCGAACTACGCGACCATCAACATCGTCGACGCCTTGAAGCGGATCAACGGCGTCGGCGACGCCTCGCTGTTCGGCCCGCTCGACTACGCCATGCGGGTCTGGCTCGACCCGGAGCGGCTGACGGCCTTCGGGCTCAGCCCCGGCGACGTCGCCGAAGCCATCAGGAGCCAGAACATCCAGGCTGCCGTGGGCCGCGTCGGCGCGGCGCCGCTGACCGCGGACCAGCAGTTCCAGCTCACCATCACCACCCAGGGCCGCTTGACGACCGCGGAGCAGTTCGAGCGGATCATCGTCCGCGCCAACCCCGACGGCTCGACCGTCACCGTGGGCGATCTGGCCCGGGTCGAGCTCGGCGCGCGGTCGAGCGACATCACCTCGCGGTTCAACGGCGGGCCCAGCGCCGCCATCGGCATCTACCAGTCGCCCGGCGCCAACGCCATCGCCGTCGCCGAGGCCGTCGCCGCCGAGCTCGAGCGGCTCTCGGAGCGCTTTCCCGACGACCTCGAGGTCGGGATCATGTTCGACACGACGGTTTTCGTCGAGAGCAGCATCGAGCAGGTGATCCACACGCTCGTCGAGGCCTTCGCCCTCGTCGCCGTCGTCGTCTTCCTCTTTCTCGGCAGCTGGCGGGCGACGCTCGTGCCCATCGTCGCGGTACCCGTGGCGCTGATCGGCACCTTCGCCGTCATGCTGGCGATCGGCTTCACCGCCAACACGGTCTCGCTCCTGGCGCTCGTGCTCGCCATCGGCATCGTCGTCGACGACGCCATCGTCGTCGTCGAGAACGTCGAGCGGGTCATGCACGACGAGCCCGAGCTCACGCCGGCCCAGGCGACGAGCAAGGCCATGGGCGAGATCTTCGCCCCGATCCTCGCCATCACGCTCGTCCTCCTCTCGGTCTTCGTGCCGGTGGCCTTCATCCCCGGCATCGCCGGCCAGCTCTTCCAGCAATTCGCCGTCGCCGTCTCGGTGTCGATGGTCATCTCGGCGATCAACGCCTTCACCTTGAGCCCAGCGCTGTGCGCGCTCTTGCTCAGGCCCGGCGGCCATGCCCGGACGCCGCGCGCGCGCCTGATGGAAGGGCTGGTCATCGGCGCCATCCTCGCCCCGGTCGTCGCCTACATCGTCGGCGGCTGGGAGGGGCTGCTCTACGGCCTTGCGGGCGGGCTCGTGCTCGGCCTCGTCATGGGGCCCGTGAGCTGGGGCATCGACCGGACCCGCGACGCTTATGCCTGGGCCGTGGGCCGGCTCGTGCGCGTCGCCGTCCTGTCGCTCGGGGTTGTCGCCGCCGTCTTCGTCGGCACGGGCTGGCAGTTTCAGAACACGCCGACGGGCTTCTTGCCGGCCGAGGACCAGGGCGCCTTCTTCGCCCAGGTGCAGCTGCCCGAGGGCGCCTCGGTCAACCGCACCGAGGCCGTCGTGCGCGAGATCGAGGCGATCCTTCAGGCCCAGGACGAGGTCGCGGGCGTCACCTCGATCGTCGGCTACGACTTCTTGAGCGGGCTCGCCAAGTCGAACGGCGCCTTCTTCATCGCGAGCCTCGCGCCCTTCGCCGAGCGGACCGAGCCGGACCAGAGCGTCGAGGCCGTCATCGGCCGCGTCCTGCCGCAGATCTTCGCCATCCCGGCGGCCAACGGCTTCGCCTTCAACCTGCCGCCCATCGTCGGGCTCGGCTCCACCGGCGGCTTCGAGTTCCAGCTCCAGGACCTGCGGGGTGGCAGCGTCGCGGACCTCGCGGGCGTCACCCGCGGTCTCATCGTCGCCGCCAACCAGGACCCGCGGCTCGCCGGCGTCTTCTCGACCTTCGCCGCCGACACGCCGCAGCTCTACCTCGAGCTCGACCGCGAGAAGGCGCAGATCCTGGGCGTGCCGGTATCGGCCGTCTTCAACGCGCTGCAGGGCACGCTCGGCGGCCTCTACGTCAACGACTTCAACCTCTTCGGCCGCACCTGGCAGGTCAACATCCAGGCCGACGCGCCCTTCCGCAACGCGGTCGAGGACATCTACGCCATCAACGTCCCGAACGCGCGCGGCGAGATGGTGCCGATGCGGGCGCTCGCGTCGGTCCGGCTCGAGCTCGGACCGTCGGCGCTCATCCGCTACAACGGCTTCCGCTCGGTCACGATCAACGGCGCCGCGGCGCAAGGCGTGAGCAGCGGCGCGGCGCTGGTGGCGATGGAGGAGGTGGCGCAAGGCGCGTTGCCGCAGGGCTTCGGCTACGAATGGACCGGCACGGCGGTCCAGGAGAAGGAGGCGGCGGGGCAGACGGCGATCGTCCTCGCGCTCGCGATCCTCTTCGCCTACCTCTTCCTCGTAGCACTCTACGAGAGCTGGACCATTCCGGTGCCGGTGCTGCTCTCGGTCAGCGTCGGTGTGCTCGGCGCTGTCGTCGCCATCGGGCTCGTGGGGCTCAGCTTCGACGTCTACGCCCAGATCGGCCTCGTCGTCCTGATCGCGCTCGCCGCCAAGAACGCCATCCTCATCATCGAGTTCGCCAAGATCGAGCGCGAGAAGGGCCGCCCGCTCCTGGAGGCCGCGGTCGACGGTGCGCGCCTGCGCTTTCGCCCCGTCATGATGACGAGCCTCGCCTTTCTCGCGGGGCTCGTGCCGCTCTTGACCGCCGGCGGCGCCGGCGAGGCGAGCCGGCTCGCGGTGGCGCTGCCGGTCTTCGGCGGCATGCTCGCGGCCTCCGCCCTCGGCATCTTCCTGATCCCGCCGCTCTATGTGACCTTCCAGTGGTTGCGCGAGAAGGCCAAGGGCCAGCGGCGGCGTCCGGTGTCGCCCGCCGCCGCCGGCGAGCCCGGCTGAAGGCGGCGGCCGCGCCGCCGCGGGGCCGAGACCCCCTTCTCTCGTCGGGGCTCACGTGGTCCGACCGATCGCGTCCGCGAGCCGCGCGGCCGATCCGGCGGCGAGCGTCCAGCCCATGTGGCCGTGACCGCCGTTGACGAAGAGGCCCGCGACGCGGGTCGGCCCGATGATCGGCCGGCCGGTCGCGGCGACCGGCCGGAGCCCGCCCCAGAGCACCCGGTCGGGGTGCTCGGCGCAGGCACGAAAGCCGGGCAGGCGGCGGATGACGCCGGCGAGCACGGCCGCCGCCCGCTGCGGCTGCGGGGTCGGATCGAAGCCCGCGATCTCGGCGGTGCCGGCGACCCGCAGACGGTCGCCCACGGGCGTGAGCACGAACTTGCCGTCCTCGAAGATGAGGGCGTTGGCGGGGGCGCCGTTCCAGGCGCGGCGCGGCGTCGTCAGCGAAAGCCCGCGCACGGGCGCGATCGGCAGGCGCACGCCGAGCGGCCGGGCGAGCGCCGGGCTGTTGATGCCTGCGGCGAGAACGACGGCGTCCGCCGCGAGGTGCTCGCCGTGAGCGAGGAGACCCGTCACCCGGCCGCCGTCGGCCGTCAGGCGCTCGATCGCGGTGGCGAAGCGGAAGGCGACGCCGCGCTCGGCGAGCCAGGCGGCGAGGCCGACGGTGAAGAGATGACAGTCGCCGACCTCGTCCTGCGCCATGTGCAGGGCACCGGCGAACGGCACCTCGAGGGCCGCGAGCGCGGGCTCGCGGGCGACCGCGGCGGCGGGATCGAGGCGCTCGGTGACGAGGCCGAGATCGGCCAGCGACGCGGCTTCCGCGGTGGCCGCGTCGAGGCTCTCCGGGTTCTCGAAGACCTTGATCGCCGCGCCCGGGTTGGCGTCGTAGGCGATGCCGGTCGCGGCGCGGATCTCGGCCATGGCGGCGAGGGTCTCGAGGGCGAGGGTGAGGTTGAAGCGCAGGCTCGAGCGGTAGTGCGCGGCCGTGCAGTGGCCGAGGAAGGCGAGCCCCCAGCCGGCGATGGGCGGCAGCGCCTGGAGCCGGACGAGGAAGGGCGCGTCCTCCTTGTTGAGCCAGCCCAAGAGCTTGCGGGGCAGGCCGGGGGCCGGCCAGGGCTGGATCGAGCTCGGGTGGAGGAGCGCGCCGTTGGCGAAGCTCGTCTCCAGCCCGGCGCCCGCGCGGGCCTCGACGACGGTCACCTCGTGGCCCGCGCGCCACAGCGCCCAGGCGCTCGTCACCCCGATCACGCCGGCGCCGACGACCAGGATGCGCATGGTTCCTCCCGCTGCCTGTCCGCAGCTCCTCCCGACGCGTCTTCGGCCGACGGTACGCGCCGGTCCGGCACGGCGTCGAGCGGTCGTCGCTCGCGACGGGCGCATCGGCTGGACATCTCAGGCGTCGACCTCTAGCGAGAAACGCGACGAGCAAGGAGGGGACGGAGCATGGGCTTTCTCGAGGCCGTATTCGGCGTCATCGGCGACGGCACCTGGGGCTGGTCGCTGATCCCCTTCCTCGTCGTCCTGGGGTGCTTCTTCACGCTCGCCTCCGGCTTCGTCCAGTTCCGCTTCTTCAAGCGCATGTTCCAGATCCTCTTTCCCGGCAGCGGCGCCCAGCCCGAGCCGGGCAGGCACGTCAGCTCGCGCGAGGCGTTGTTCGTCTCGGTGGGCGGGCGTGTCGGCGGCGGCAACATCGCCGGCGTCGCCGTGGCGATCACGCTCGGCGGGCCGGGCGCCGTCTTCTGGATGTGGGCGATCGCGCTCATCGGCATGTGCACGAGCCTCGTCGAGTGCACGCTCGCCCAGGTCTTCAAGCGCAGCGAGCCCGACGGCTCCTTTCGTGGCGGCCCGGCGCAATACATCCTGCATGGCCTCGGGCCGCAGTTCCGCTGGCTCGCGATCCTCTACGCGATCTGCCTGATCGCCGCCTTCGCGCTCGGCTTCAACGCCTTTCAGGGCAACACGGTGGCCGGCGCGGTCGAGGACAGCCTCGGCGTCGACCGCCTCTGGACCGGCACGGTGCTCGCCTTCGTGACCATCATCATCATCTATGGCGGCATCAAGCGCATCGCCAAGGTGGCCGACATCATCGTGCCGATCATGGCGCTCGGCTACATCGCCATGGCGCTCCTCGTCATGCTGTTGAACATCGCCGAACTGCCGGGGATCATCGCCTGGATCGTCAAGAGCGCCTTCGGCTTCGAGGAGGCGGTGGCCGGCGGCATGGGGGCCGCGGTCGCCCAGGGGCTGCGCCGTGGGCTCTTCTCCAACGAGGCGGGCCTCGGCAGCGCTCCCAACGTCGCCGCGGTCGCCTATGTCCGCCACCCGATCAGCCAGGGCATCGTCCAGTCGCTCTCGGTCTTCATCGACACGATCATCATCTGCACCTGCACCGCGATGGTCATCCTCCTCGCCGACGTCTACGTGCCGGGGGCCGCGGACATCAACGGCGTCGCCTTGACCCAGCAGTCGCTGGTGAGCCACGTCGGCGCGTGGAGCCAGTACTTTCTATCGCTGGCGATCCTGCTGTTCGCCTTCAGCTCGGTCATCTACAACTACTATCTGGGCGAGACGGCGCTGACCGTGTTCACCGAGAGCCAGGTGTCGCGGCACATCCTGCGCTGGGCGATCGTCGGCGTGATCTTCCTCGGCGCGTCGGCCCCGGCGGCAACGTCGGTCTTCTTCTTCTCCGATCCGATGATGGGCGTCTTGGCGCTGGTGAACCTCGTCGCCATCACCATGCTGTTCCCGGTGGCGCTGCGGGTGCTGAGCGATTTCCGCTCGCAGCTCGCGGCCGGCGTGGAGCATCCGGTCTTCGAGCCGGAGAAGTTCCCGGGCTGGGACGTCGATGCGACCGCCTGGCGCGACGTCCGCGGTGCCCCCGGCGCCGACTGACGCGGCGGGACCGCATGCCCGGCAGGCGCAGGTTGGGCCTCGCCCTCGGCGCCGGCGCGGCGCGGGGCTGGGCGCATCTGGGCGTGGTGCAGGCGCTCGCCGAGCGCGACATCGAGCCCGACGTCGTCGCCGGCTGCTCGAGCGGGGCCTTCATCGGCGCCTTCGTCGCCGCCCGGCGGCTCGACCGCCTCGAGGCCATCGCTGGCGACATGTCGTGGCTGCAGACCTTTCGAATGCTCGACTGGCGCATCGTCGACGGCGGGCTCATCAAAGGCGGTCCGGTCGTCGATCTGGTCGAGCGCGAGCTCGGTCGAAAGGCGATCGCGGAGCTGGCACGGCCGTTCGCCTGCACGGCGACCGAGCTCCCGACCGGCCGCGAACGGTGGCTGATGGAGGGCGATCTCGGCCCGAGCATCCTCGCCTCGATGGCGGTCCCGGGCATCGTCGCGCCGCAACGGCTCGGCGGCCGCGAGCTCGTCGACGGCGCGCTGATCAACCCGGTGCCGGTATCGCTGGCCAAGGCGCTCGGCGCCGACGTGGTCATCGCCGTGGCACTCGGCGGCGAGCTCAGCTTGAACCTCGCGCCCGAGGACGGCGCGGGCACCGGCCCGGACGTCGTCGCCGATCACCTCGTCCAGGCCCTCGGCATCCAGCCCCGCACGAGCGAGGGCGGGCACTCACTCGGCTATTTCGAGGTGGTGAGCCAGGCGATGATCGTCATGCAGAACTTCGTCACCCGCATCCGCCTCGCCTCGGAGCCGGCGGACCTGCTGCTCATCCCCGACGTGGCGGCCGTGGGCCTGCACGAGTTCCACCGCGCGAAGGACGCCGTGGCCGCCGGTCGCCGCGCGGTCGAGGCCGCGGCCGAGGCGATCGACCGGCTCACCCGCGGCTGAGCCGGCCGCGTCGCCGGCCGCCGAGCGCCGCGACGACCTCGCACCCACGGCCCCGACGAGGGCAC
>CAYZSE010000012.1:0-24288 GCA_964481035.1 uncultured Geminicoccaceae bacterium | reverse complement strand
TCGCCGGCCGCCGAGCGCCGCGACGACCTCGCACCCACGGCCCCGACGAGGGCACCGCCGGCGCTCAGCGCTCGTCTTCGGCGGTGGCCGCGTTCGCCGGCGGGACGAGGCGCAGGCGGGTGAGCTGGTGACCCTTCTTCGCCTTCACCTCGAAGCGAAAGCCGTGAAAGGTGAAGGCTTGGCCGACCTCGGGGATACGCTGGGCCTCGTGGATGACGAGCCCGGCGATGGTCGCCGCCTCGTCGTCGGGCAGGCGCCAGTCGAACTGGCGATTGAGATCGCGCACGGTGATTCGGCCGTCGACCAGCATCGAGCCGTCGGCCTGGACCCGCACGCCCGGCACCTCGACGTCCTTCTCGTCGATGATGTCGCCGACGATCTCCTCGATGATGTCCTCGAGCGTGACCAGCCCCATCAGCGAGCCGTACTCGTCGACGACCATCGCCAGATGCTGGCGGCGTTGGCGAAAGGCCAGAAGCTGGTGCTTCAGCGACGTCGTGTCGGGAATGAACCAGGGCTCGGTCAAGAGCGCGCCGATGTCGACCTCGCTGCCGTCGGCGGCCGCCCGCCTCACCGCGAGGAGCAGGTCGCGGGCGTGCAGGTAGCCGATGATCTGGTCCGGCTCGCCGCGCCAGACGGGATAGCGGGTGAAGGGATTGTCCTCGACGGTCTTCACGACCTCGTCGAGATCGAGGCCGACGTCGATGGTCACCATGTCGCGGCGGTGCGTCATGATGTCGGCGACGGACACCTCGGCGAGGTCGAGGATGCCGCCGAGCATGTCACGGTCGTGCTTGGCGATCTCGCCCTCTTGCTTGTGCAGCTCGATCTGGCTGCGGATCTCCTCGTAGGCCGGGGCGAGCGGCGCGGCGCTGGTCGGCGCGCCGACCGCCTTGAGCATGAGGTTGATCACCCAGCCGAGGATCTTGGTCACCGGCGTGAGCAGGGCGACCGCGCCGCGCAGCGCCGGCGCCACCGTCATCGCATAGGCTTCCGGGTGCCGGATGGCGTAGGTCTTGGGCAGGACCTCGCCGAAGATGACGACCAGCACGGTCATGACCAGCGTGGCGACGGCGACGCCGGCCTCGCCCACCAGCCGCAAGAAGAGGTCGGTCGCGAGCGCCGCGGCGAGGATGTTCCAGAGATTGTTGCCGATCAGCAGCGTGCTGATCAGGCGCTCGCGCTCCTCCAGCAGGCGGCGGGTCATCTGCGCGCGGCGGCTGCCTTCGTTGGCGAGCGCGGAGATGCGGCCGCGCGAGACCGCGGTCATCGCCGTCTCCGTTCCCGAGGTGAGCCCGGACAGGACGAGCAGCACGATCAGCGCGACCAGCGAGGAGATCATCGGGGTGGGGCGCTCATGATGCGTCGCGCAGGTGGTCGAGCAACAGCTCCTCCGGCACGTCGCGGCTGACGAAAGCGGCGCCGATGCCGCGCACCAGGATGAACGCCAGCCGCCCGCCGAGGGCCTTCTTGTCGGCGCGCATCGCCGCGAGCACCGCCTCGGGGGCGCAAGGGGGCAGGCCGCTGCGGCAGTGGGTGAGGCCCACCTGTGCGAGGTGCGCCTCGACGCGCGCGACGTCCGCCGCGGGACAGAGCCCCAGGCGGTGCGAAAGGCGGAACGCCTCGACGAGCCCGAGCGCCACCGCCTCGCCGTGCAGCAGGGTCGCGCCGTAGCCGGTCAACGCCTCGTAGGCATGAGCGAAGGTGTGGCCGAGGTTCAAGAGCGCGCGGCGGTCCGAGCGTTCCTCCTCGTCGGCGACGACGATGGCAGCCTTGGCGGCGACCGACGTGACCACGACGCGCCGCAGCGCCTCGCCGTCGCCCGCGAGCGCTGCGGCGCCGTGCGTCTCCAGCCAGGCGAAAAAGGCGGCATCGCCCAAGAGCCCGTACTTGACGACCTCGGCGTAGCCGGCGCGACGCTCGCGCGCCGGCAGGGTGGCGAGCGTGCCGAGGTCGGCCAGGACCAGCGCCGGCTGGTGGAAGGCGCCGATGAGGTTCTTGCCGTGGCGGGCGTTGATGCCCGTCTTGCCGCCGACCGAGCTGTCGACCTGGGCGAGCAGCGTGGTCGGCACCTGCACGTAGCGCACGCCGCGCAGCAGCGTCGCCGCGGCGAAGCCCGCGAGATCGCCGATCACGCCGCCGCCGAACGCCACGATCGCGGTCTCGCGGTCGGGACGCAGCGCCAACAGCTCGTCCATCAAGCGAAGGTAGCGCTCGGGCGACTTCGAGCCTTCGCCGGGCTCGACGGTGAGGACCGGCGCATCGAGCGCCGATCGCAGCCGGCCGAGATGCGGCGTCGCTCCGAGCGCCTCGTCCGCCACGACGACCAGCCGGCACGGGCCGAGTGCTTCGGCGACCCGATCGCCGGCCTGCTCCAGCAGGCCCTCGCCCACGACCACGTCGTAACCCCGCGCGCCGAGAGGGACGGGTACGGTCGAGGGCGGGTTCAAGGCCGGTCGTCCGCGCGGCAGGCCTTGGCGGCGATGTGCGCGATCACCTCGGCGAGCGGCCCCGTGCCGCTGATGACCGTGTCGTGGGCGAGGGCGTAGATCGGCTCGCGCACGGCCATCAGCTCGGCGAGGACGCGCCGCGGCTCGCCCTGGGCGAGCAGCGGCCGCTTGCCCGGCTTGCGCGCCGTCCGTTCGACCAGCACGTCGAGGTCCGCCTTGAGCCAGACGACGTGCCCGCAGGCGAGCACGAGCGCACGGGTCTGCGGGTCCATGAAGGCCCCGCCGCCGAGCGCGAGCACGCCGACCTCGGAGTTCTCCAGCAGGCGCTTGATGACCCGGCGCTCGACCGCCCGGAACTCGGTCTCGCCGTAGGTCTCGAAGATGTCGGCGATGGTCATGCCCGCCGCCTCCTCGATGGCGTGATCGCTGTCGACGAAGGCGACGCCCAGCTCCTGCGCGACGCGCTTGCCCACCGCGGTCTTGCCGGCGCCCATCAGGCCCACGAGCACGAGCGGCCGCGCGGGTCGGCCGGTTGGGGGCCGAGACGGGTGCGGGGCGTCCTGCACGATGGTGAAGCGTCCGTTGAACCGACGATGACCCGCGGATATAAGCGCGGACGAGGGGGCGTCGGCAAGGGGCGACGACGGTCGCACGTCGCGCCCCTCGCGGTCACCTCGTCCCTGAATCCAGCGCGCAGCGGATGCCCGCCTTGACCCGATGGCTGCTCCTCGTCCTCGCCGTCCTCGTCGTCGGTACCGGCCTCTTCCTTCTCGCCTGGGACATCCCGGTACCGGAGCAGCGCGTCGAGGAGACCCTGCCCGATGCGCGCTTCCCGCGCTGAGCCCGCCGTCGGCCCGGCCGTCGACGCCTTCTTGGACATGCTCGGCGCCGAGCGCGGCGCCGCCGCCAACACGATCGACGCCTACCGCCGCGACCTCCAGCGCTACGCCGCGTTCTGCGCCGACGAAGGCGTGGCCAGCGACGCCGCCTCGGCTCCGCTGGTGCGCCGCTACCTCGCGGAGCTGCACGGCGCGGGCTACGCCGAGCGCTCGACCCGGCGCCATCTCTCGGCGCTGCGCCAATTCTACCGCTTTCTCGTCGTCGACGGCTGGCGGCCCGACGATCCGACCCGCCAGCTCGACGCACCGCGCCTCGATCGTCCGCTGCCGCGGGTGCTCGACGAGGCCGAGGTCGATCGGCTGATCCTGGCTGCGCATCGGGCGGAAGGCCCGCGCGGGCTGCGCCTCGCCTGCATCTTGGAGCTGCTCTACGGCTCCGGGCTGCGGGTGAGCGAGCTCGTCGGCCTGGAGCTGCAGCAGGTGGACACGGCCGAGACGCTCGTGCGGGTGCGTGGCAAGGGCGGCCGCGAGCGCATCGTGCCGCTCGGCAGCCGGGCGCTCGAAGCCTTCGCGCGCTATCTGCGGGTTCGGCCCATGTTTGCGGCCGCGCCGGTCGACCGCGGCTGGCTGTTCCCCTCGCGGGCCCGCCAGGGCTATCTCACCCGGCAGCGCATCCTCCAGCTGGTCAAGGGGCTGGCGTGCGAGGTCGGCATCGCGCCGGAGCGCGTCTCCCCGCACGTCCTGCGCCACGCCTTCGCCACGCACCTGCTGGCGCGCGGCATGGATCTGCGGGTGCTGCAGACCCTGCTCGGGCACGCCGACATCGCGACGACGGAGATCTACACCCACCTGGACCGCAGCCAGCTGCGCGCCACGGTCGACGCGTGCCATCCCTTGGGCCGTGCGCGGCCGAGCGTGGGTGGTGACAACCGGGCGACGGAGGGCTAGGTCACGGCCACCCTCGGTGATGCCCGTCGCCGCCAGCCCCGTTCGAGGAGGACCCCATGAGTTTCACCGTCGTCCAGCAGGCTACTCCGCGGCTGAACCGCTCCGAGCTGGCCGTCCCGGGCTCCAGCCCCCAGATGTTCGAGAAGGCCGCCAAGTCCGCTGCGGACGTCGTTTTCCTCGACCTCGAGGATGCCGTCGCCCCGGACCAGAAGGAGCAGGCGCGCAAGAATGTGATCGCCGCGCTCAACGAGATCGACTGGGGCCGCAAGACGGTCTCCGTGCGGGTCAACGGCCTCGACACCCATTACATGTATCGCGATGTGGTCGACGTGCTGGAGCAGGGCGGCGAGCGCCTCGACCTCATCATGTTCCCCAAGGTCGGCACCGCCGCGGACGTCTACGCGGTCGACATGCTGGTGACGCAGGTCGAGGACGCGATGGGCCGCACCAGACGGATCGGCTTCGAGCACATCATCGAGACCGCGCTCGGCATGGCCAACATCGACGAGATCGCCAAGGCCAGCCCGAGGAACGAGAGCCTGCATTTCGGCGTTGCCGACTACGCCGCCTCGACCCGGGCGCGGACCACCCAGATCGGCGGCCCCAACCCCGACTACGGCGTGCTGACCGACGTGCCCGAGGACGGTGGCGAGCGCGCCTACCACTGGGGCGACATGTGGCACTACGCCATCGCGCGGATGGTCGTCGCCGCGCGGGCGGCGGGCCTGCGCCCGGTCGACGGCCCGTTCGGCGACTTCAAGGATCCCGACGGTTACCGCGCCCAGGGCCGTCGCTCGGCCGTCTTGGGCTGCGAGGGCAAGTGGGCCATCCACCCGAGCCAGATCGAACTCGCCAACGAGCTGTTCAGCCCGCCGGCCAAGGAGGTCGAGAAGGCGCGCCGCGTGCTCGCGGCGATGGCGCAGGCGACCAAGGAGGGCAAAGGCGCGGTGAGCCTCGACGGCCGGCTCATCGACATCGCCTCGATCAAGCAGGCCGAGGCGCTCGTCGCCAAGGCCGACCAGATCGCCGGCGCCGCGTAGCCGCCCATCGCGCCCGTTCCGGACGTCGGGGCGGGCGGCGCTCATCCGGGGAGCCCATTGCTCGACTTTGAAAAGCCGATCACCGAGCTCGAGGGCAAGATCAAGGAGCTCCGCCACCTCGCCAACGGCGGCGAGCTCGAGATCTCCGACGAGATCGCCAAGCTCGAAGGGCGCGCGCAGAAGCTGCTCGAGCGCACCTACGCCAAGCTGACGCCCTGGCAGAAGACGCAGGTCGCGCGCCATCCCGAGCGGCCGCACGTCAGGGACTACATCGACCGGCTGGTCGAGGACTGGACCCCTTTGGCAGGCGATCGGCTCTACGCCGAGGACCGCGCGATCCAGGGCGGGCTCGGCCGCTTTCGCGGTCGCCGCGTCGTCGTTCTCGGCCACGAGAAGGGGGCCGACACCGATGAGCGTATCCGCCACAACTTCGGCATGGCCCGGCCCGAGGGCTACCGCAAGGCGGTTCGGCTCATGCGCCTCGCCGAGCGCTTCGGCCTGCCCGTGCTGTGCTTCGTCGACACGCCGGGCGCGCATCCCGGGGTCGATGCCGAGGCTCGCGGCCAGGCCGAGGCGATTGCCCGCGCCATCGAGGCGAGCCTCTCGCTGAACGTGCCGATCGTCTCGGTCATCGTCGGCGAGGGCGGCTCGGGCGGCGCCATCGCGCTCGCCACCGCCGACCGCATCTTGATGCTCGAGCACGCCGTCTATTCGGTGATCTCACCGGAAGGTTGTGCCGCCATCCTCTGGCGCAGCGCCGATCAGGCCGCCGCCGCCGCCGAGGCCCTGAAGCTGACGGCCCAGGATCTGCTCGGCTTCGGGCTCGTCGACGAGATCGTGGCCGAGCCGATGGGAGGGGCGCACCGCGGGCGTACGACCACCATCGACACCGTGGGCGACGCCGTGGCGGCAGCGCTCACCCCGCTCGTCGCCTTGGCCGCGCCCGAGCGCCGGCGAATGCGCCGGGAGAAGTTTCTCGCCATGGGGCGGCTCGCCCCGTCGCTGCCGTGACCGCGCCGGCCTCAGAGCGGGTTCTGCACGCCGGCGAAGTAGCGAAGGCCGCCCGCGGCGTCGAACAGCGGGCGCACGCGCAGGCGGTTGAGGAAGGGCGTCCCGTCCTTGCGGTAGTTGATGAGGTCGATCACGAAGGTCGTTTCGGCGAGAAGCGCGTAGCGCACCGCCCGCACGGCGTCGGGGTCCGTCCCGGGGCCCTGGAGGAACCGGCAATTGTGACCGATCGCCTCGGCGGCGGCGTAGCCGGTCTGCCGCTCGAACTCCTCGCTCACGTAGATCATCGGGTTGTCGGGCAGCGTCGGATCGGAGATGACGACGCTCTTGAGCGCCTCCTCGGGGTCGAGCAGTTGCAAGATCGTCGGCTCGTCGAGCGGTCGCATGGGCTGTGGTCCCTCCCGGCGGCGCCGGAGCCTGTCGCGGACCCGCGGCGATAAGCCGCTACTCCTCGCCCAGGGGCGAAGCCCGGTCAACCGGGTCGCGGCGGGACGCGACGGCCGGCGGCGCGATCCTCACACGCCTGCGTACATGCGTCCCGGATTGAGCACTCGGGCCGGATCGAAGCTCTCCTTGAGGCGCCGGGTGAGCGCCATGACGGGTGCGGCCGGCGGCTCGAAGACGTCGACGGCCGCGCGGGTGGCGACGGGCGCCCGGACGAGGGTGGCATGCCCCCCGAGGGCTCGAACGGCCGGCCGCACCACGGCGGCGCCCGCGTCGTCGGCCGCCTCGACCGCGAGCCAGAGGAGCCCGCCGCTCCAGTCCAGGAACCCGGTCGCGCCGAGCGCGTCCGCCAGGTTCTCGTAGAGGGCCGTCCCGGCGGCAGGAGCGGTGGAGATCCGCCAGATCGCGCGGCTTGGCGGCGCGATCAGCGGACGCACGTCGCGGATCTCGGCCCACAGCGCCCGGCTCGGCGCATCGTCGATCGCGCACGCCTCGCCGTGCCCCAAGAGGCTCTCGGCGAGGCGCTTCGCACGGCCCGGCAAAAAGTCCGTGAAGTGCTCCAGGCGGAGCAGCACGGCGCTCGCGCCGAGGCTCGCCAAGGCGGGCACGGCCGAGCCCGCGACCGCGGCGGCGGGCAGGTAGGCGGCGGCCGAGACCTCGAGCGGGCTCGCCATCGCGGCGGTCATCGCCGCGCCGGCATCGGCGGGGGAAAGCCCGACGAGCGCCAGGGTGATCTGCCGCTCGGGCCGCGGCAGAACCTTGAACGTGACCTCGGTCAAGACGCCGAGCGTGCCGTGCGCGCCGGCGCTGAGCTTGACGAGATCGAGGCCCGTCACGTTCTTCATGACCCGGCCGCCCGAGCGCATGACGGTGCCCTCGCCGTCGACGAAGCGGACGCCGATCAGGCTGTCCCTGAGCGCGCCCCGGGCGATGCGGGCGGGCCCCGACGCGTTGGTCGCGACGAGCCCGCCCAGGGTCGGCGACGCCGCGCCGGTGCCGAGGAGATCGCACCAGTCGGGCGGATCGAAGGGCAGCATCTGGCCGGCCTCGGCGAGCGCCGCCTCGAGCTCGGCCACGGGCGTGCCGGCCCAGGCGCGGACCACCAACTCGCCGGGCTCGTAGAGCGTGATGCCCTTGAGCTCCTTCAGGCTCAAGGTCGCGGCGGCCTGGACGGGCCGGCCGAAGCCCTTGCGGCTGCCGCCTCCCTCGATCTCGACGGCGCACGCCGCGGCCCGGGCTTGCCGGACGACGTCGGCGAGGTCCGCCTCGTCGGCCGGGGCATGAACGTCCACCGTCTCAGGCCGCCCGACGCACGTCGTCGTCGAGCGGGAACACCTTGCCGACGTTGAGGAGCCACTGCGGGTCGAAGGCCCTCTTGACGCGCTTTTGCAGCTCGAGCTCCGCCGCGTTGAACTGGTAGCCCATGAGGTCGCGCTTCTCGACGCCGATGCCGTGCTCGCCCGAGAGACAGCCCTCCACGTCGACGCACAGCTTGAGAATGTCGCCGGCGCAGCGCTCGGCGCGCTCGAGTTCGCCCGGCACGTTGGCGTCGTAGAGAATCAACGGGTGCAGGTTGCCGTCGCCGGCGTGGAAGATGTTGGCGATGCGGAAGCCGTAACTGGCCGAGAACTCGCCGATGCGGCCGAGCGTCGCCGGCAGCTTCGAGGTCGGGATGGCGCCGTCGATGCAGATGTAGTCGGGTGAGATGCGACCGACCGCGCCGAAGGCGGCCTTGCGGCCCTGCCAGATGGCGGCGGCCTCCCGGGCGTTGGCGCTGACCTTCTCGAAGCTCGGCGTGAACGCCCGGGCGATCTCGGCGGTGCGCTCGAGGAGCGTGTCGATCTCGTCGTCGCTGCCCTCGACCTCGACGATGAGCACCGCCTCGACGTCGAGTGGGTAGCCGGCCTTGACGAAGGCCTCGACGGCGTGGATCGCCGGCTTGTCCATGAACTCGAGCGCGACCGGGATGATGCCCGAGCCGATGATGGCGGCGACGCACGCACCCGCCTGCTCGCTGCTGGAGAAGCCGAGGAGCATGGGCCGCGCGCCCGGCGGTGCTTTGAGGATCCGCACCGTCACTTCGGTGATGATGCCGAGCTGGCCCTCCGAGCCGCAGACGAGGCCCAAGAGGTCGAGGCCGGCGGCGTCGAGGTGCTTGCCGCCGATCGCGAGGATCTCGCCCTCGATGGTGACCAGCTTGACGCCCAAGAGGTTGTTGGTCGTCACGCCGTATTTGAGGCAGTGCGCGCCGCCGGCGTTGTTGGCGACGTTGCCGCCGATCGAGCAGGCCAGTTGCGAGGAAGGGTCCGGCGCGTAGAAGAACCCCTCGTGCTCGCAGGCTTGGGTGACGGCGATGTTGGTGACGCCCGCCTGGACCGTCGCCGTGCGGTTCTCGATGTCGAGATCGAGCACCTCGCACAACTTCATCAGGCCGATGACCACGCTGTCGGCGGTCGGCATGGCGCAGCCGGAGAGCGAGGTGCCGGCGCCGCGGCCGAGGACCGGGATGGCGTGCTCGTGGCAATAGCGCAGGATCGCCGCGACCTCGTCGGTGCTCCGCGGCAGCACGACCGCCAGCGGCATCTGGCGATAGGCGGCGAGCCCATCGGCCTCGTAGGCGCGCATCTCGTCGGCGTGCTCGATGACGGCCTCGGGCCAGGGACAGAGCCGCTTGAGATCCGCGACGATCGCGTCGCGGCGAGCGAGCACGTGCGGATCGACCTCGGGCATTCGCATGGTGTCGCTACCTCCCTTATTTGACGGAGACTATGGCAGAGCCGCGCCGAGGCAACCGCCTGTCGCCGCGCCGCGCATCGTCGAAAAGGCTCGATCGCACCGAGGCGGCGCTTGTTTGGTTGTATCGAGCCGATATATATCGGCGGTGCAGCAAAGGACGGCTCGATGAATGTGAAAACCCTGTGCCTCGGCGTGCTCTCGGCGGCCGATTGCACGGGTTACGAGATCAAGAAGGTCTTCGAGGACAGCTTTCGCCACTTCTTTCGCGCGAGCTACGGGTCGATCTATCCGGCGCTCGCCGAGCTCGAGCGGGCCGGTCTCGTCGCGGGGCGCGCGGTCGAGCAGGATCGACGCCCGGACAAGCGCGTCTACCGCATCACCGCCGACGGCCGGGACGCGCTGCGGCGCGCCCTCGCCGCGGAGGAGCCGCGGCACGTGGTCCGCTCGGAGTTTCTCGTGCTCATGTACTTTGCCCATCTCTTGCCGGCCGACCGGCTCGCCCAGGTCGTCGATCGCATGACGGCGCAATTCGAGCACGTGAGGTGGTCCGACCTCGAGAGCTTGGAGCGCGGCCAGGACGAGCTGACGCCGGGACAGCGTTTCGCGCTGGGCTACGGCCGCACCGTGCTGACCGCGGCGCTCGACTATCTGCACCGGCACCGCGCGGGCTTTCTAGAGGAGATCGCCGACCTGCGCGGGGGCGAGGCCGGGCCTGAACCTGCCGTCGACCTCGCGGCGGCGGGAGAGTGACATGGCCCGTTCATGGATTTTGGCCGCGGTCCTCGCGGCGGCGCTCGCCGCCTGGCTCGCCTCCGGCCAGCCGGAGGTGCTGCGGCTCCTCGGGGCGGCACCGCCGCCGGCCCCCGAGAGCGAGGCGCAACCGGCCGCGCCGGCCGAGCGGCCGCTGCCGCGCGTGCGGGTGACGACCAGCCGGGCCGAGCCGATCCGCCGCGAGATCGTCGTCTACGGGCGAACCGAGGCGAAGCGCGACGTCACCTTGCGGGCCGAGACCTACGGCCGCGTCGACGTGATCCTCGTCGACAAGGGCCAACGGGTCGAGGCCGGCGAGCCATTGCTGCGGATGGACGGCCGCGAGCGGGCGGCGATGGTGGCGCAGGCCGAGGCGCTGGTCCGCCAGCGCGAGCTGGAGTACCAGGCCGCGAGCCAGCTCGGCGCCCGGGGCTTTCAGGCCGAGACCCAGGTCGCCGAGGCCGAGGCGCTGTTGGAGGCGGCGCGCGCCGAGCTGCGCACGCGCGAGGTCGCGCTCGAGAACACCGAGGTGCGCGCGCCGTTCGCCGGGCTCCTGGTCGACCGCTACGGCGAGGTCGGTGACTACCTCGACACCGCCGATCCCGCGGCGCGGCTCATCCAGGACGACCCCTTCCTCGTCACCGGCGAGATCGCCGAGACGCAGCGGCGCCTGGTCGAGCTCGGGATGCCCGTCCACGTCGAGCTCGCCGACGGCGGTCGCCACGACGGCCGCTTGACCTTCGTCTCCGCAACCGCCGAGGCGGCGACACGCACCTTCCGCATCGAGGCCGAGGTCGACGGCGCGGCGGGGATACCCACCGGCATGAGCGCCACGATGCGGCTGCGCTTCGCCGAGGTCGCGGCGCACCGGCTGTCGGCCGCGCTGTTGAGCCTCGACGCCGACCACCGGCTCGGCGTCAAGCTCGTCGACGACGACGACCGGGTGCGCTTCGCGCCGGTCGAGATCGTGCGCGCCGACGCCGAGGCGGTCTGGCTCTCCGGCCTGCCCCCGACGGCGCGGGTCATCATCGTCGGCCAGGGCTTCGTCCACGACGGCGAGCGCGTCGTGCCGGTGGCGGTGGAGAACGCCGCCGTCGCGGCCGCCGGTCTTTCCGCCGGGGCCGGGCGATGAACCGGCTGATCGACGCGAGCTTCGAGCGGGCGCGCACCGTCTTCGTGGCGCTCGCCCTGATCCTCATCGCCGGTGCGATCGCCTACGCGACGATCCCCAAGGAGGCGGACCCGGACATCCAGATCCCCATCCTCTACGTCGCGATGACCCTCGACGGGATTTCCCCGGAGGACGCCGAGCGGCTGCTCGTGCGGCCGATGGAGACCGAGCTCCGGGGGCTCGAGGGCGTCAAGGAGATGAAGTCGGCCGCGGGCGAGGGGCGGGCGTCGGTCGCCCTCGAGTTCGAGGTCGGCACCGACATCGACGCGGCCCTTGCCGACGTCCGCGCCAAGGTCGACATCGCCAAGGCCGAGCTGCCCGAGGATGCGGACGAGCCGACCGTCAACGAGGTCAACCTCGCGCTCTTCCCCGTGCTGGTCGTCACCCTGTCGGGCGATTTGCCCGAGCGCACGCTGGTGCGCGTCGCCGAGGCGCTCGAGGATGAGATCGAGGCGCTGCCGGCGGTGCTCGAGGTCGACATCACGGGCAAGCGCGAGGAGCTCGTCGAGATCCTCGTCGACCCCGTCAAGATCGAAGCCTACGGGCTTCGGGCCGACGCGATCGTCGAGCTGATCAGCCGCAACAACCAGCTCGTCGCTGCCGGCACGCTCGACACCGGTCAGGGCCGCTTCGCGATCAAGGTGCCGGGCCTGTTCGAGGATCTGAGCGACATTCTGACGATGCCCGTGAAGGCCGACGGCGACACCGTGGTGACGCTCGCCGAGGTCGCCACCGTGCGGCGCAGCTTCAAGGATGCCGACAGCTTCGCCCGGGTCGACGGTCGCCCGGCGCTCGCGCTCGAGGTCTCCAAGCGCCTCGGCACCAATATCCTGGATACCGTCGCGGCGGTGCGCGCCGTCGTCGCCGCCGCCGCGCCGAGTTTTCCGGCCGGCCTCGAGGTGGGCTTCATCCAGGACAACTCGAGCTACATCCGCTCGATGCTCACCGACCTGCAGAACAACGTGCTCTCGGCGGTGCTGCTCGTCATGATCGTCGTCGTCGCGGCCTTGGGCCTGCGCACGGCCCTGCTCGTCGGCTTCGCGGTTCCTGGCTCCTTTCTCGCGGGGATCCTCGTCATCGCGCTCGCGGGCCTGACGGTGAACATCGTCGTGCTGTTCGGCCTGATCCTCGCCGTCGGCATGCTCGTCGACGGCGCGATCGTCGTCACCGAGCTCGCCGATCGGCGGATGGCCCAGGGCGTCGATCGCCGGTGCGCCTATCGCGACGCCGCCAAGCGCATGGCCTGGCCGATCACCGCCTCGACGGCGACGACGCTCGCCGCGTTCTTTCCGCTGCTCTTCTGGCCCGGGATCGTCGGCGAGTTCATGCGCTACCTGCCGATCACGCTGGTGGCGACGCTCACCGCCTCGCTGCTCATGGCGCTCGTCTTCGTCCCCAACATCGGCGGCCTCGTCGGCAAGAGCTCGCTGAAGGATGCGGGCGACCTGCGGTCGATCGACGACGACCGCGAGGACCTCCTCGCCCACACCCACGGCTTCGTGCGCCTCTACCTCCGGACCCTCCGGGCAGCGCTCGCCCACCCCGTCAAGGTCGTCGTCGCGGCGGTGGTCGTCGCCGTCGCCGTCTACGCGGCCTACGGCGCCTTCGGCCGCGGCGTCGAGTTCTTCCCGGACGTCGAGCCCGAGCGGGCGCAGGTCCTCGTCCACGCCCGGGGCGACCTCTCGATCTACGAGCGGGACGCGCTGGTCCGCGAGGTCGAGGGCCGCATCCTGGACGTCGACGGCGTGCGGGCGTTCTACACCACGACCGCCATCGATTTCCGCGCCGACGACGTCGACGACGACGTCGTCGGCGTGATCTTGATGGAGTTCGAGGACTGGCGCGAGCGCCGGCCCGCCCGCCGGATCATGGCGGAGATCGAGGCGCGGACGCAGGAGCTCGCGGGTATCCGGGTCGAGGTCAGGAAGGAGCGTGACGGGCCGCCCGTGGGCAAGCCCGTGCAGATCCAGGTCGCGGCCAGCGACGCCGACGTGCTCGCGGGCATCACCCGCCAGGTCCGTGCCCGCTTCGACGCGACCGCGGGGCTGATCAACATCGCCGACACCTTGCCGGTGCCCGGGATCGACTGGGAGCTCGACGTCGACCGCGAGCAGGCGAGCCGCTACGGCGCCGACGTGGCGACGGTCGGCCCGCTCGTCCAGCTCGTGACCAACGGTGTCAAGGTCGGCAGCTATCGGCCCGACGACGCCGACGACGAGATCGACATCCGGGCGCGCTACCCGGAGACCGACCGGGGGCTCGGCCAGCTCGACAACCTGCGCGTGCCGACGGCCGAGGGGCCGGTCCCGATCTCCAACTTCGTGACGCGCTCGCCGGCACCCAAGGTCGCCGAGATCGAGCGGGTCGACGGCAAGCGCGTCTTCACGGTCGGCGCCGACGTCGCGCCCGGCGTGCTCGCCGACGACCAGGTGCGCGAGCTCAGGGCGTGGCTCGCCGAGGAGGTGTGGCCCGCCGGCGTCGAGTTCACCTTCAAGGGCGAGGACGAGGAGCAGAAGGCGGCGCAGGCGTTTCTCGGCAAGGCGTTCGGCGTCGCGCTCTTCCTCATCGCGATGATCCTCGTGACCCAGTTCAACAGCTTCTACCAGTCGTTCTTGATCCTCTCGGCGGTGCTGTTCTCGACCGTCGGCGTCCTCTTGGCCCTGCTCGTCACCCAGCAGCCCTTCGGCATCATCATGAGCGGCGTCGGCGTGATCGCGCTCGCGGGCATCGTCGTGAACAACAACATCGTCCTCATCGACACCTACAACGAGCTGCGGCGGCACGGTCTTGCGCCCTTCGACGCCGTGCTGCGGACCGGGGCGCAACGCCTGCGGCCGGTGTTGTTGACGACGGTGACGACGGTGTTGGGGCTGTTGCCGATGGTCTTGAAGCTCAACATCGACCTCTTCACGCGCGAGATCACGGTCGGCGGGCCGTCGACCGACTGGTGGGCGCAGCTCGCCACCGCGGTGGCGGGCGGGCTCGCCTTCGCGAGCCTGCTGACCTTGGTGCTGACGCCGTGCCTCCTCTATCTGCCGACGCATGTCCGGCAATGGCGCCAGGGCCGCCGTCCGGCGCGTCGGGCCGCGGCCGCGAAGCCGCGGGCCCCCGAGCTCGTGCCGACGGCCGCCGCCGAGTAGACCCGCGCCGGCGCCGCGTCAGATCGCTGCGGGCGAATGGACGACGCGTCCCGCTGGACGGATCCGCCGGATCAGCGGCGGGTGAGGGCGGTGCTGATGGTGATCCGCACGCCGTCGGAGGCGAGCGGGATGGCGCCGCCGAGGTCCCATTCCTCGCGAAGGACCCAGGTGGTGGCCACGATGGCGACCCTTCGCCCCATTTCGGGCCCCGCTTCGGTCGCGGTCTCGGGGGCCGTCGGCGCACCGTCCGTGACGGTCGCGGCGAGCGCGACCGGACGGGTGATGCCCTTGATGGTCAGCTCGCCCAGGACCGTGGCCCGGGTCGCGCCCAGCGGCTGGACGTCGGTGGCGACGAACGCGATCTCGGGGTGGTCGGCGACGGCGAAGAAGCGCTCGGAGCGAAGGATGCCGTCGAGCACCTCGATGCCGCTGTTCACCGAGGCGGGGTCGATGACGACATCGACGAAGGTGGCGCCGAGATCGTCCGGGTCGACGTTCGCCGTGCCGCTGAAGCGGTCGAACTCGGCGCTGTGCTCGGCGCCCGCGAACTCCCAGCTGAAGGCGATCTCCGTCTGCGCGGCATCCAGCACGAACGGCTCGGCCGGGGCCGGCGCGGACGACGGCCACCACAGGCCGAGGGCCAGGGCGAAGACGCGACGATCCATGCTCGCTCTCCGGGGCGCCGACTGCGAAGGCAGCGGGCTCGACCACGAAGTTGGGCGCCTCGGACACGCCGGCAAGGCTGCCCGAAGCGCCGCTCGCCGAGGCGTGACAGCGCGTCCCTTGGGCGCTCGCACGGCGCCCTCAGTAGGTCTTGAGCACGTTCTCGATCTTGTCGAAGATCTCGTCGATGTGCGCGTGCTCGGCGACGAGCGGCGGGGCGACGATGCCGGCGTCGCCGGTGAACTTGACGTGCAGCCCCGCCTCCCAGAAGCGCTTGGTGGCGTCGAGGCCGCGCCTGCCGGGCACCTCGTCGAGGGCGAGGTCGATGCCGCCCATCATGCCGTAGCCGCGGATGTCGGTGACGACGGGAATGCCCCGGAGCGCGAACAGCCGATCCTGGAAATAGGGAGCCATCGTCGCGCTGCGGGCGAAGATGTCCTCGCGCTCGTAGATCTCCTGGACGACGATCCCGGCAGCGCAGGCGGCGGGATGCCCCGAGTAGGTGTAGCCGTGGAAGAACTCGATGGCGCCTTCCGGCGCGGCGGCGACGACGGTGTCGTAGATCCTCTCGTCGACCGCGACGGCGCTCAGCGGCTGGGCGGCGTTGGTGATGGCCTTGGCCATGGTGATGATGTCGGGGCGCACCCCGAAGCTCTCGGCGGCGAAGGCGCGGCCGGTGCGGCCGAAGCCGGTGATGACCTCGTCGAACACCAAGAGGATGC
This sequence comes from uncultured Geminicoccaceae bacterium, assembly GCA_964481035.1. Classification (GTDB taxonomy): domain Bacteria; phylum Pseudomonadota; class Alphaproteobacteria; order Geminicoccales; family Geminicoccaceae; genus JAAAPF01. The sequence goes on along the minus strand of CAYZSE010000012.1, from coordinate 8,377 downwards.
CGTGGCGGTCGCAGGTCTGGCGCAGGCGCTCGAGATAACCGACCGGTGGGACCAGGGTGCCGGTCGAGCCCGCGATCGGCTCGACGAAGCAGGCGGCGATGGCATCGCCGCCGTAGAGCTGGCAAATGCGATCGAGGTCGTCGGCGAGATCGGCGCCCGCGGCGGGCTGGCCTCTCTGGAACCGGTTGCCCTCGAGCCAGGTGTGGCGCAGATGCGCCACCGGAAAGGTGACGGCAGCGAAGGCGTGGCGGTTGTTTCGCATGCCCGACAGCGAGGTGCCCGCGATGTTGACGCCGTGATAGGCGCGCTCGCGGCTGACGAAGCGGGTGCGCTGCGCCTCGCCCCTGGCGCGATGGTAGGCGAGCGCGATCTTGAGCGCGGTGTCGACGGCCTCGGAGCCCGAGGAGCCGAAGAAGATGCGGCCGAGGCCGTCGGGGAGGATCCGCGCCAGCCGGCTCGCGAGCTCGAAGCTCAAGCGGTGGCCGGCCTGGAAATGCGGCGCGAAGTCCAGCGTCATCAGCTGCTCGTGGACGGCATCGGCGATCTCGCGCCGCCCGTGGCCCAAGGGGCAGCAGAACAGCCCGGAGCTGCCGTCGATGATCCTCGCGCCCGCCTCGTCCCGGTAGTAGACGCCTTCGCCGCGCGCCAGGAGCCGCGGGTTGGCCTTGAAATCCCGGTTGGCGGTGAAGGGGCACCATTGATGCTCGAGGGTGTTGGTGGTCATCAGCGTACGCAACTCGTCCATGACGGCTCCCACGCCGCGCGCGGTTTTCTACTCGGCATAGTCGGCGAGCCTCGACAAGTCGCCAGCGGCGAACGACAGTGACGCACCGCCGCGAACCCGCCGGAAAGGGAGCCGTCTTGGCCAGCCGGAGCGACCTGGACCTCGACCTCGCGACGCTGGTCGTGGAGGCCGATCGTCGCCTCGACGACGGCGCGCCCTTCGCGCCGAGCCCCGTATTCGCGAGCACCTACCGGCTCGCCGGCGAGACCGTGCCGGAGGCGCGCGCCTACGGTCGTTTCGACAACGCAGGCTGGGAGGCGCTGGAGCAGTTGCTCGGCCGACTCGAAGGCGGGGCGAGCGTCGTCTTTCCTTCCGGCATGGCGGCGAGCGTCGCAGCACTCCAGCCCTTGGTCGCGCCGGGCGACCGCATCGTCCTGCCCAGCGACGGCTACTACACGACCCGCTGGTTCGCCGGCCGCGAACTCGCCCGCCTCGGTATCGAGGTCCGCGAGGTGCCGACTGCGGTGATGGCCGAGGCCGATCTCGACGGCGTCCGCCTCGTCTGGGTCGAGACGCCGAGCAACCCCGGCCTGGATTGCTGCGACATCTCGGTGATGGCGACCCGCGCGCACGCCGCGGGCGCCAAGCTGGTCGTCGACAACACCACGGCGACACCGCTCGGCCAGCGTCCTCTGGCGCACGGCGCGGACCTCGTCGTCAGTGCCGATACCAAGGCGCTCAACGGCCACAGCGACGTGCTCTACGGCCACGTCGCCTGCGCCGATCCCGAGGATGCCCGGCGCATTCGGGAGTGGCGCAAGCTCACCGGCAGCATCCCGGGACCGATGGCGACCTTCCTCGTTCACCGCGGCCTCGCGACGCTCGACGTGCGCCTCGCGCGGATGGCCGAGAACGCGGCCGTGATCGCCGCGCGGCTGGCGCGTCACCCGCAGATCGAGCGGGTTCGCTATCCGGGGCTCGCGGACGACCCCTCCCACCACGTGGCGCGGCGCCAGATGCGCTCGTTCGGCTTCTTGGTCGGGATCTGGTTCGCGGACACGGCGGCGGCGCGGAGGTTTCTGGACGGCACCCGGCTGGTCGCGGAGGCCACCAGCTTCGGCGGCGTGCACACCACCGCCGAGCAACGCGTCCGCTGGGGCGGTGACGACGTCCCGGCGCGTTTCGTCCGCCTCAGCGTCGGCATCGAGGCCGTGGGCGATCTCGTGGGCGATATCGAGGAGGCGCTTCGGTGAGACGATGGGCGGTGGCGGTCGCGCTGCTCGCGGCGGCGTGGCCCGCGGCGGCGGCGAGCTGGCTCGAGGGGCACTTTGCGACCGCGGACGGCAGCATCCGGTTGGCATGGCAGCCGGCCGGAGAGGGCGCCTTCACCGTTGCGCTCGAGGCGGCGGGGAGCGCGCCCTTGACGCTGCGCCTCGAGCCGACCGGGGCGGAGGATCGTTTCCAGACGCCGGCGGCGGCGCCGTCGTGGATGGCGCGCCTGATGGGTCGGGACGCGGAGCGGCTCCCGTTCGCCGGCGCGCAGCTGGCCATCGCGAGGCTGGACGAGGCGACGGCGGTGATCGACACCTTGACGGTCGACGAGCGCGGGCGGCCGACCTTCGCGCAGCTCAGGCTCGCGTCCGCCGACGGCGGGCTGCTGATGGAGCGTCGGCGCTACGAGGTGACGGGTCTCCTCGTGCGGGAACCCGTCCGACTGGAGCGGATGGCACCGTGAGGGCTACCCTCTTGCCGATGACCGTTGCCATGCTGCTGGCCATCGCGAGCCCCGGTTGGGCGTTCGAGGCGTTCCTCGGGCGCTTCGTCGGCTCGGCGACGCTCGTCGACGCCAGCGGGGCGGTGCAGGAGCGCGACGTGACGACCCGGATCGAGCGCTACGGCGAGGGCGGCTTCTCGGTCGAATGGACCTCGGTCATCCGCGTCGACGGGCTGCGCGACGTGCCCGGCGTTCGCCAGGTCGTCCGCTCGCTCGCCTTCGAGCCGGCGGGCGAGGGCGCCTACTTCCTCGCGGCGCCGGACTACGATCCCTTCACCGTCCGCGACCCACTCGAGCCGATGGCCGGCGATGCGCTCGCCTGGGCGGCGGTCGATGACGACGTGCTCGATATCTTCATCTTCGTGATCGGCGAGGACGGCCTTACCGAGCTGCAGCACCATCGCCGCGAGCTGACCGACGCCGGCCTCGACCTGCACTATCTCGGTCTCGTCGACGCCGAGATCACCACCGAGGGCCGGGGGCGCATGGTCCGCGTCGATTGAGCGCTCGGCTGCACCGAGATCGAGCACAGGGAGGCGCGCATGGCCGGACCCACGGCCGCCGTCATCGTCATCGGCAACGAGATCCTGTCCGGGCGAACGCAGGACGCCAATCTCGCCTACCTCGCGACCAAGCTCGGCGCGGTCGGCATCCGCGTCGTCGAGGCGCGGGTCGTCCCCGACGTCGAGGCCCGGATCGTCGAGGCCGTCGATGCCCTGCGCGCGCGCTGCACCCATGTCTTCACCACCGGCGGCATCGGTCCGACGCACGACGACATCACCGCGAAGGCGATCGCGGTCGCCTTCGGCGTGCCGTTCGAGCGCAACGCCGAGGCCGAGCGGCGACTGCGCGCCTATTACGACCCAAAGATGATCAACGCGGCGCGGCTGTCGATGGCGGACATGCCCGCGGGCGTCGAGCTGATCGACAATCCGGTGAGCGTCGCCCCTGGCTTCCGCCTCGACAACGTCCACGTGCTGCCCGGCGTGCCGAAGATCCTGCACGCCATGGTCGACGGCCTCGTGCCGACGTTGGCCGGCGGCCGGCCCATCGCCAGCCGCGCGCTGACCGTGTTTCGCGCCGAGGGCGAGATCGCAACGCTGCTGGCGGAGCTTCAGGCGCGGCACGGCGCGGTCGAGATCGGCTCGTATCCCTTTCTCCGGCAGGGGCGCTTCGGGACCACCGTCGTCTGTCGCGGTGACGATGCCGCCGCCGTCGGCGCTTGCCATCGCGATCTCCATGCCGCGGTCCGGCGGCTTGGCTTCGACCACGCCGATTTCGACGCAGCGGCCCGTGATCCGACTTGACGGGCAAGCTCGAAGGTGGTCGCGACTCGCGTTCGCTTGCCACCTCTGGTAGATGTTTTACGCATGGGTGAGCACGTGAGCGGCCGCTTGTCCCGACCACGCGGCAGGGGCGTAGATGGCGCTTGATCAGGGCGACGAGCGTTCGGTGGAAGGCAGCGAGCGCCCGCTCGCGCCGGACGCCCTCTTGCGCGACGAGCTGTGGCGGCGTCAGCCGCTGATGGCCGCGCTCAATCTCGCCTTGGGTATGCTCGTCCTCGCCCCGCTGCTGACCGCGGTGCCGCCGGTGCAGGCCGCTTCGTGGTTTCTCGCCCTCGCCCTCACCCAAGCCGCCCGCCTGACCGGCTGGGCTCGGGCGCGACGATGGTCCGCCGAGGTCCGCGACCGGCGCCTGCCGCCGCGCCACTTCACCATCATCTCGGCGTTGTCCGGCTTGGCTTGGGGCGGGCTCGCCCTGGTCGCACACGACCCGACCGCGCCCGTGGGCATGCTCGTGCCCTTCGTGCTCGCCGGCATGGTGGCCGGGTCGATCAGCGTCCTCGCGGCGCATCCGCCGGCGTTCGGCGCGTTCATCTTGGGCATCGCCTCGCCCTATCTCTTGTCCTTGCTCCTCTGGCCCCCGCCGCTCGCCCTGTGGCTCGCCCTCATCGTCGTGCTCTACGTCGCCGGCATGGGCCTCGTCGGCCGGCATCTGCACCGCGGCCAGCGGCGCGCGGCGGCGCTCTACGACCACAATCGGCAGCTCGTCGAGGCGCTCGGCGCGGCGCGCGACGAGCTCGAGGGGCGGGTCGTGCAGCGCACCGCGGATCTCGAGCAGGCCAACGCGGTGCTCGCCGAGGAGGTGCGCCGACGGCGCCATTCCGAGCAGCGCGAGCGGGAGATCGGTCTGCAGGATCCCCTCACCGGGCTGCCCAATCGGCTCATCCTCGGCGACCGACTGACCATCGCTACGCGGCGGGCGGCCCGCACGGGCGCTCTGGTGGCTCTCGCCATCGTCGACGTCGACGGTTTCAAGGGCGTCAACGACACGCTCGGGCACCTCGCCGGCGATCGCTTGCTCAGGCTCCTCGCGGCACGCCTGCGCACGGTTCTTCGGGGCAGCGACACGCTCGCCCGCTTCGGCGGCGACGAGTTCGTGGCGATCTTCACCGACGTCGCCGGCGAGGCGGATGCTCTGCGCGCGGCGGAGCGGCTGGTGGAGGCCACGTCGGCGCCGTTCGATGTCGGCGATCATGCGCGCAACGTCAGCGTCAGCGTCGGTGTGGCGGTCTATCCGAAGCACGGCAGCGACATCGACGAGCTTCTCGGCGGCGCCGACGTCGCCCTCTACCAGGCCAAGCTGCACGGCCGGGGTCGGGCGGAGATGCTCGGCCCGGAGCTCATCGAGAGCTTCCGGGCGCGGCGGCGAGCGCTCGCCGAGATGCGCGCGCGCGTCGACGCGGCCGACATCGCCTTGGCCTACCGGCCGCGGGCTCGCCTCGGCGACGGTAGACTCGTCGGCGTGGCCGTGCAGCTGGCGCCGGCAACGCTCGTCTCGGCGGGAACGTTGTCGCGCGGGATCGTCGAGCTCGCCCGGGCCGGCGGTTTTCTGGGCGAGGTCGAAGACGCCTACGTGCAGCGCGCGGTCGCCGAGTTCGCCGCGCGGGCCGGCGCGGAGCTCACCCTGGCCTTGACGCTGACGGCCGAGACCCTGGCGCGGCCGCGGGTCGCCGGACGATTGCTCGAGCAGATCGCCGCCGGCGGTCTCGCGCCCGGCCGGGTCGAGATCGGGGTCGACGAGCGGGCCTGGCGGGCGCCCTTGCCGCAGGGCTTGCGGGAGACCTACGGCGAGCTGAGGGGAGCCGGGGTCCGCCTCGCGGTCGACGGGTTCGGCGACGACGACGCCGCCTTGGCGGTCCTGGCCGATGCCCCTTTGGACGTCGTGCGCGTGGCGGAAGGGATCGGCGGCGAGGACGCCGAGCTTTCCGCGGCCGTTCGCACGGTCGTTCTCGACCTCGCCCGGCGACGCGGCTTGCAGGTCGTGGTCCGCGGCCGGCCGCATCGCTGGGCGGCCGGCGATGCCCGTCGCAGCGGCGATGGTCTGGTCGTCGAAACCCCGGCCGCGCTCGACGACGACGGGCTCGAAGCCTGGCTCGCCGCCGCCGGCTTCGCGGATCGCCGGCAAGACAGGGCCGGCTGACGCGCCGCCGGCAGGATTGCGACCTTGCCGCGCGCCACCGCGGCGGCCACTTCCGCGCTCATCGACCGCGCGCCCACTCGGATGAGCCGATAGATGGACCCCCACCGCTTGCTCGCGAGCTTCGGCCTGTTGGTGCTCGCCGGTGCCTGCGGCCCGCGTTTCGTCGACGCCGCGAGCGAGGTGGGAGAGCCGTCCTTGGCGGCCGAGGTGTTCGTCGCCGGTGACGGCGCGCGCCTGCCGCTGCGGCGGTGGGCACCCGAGGGCGAGCCGTCGGGTGTGGTCGTGGCCTTGCACAGCTTCGGTGATTTCGGCCACGCCTTCGACGATCTGGGGCCCTTGCTCGCGGCGCAGGGTCTGCTCGTCCTTGCGCCCGATCAGCGCGGCTTCGGCGAAGCGCCGGCACGGGGCCGGTGGTGGGGGCACGCGCGCATGGTCGCCGATGCCGTCGAGCTGGCGGCGCTCGCGCGGCGCGCCCATGGCGTCGACCGCGTCGATCTGATCGGCGAGAGCATGGGGGGTGCCGTCGCCCTGCTCGCCGCGGCGGGCAATGCCGGCGTGGGGCGGGTCGCGGTGGCGGCGCCGGCGGTGCGCGGCGAGCTGCCGAACCGCTGGCTGATCGATGCGGCGTTGCGCACGGCCGCACGGCTCGCGCCGTCGCACACCCGCACCGTCGACCATGCCGGCCCACACCTGACCGGCCCGGCGCGCCGCCGGCTCGACGACGATCCCCGCGTGATCCGCGAGGTCCGGGTGGACACCTACTGGGGTCTGATCCGCCTCGCCAACGCCGCTTCGGCGCAAGCGCCGGAGGCGCTGCCGCCGACGCTCGTCCAGTTCGGCACGGCCGACGCGACGGTGCCGCGGATATCCGCCTGCGTGCAGCTCCAAAGCCTCGGTGCCAGGGACGAGGGACGGGTCTACGCCGATGTCGGCCATCGCCTCTGGCAGGACGCCCGGGGCGATCGTGCTCGCCGCGACGTCGTCGACTGGCTGGCGAGGCGCGATCTCCCACCAGTGCGCGCGAGCGGCGAGGTCCTGGCACCCGGAGCCTACTGCGCGGCGGTCAATCGGAACGCACGGCGGCCCAGGGGGCGTAGACCTCCAGGCGTGGATGATCGAGGTGGCGGCGGTCGGTCGGGTCCACCGGCGGCCGTGGGTGAGCGTCGTCGCCGCCGCGCCCGACGGTCGCCGCGGTGATCGCGCCGCGCAGCCGTCCCTGCTCGTCGACGACCGCGACCGCCGAGCCGTCGCCGGCCGCGAGCGTCGCCCGGGCGACGTCGACGTCGTCCGTCGCGAGCACGTAGCGCAGCGGTGGGCCGACGTGATCGCGCAGCTTGGCGACGGCGGCGTCGTCGCGGGCTGCCAGGCGGGCGAGGTCCTCGCGCGTCAACAGCGCGGCGACGCGATCCCCGTCGACCACCGCCAGCACGCCGCCGGCCGTGCCGGCCAAGCGCTGGACCGCGCAGGTCAAGGGCTCGTGGATGTGGGCGATGGGCGGGTCGGCGATCATCCGCGCGGCGAGGGATGGCGTGGCACCATGGGTCATCGTGGCTCCGCTCGTTGCTGGGCGAACCGCCGAGGACGGATCGGGTTCCCTCTCGAGGCCGAGGCCGAGGCCGAGGCCTAGGCCTGCGGACTTGGACGGCCGGTGATGATCGGCCACCATGGCCACGCCGACGGGAGAAGATGACGGCCGGCTGCGGCTGTGGCGAAAGCGTGCGCTTCGAGGGCCTGTCCAAGGCCTACCGCCGCGTGCTCTGGGTGGTGATCGCGATCAACGCCTCGATGTTCGTGGTCGAGATGGCGGCAGGCCAGCTCGCGGGCTCGCAGGCGCTCAAGGCGGACGCGCTCGACTTTCTGGGCGACACCCTGACCTACGGCTTGAGCCTCGCGGTCATCGGCCGGCCGCTCGTCTGGCGGGCGCGCGCCGCGCTCGTCAAGGGGTTCAGCCTCGCCGCCATGGGCGTGTTGGTGCTGGCCTCGACGCTTTGGCAGGTCCTGGTCCTGGGCGTGCCCTCGGCGCCCGTCATGGGGACGATCGGCCTCGTCGCCTTCGCCATGGCGAGCCTGTTCCTCGCCTCGGCGCTCGCGATCCTCAGCCAGGCGCGCGCCGAGCTCGCCGAGGCGGCCGCGCGGCCGGCGTAGCCATGCGGGCGGACGGGCCCGCGGGCGGCGCAGGAGATCTGCGCATGACCCGCGTCGCCGCCCTCGAGGGCTCATGCGCCGGGCGCGAGCCGATGGGAACGCACCCCCGGCGCCGTCGCTGCCGATGCGGCCGACGGCGGGGTTGCGTCCGGCGGCCGGCGGCCTATCCCTTTGGAAGTTATGGGAGAGGCAGCGACGATGCGCATCGAGCCGAGGATCCAGGCCTTCCACGACGAGATGACGGCCTGGCG
>CAYZSE010000011.1:18313-37855 GCA_964481035.1 uncultured Geminicoccaceae bacterium | reverse complement strand
CGCCTCGAGACCGTGCCCGCGGTCTACGAGACGGTGACCGAGGAGGTCGTCGTCAAGCCCGCCGAGACCCGCCTCGAGGCGATCCCCGCCGTCTACGAGACGGTGACCGAGGAGGTGCTCGTCAAGGCCGGCTACACCACCTGGAAGATGGGCCGGGGGCCGATCGAGCGGATCGACACGGCGACCGGCGAGATCATGTGCCTCGTCGACGTGCCGCCGGTCTACGAGACCGTCGAGAAGACCGTGCTCGTCAAGCCGGCGGAGATCCGCGAGATCGAGGTTCCGGCCGAGACCATGCTCGTCGAGAAGGAGGTCGTGGTCGAGCCGGCGCGCACCGTCGAGGTCGAGGTGCCGGCCGAGTACGAGACCGTGGAGATCCAGAAGCTCAAGGCCCCGGCGCGCGAGGTCCGCACGCCCCTGCCCGAGGAGTACGACATCGTCGAGGCGACGATGAAGGTGAAGGACGGCCGCCTCGAATGGCGCTCGATCCTCTGCGAGACCAACACCACGCCCAACATCATCCGCGACCTGCAGGCGGCGCTGCAGGCGGCGGGCTACGACCCGGGCCCGGCCGACGGCTCGCTCGGCTGGCAGACGCAGCGCGCCGTGCAGGCCTTCCAGGAGGCCAAGGGCCTGCCGGCGGGCGAGCTCACCATGGAGACCTTGGACGTCCTCGGCATCCGACCCGGCGCCGACAGCTGAGACACCCGCGAGCGGCGGCGCGGCATCCCGCCGCCCGCCGCAACCGCGGCGCGGCCGGGCGCGTTCAACGAGCCCGAGCGCAACGGAGGTGACCCGCGCCGTGACCTATCTCGTCGCCTACCTCGCGACCGCCCTGATCTTCCTCGCCGTCGACGCGCTGTGGCTCGGCGTCATCGCCCGCGACTTCTATGCGAGCCAGCTGGGCGATCTCCTCCGGCCCGAGCCGAACCTTGCCGTCGCCGCCGCCTTCTACGCGGTCTATGCGGGTGGCGTCGTCGTCTTCGCGGTGGCGCCCGCGCTCGCCGCCGGCAGCCTCGTCACCGCGCTGTGGCGCGGCGCGCTGCTCGGCTTTCTCGCCTACGGCACCTACGACCTCACCAACCTCGCCACGCTACGCCATTGGCCGATCACCATGAGCATCGTCGACGTCGCGTGGGGAACGGCGCTCACGGCGGGCGCCGCGGCCGCGGGCTTCGGCCTGAGCCGACGCCTCACCGGCGGCGAGATGGGTTAACGGGCCGGCTCGACGCGCGGACGCGGCTTTGGCACCTTGCGCGCGCCCGCTGCCGCGCAGCGCTATCCCGGGAGACACCGCCATGGTTCAGATCGCTTGGCTCGGCCACAGCGCCGTGCACGTCAGGGGCGCGAGCCTCGATATCCTGATCGATCCCTTCTTCACGGGGAACCCGACCTACCCTGACGGCTATGCCGACGGTCTCGCCAAGGTCGACGCCATCGTCTTGACGCACGGCCACGAGGACCACCTCGGCGACACCCTGGATCTCGCCAAGCGCTTCGACGCCACGGTCGTCGCCATGTACGAGATCTGCATGTGGCTCGGCGGCCAGGGTCTCGAGAAGCTGGAGCCCATGAACATCGGCGGGACGGTCGAGAGGGGCGGCGCCGCCTTCACCATGGTCCAGGCGCTCCACAGCTCGGCGATCATGCGCGACGGCGTGCCCGTCACCATGGGCGATCCGGCCGGCTACGTCGTCAAGCTCGACGGCAAGTCGATCTACCACATGGGCGACACGGAGATCTTCTCGGACATGGCGCTGATCCAGCGGCTGCATCAGCCCAACCTCGCCTGCGTTCCCATCGGCGACCGCTTCACCATGGGCCCGGCAACGGCGGCGATGGCGGTCAACGAGCTCCTCTCGGTCGACGCGGTGCTGCCGATCCACTGGGGAACCTTCGATCTGCTTTCCGGCACCCCGGACGTCTTCAAGCCGCTGGTCGAGCGCTCGACGGTGCTCACGCCGCGGGCCGGCGAACTCGTCGAGATCTAGACGGGCCTCGGGTCGGGTGGCGTCACGCCCGGCTCGGCCCCATCGAGCCGATCTCGGTGGCGGGCGGTCACCCCGCGCTCGCCGCGGCGCCTTCCGCCGGGTGGATGGCGCCCGCCGCCACCGCGCCGGCGGTGGACGGGCTGCTCGCGACCGGCACAGCGCCGCCGAGCCGGTGCAACGCCCGGCTCGACAGCAAGAGGTCGCCTGGCTCGGCGCTCGCCGCGAGCCGGTAGGCGCCGTCGAAGGCGTCGCGCTCGGCGCCGGTGTCGCCCCGCTCCAGCGGCGCGAGGTCGATCGCCGCCCGCAGGCTCAGCGGGCGGCGCCGAAGGGTCGGATCGAAGGGCGCGAGCAGCGTGTGGTGGATGGCGACGACCGCGTCGGCGGCCGCGCCGACCGAGAAGAAGGCGGCGAGCAGCCAGTCCCCGCGAGGGGCCACCAGGGCCCCTTGCCGCGAAGCGATGATCGGGCGGAGCACGACGCGCTCCGCGGCGCGCCGCGAGGCCGTCACCGGCTCGCCGTCGTCACCGCCGCGGCGCCGCGCATCACGCAGGCCGAAGACCACGACGGCGAGTTCTTGCTCTTGCGGCGACGGCACGGTCTGCCGCAGCGACGCCTCGATCCTCATGGCCGAGCTCCCTCGCGCCCTCCGCACGCAGCGGGGATGATGGCCCGAGCGAGGCCCGGCGCGCCGTGATCAGATGCACAGGCGGGGGGCTCGAGCGCCCGGCGGGCCCTCGCCCAGGTCCCACCAGAGGCCGGCCATCAGGGCGAGGCCCTCGCGCAGGATCTCCGGCAACGCGTGCTCGTCGGCGGCGTGCTGGTTGCAGCCGGCGTAGGAGTGCGGCACCCACAGGGTCGGCAGGCCCAGCGTCTCGGCGAACGCCGCGTTCGGCAGCGAGCCGCCGAGGTTGGGCAGGAGCGTCGGCGCCTTGCCGGTCGTCCACTCGATCGAGGCGGCGGCCCAGCGGACGAGACGATGGTCGGGGGGCAAGCGGGTGGCCGCCATCGCCGGCCCGGGCATCGCGATGCGGACCGCCCGAAAGCCCCGCTCGTCGAGATGGGTGCGCAACGCAGGCACGATCCGCTCCGGCGTGAGCGGCGGGGTGAAGCGCAGCTGGCAGCGGGCGACAGCCTTGGGCGGGATCGCGTTCTGCGGCTTTTGCGGGTTGCCGCAGAGGAAAGCCAGGACCTCGAAGCTCGGCCAGGCGAAGACCCGCTCGCCCGGCGTCTGGCCGGGCTCGCCCCAGCCCGCATCGAGGGCCGGCACGTCGGCCCCCTCACCCACCCGGAGATCGCGCACGGCCTCGGTGATCGCCCGCGGCACCGCCGGCGGCCGCCAGCCGACGACGCGGATCTGGCCCGTGGCCGAGACGATGCTGGCGATGGCGCCCGCGAGGATCGTGCCCGGATTGGCGAGCACGCCGCCCCAGTTGCCCGAATGATGCCCGCCGGCGCGCAGATCGACCTCGAGGTCGAGGTTGGCGACGCCGCGCGAGCCCATGAACACGGTCGGCACGTCGGCCCTGAGGCGCGGCCCGTCGGCGGCGATGAGGAGGTCCGCGCGGAGCCGCTCGCGCTCCGCCGCGCAGAACGCGTCGAGGCCGGGCGAGCCCGCCTCCTCGCCCATCTCCATGAGCACCTTGACGTTGAAGCCGAGCCGGCCGCGGATCTCGAGCACGGCCGCGAGTGCCTCCAGATTGACCAGGTGCTGGCCCTTGTTGTCGGCGGTGCCACGCCCGTACCAGCGGCCCTCGCGCTCGACGAGGCACCACGGCCCGAGGCCCTCGGACCAGTGCTCCGCGTCGCCGTGGACGACGTCGCCGTGCCCGTAGGTGAGCACCGTCGGCAGCGCCGGGTCCTCCTCGCGGACGGCGACGAGAAAGCCACCGGGGTGCTCGGCGGGGTTGGCGAAGCGCGTGCACGTGAAGCCGAGGCGCTCGAGGCGCGGCGCGATCGCCGCGTCGAGGTAGCGGTCGAGCGCCGTCCCGGCGGTCGCCCCTTGGCTTTCCGTCGGGTGGGCGACGAGCTCGGCGAGCGTCGCCTGAAAGCGGCCGTCGTCGAGCCGTGCGGTCGCGCCCGCGATCGCCGTGGCCCGGTCGGCAGCACCTTCCACGGCACCGCTCATGGCCGCCACACCGCGCTGTGGGAGAGGCGGATGCGGGTGGCGAGCAGCAGGCCCGCCAGGATCCCGCCCAGGTGCGCCGCATCGGCGATCTGGCTCGCGAAGGGCGAGACGAAACCGACGAGGCTGGTCAGCATGAAGATGCCGGCGAAGATCAGCATCAGCGGGCCGTGCCGACCGAGCTGGCGGCGCTGGGCCAAGAGCAGGCCGCAGCCGGCGAGCGCACCGTTGCCGGCCGAGGCACCGAGGACGGGGGCGGGGTCGAACAGCGCGTGGGTGAGCGGGCCGACGACCGCGCCGGCGGCGAACAGGGCGAGCAGCCAGCGGCCGCCGATGCGCGGCTCCAGCACCGAGCCGAAGATGGCGAGCGCCACGACGTTGAGCGCCAGGTGCGCGAAGGAGGCGTGGACGAAGGCCGAGGAGAAGGCGCGCCAGAGCACCACCGGGTCGGCCGTGAAGCCCGGAAAGTAGAGGAAATACGAGAGCCGGCCACCGCTCAGCCAGTCGAGGCCACCGACGACGATCAGCGCGAGGATGAGCCAGCGCGTGACCGGCGGCAGGTTGACGACGGGCTCGCCGCGGCCCGGTCGCGACGGCCTCATCATGGCGCGCTCGACGCGCGGCAGCGCCGCGAACTCGCGGGGCGGGTGGTCGCCGGTGGCGGCGCGGCTATGTTCATGGTGCTGTCGACATTGGTGGGAGCATGACCATGGACATGCCGGTCGCGTTCGTCGTCTTCAAGGCGCTCCTGGGCTTCGGCCTGCCGATCGCCATCGGCATCCAGCAGCTCGTGGCGACCAAGCGCCTGATCCGCGAGGATCGGGCAAGGGCGGCCGCGACGGCGGCGGAGCCCGTAGCCGGGGCCGCCACCGCGGCGACGGCGCCGACCAGCGGCGTTCGCGAGCTCGAGCCGGCCTGACGCGCCGCATCGGTCACGGGTGACCCGCGTCGTCGTCGAAGCCGCGGTGATGGGAAGCAAGCGCCAGGCCCACGAGCCCGGCGGCCAGCGCCACCGTGACCGCGATGCCCAGGCCGAGCGCGATCCAGCCGTGCCGGCTCAGCGTGCCGTCGATCTGGCGGGCGACGTAGCCGGCGCCGAGCGCGGCCACGAGCAAGAGCGTGACGAGCCCGGCGACGACGTCCTTGCCGCGCATGCGCGAGCGCCTTTCCTCGAAATGCTGCGGACGCTAAGGAGCCGGGCGCCGGGTCACCAAGCGAAGGGCAGCGCATGGACAAGAGGCGTCATACCGAGGTCGTGTGTGAAGCGCTACCGCCGCTCACCGGGCTCGCCATGCTCGATGTCGGCTGCGGGCGGGGCGGGCTCGCCGGCTGGCTGAATCGCCAGGGCGCGCAGATTACGGGCGTCGACGCGCAGCCCGCCGTTCTCCGGGCCGCTCATGCGGCCGGCGTGGCGGTCGCGGCAGCCACGGCACAAGCCCTGCCGTTCGCCGCCGCGACGTTCGAGGCGACCTTGATCTTCAACAGCCTGCACCATTTTCCGGAGCCCGCCGGCGCCCTGGCCGAGGCCCGGCGCGTGACGGTCGCGGGCGGCGTTCTCTTTGTCGCGGAGCCCTTGGCCGAGGGCGCGCACTTCTCGTTCATGCAGCCCCTCGACGACGAGAGCGAGGTGCGCGCGAGCGCCCTCGACGCGCTCGCCGACGCGGGCGGCCGGGGCTGGGCGCTGGAGCGCCGGTTCGACTACGCCTACGACGTGGTGGTCGCCGATCTCGAGGCGGAGATGCGCGGCTGGGTCGCGGTCGATCCCGCGCGCGCCGCCCGCATCGACGACGCCCGCCCCGAGATCGAGGCCCGCTTTCACCGTCACGGTATCGTGACCGAGCGCGGCCATGCTTTCCTGCAGCCGATGCGGGCGTGGCGGTTTCGGGCCGCTTGACGCTCGCTGGCGTGGCCAAGAGAGGATCCCATGGACGACGTGGAGCTGGACAACGCCGATCGCCCGCCGGTGCGCGCCGTCGCGTTCGACCTGGGCGGCGTCCTCATCGATTGGAACCCACGCCACCTCTACCGCAAGCTCATCGCCGACGAGGCGGAGATGGAGTGGTTCCTCGCCGAGGTCTGCTCGCCCGCGTGGAACGCCGAGCAGGACGCCGGTCGCGGCTGGGCCGAAGCGGTCGCCGAGGCCAAGGGCCGGCATCCCGACCGGGCGGCGCTCATCGAGGCCTACGCCGAGCGGTGGCCCGAGATGATCGCCGGCGACATCCCGGAGACGGTGCGCGTCCTCGAAGCGCTCGCCGAGCGTCGCGTGCCGCTCTTCGCGCTGACCAACTGGTCGGCCGAGACCTTCCACGTCGCCCGCGACCGGTTCGCTTGGCTCGGCCACTTCCGGGACATCCTGGTCTCCGGGGAGGTCGGCATGAAGAAGCCCGACCCGCGGATTTTCCGCTTGCTGATCGAGCGGATCGGCGTAGAACCCGCCGCGGTCGTCTTCATCGACGACCAACCCGACAACGTGGCGGCGGGCCGCGCTTCGGGTTTGCGGGCGGTGCGGTTCACCACCGCTGCGGGTCTTCGCACGGCGCCCGAGCTGGCCACCCTGCTCGCCTCGGCTTGATCGCGGGCGACGAGGGGGCCGTCGCTGTCACCAGCCATGCATGGGATCGTCATGCCGGCACTCGTCGACGTTCTCTCCCCCGAGGAAGTGCGGCTCGGTGTGCGGGTGTCGAGCAAGCGGCAACTCCTGTCGGAGATCGCGCAAGCCGCCGCCGCGGCGACCCGGCTCGACGCGCCCGAGGTGCTCGCGGCGCTGAAGGAGCGCGAGCAGCTCGGCTCGACCGGGGTCGGTCGGGGGGTGGCGCTGCCGCACGCTCGGCTCGCAGGCCTCGTCGATCTGCACGCGCTCTTCTGGGTCCTGCACGATCCGATCGCGTTCGACGCCCTCGACGACGCGCCGGTCGATCTCGTCTTCGTCCTCCTCGTGCCGGCCGGCGCCGAGACGTTGCACCTCAAGACGCTTGCCAAGGTCGCCCGCCGGCTGCGCGACGAGGCCGTTCGCCGCCGCCTGCGCGAGAGCGACGACAAGGCGGCCGCTTGGCGCATCCTGACCGGCGACGACGACCGCTTCGCCGCCGCCTGATCCCTGCGACGATGCACCGCGGCCGGTGTCGCCACCCGCTGACAGTCGGCGTGCGACGGCTTATGTGAAGCATATGGGGGCGGGAGCGTGGATGGCCGATCTGATCGTCGTTACGGGCATGGCCGGGGCCGGCCGGACCACGGCGCTTCGCGCGTTGGAGGACGCCGGCTTCGAGGCGGTGGACAACCTGCCCCTGTCGCTGCTGCCCACCATTGCCGACGCCCGCGACAGCGTCGGCGCTCCGCTGGCCGTCGGTATCGACACGCGCTCGCGGCAATTCGCGCCGGATCGCCTTCTCCACCTGCTCGCCCACCTGCGGCACGCCCATCCGGGACAGGTGTCGTTGGTCTACCTCGAATGTGACGACGAGATCCTCGTGCAGCGCTTCACGGAGACCCGGCGCCGACATCCGATGGCCGACCGGCCGGTCGTGGAGGCGATCCACGCCGAGCGGACGATGATGGCGGGCATCCGCGAGGCCGCCGACGAGCTCTTGGACACGACGAGCTTGACCGCGCAGGAGTTGCGCCGGGCGGTGGTGGCGCGCTACGCCGGTGGCCGGCTTGACAATCTCGCGATCGAGGTCGTCTCTTTCGCCTATCGGCATGGCATCCCGCGTGAGGCGGATCTCGTCTTCGATGTCCGTTTCCTCAACAACCCGCACTGGGAGCCGTCGCTGCAACCGCTCACGGGGATGGATCCGGGCGTGCAGAGCTTCATCCGCGAGGACAGCCGGTTCCCGGAGTTCATCCAACGGCTGTCCGCCCTTCTCGAGCTTCTGGTCCCGGCCTATCGCGACGAGGGCAAGAGCTACTTGACGGTCGCGTTCGGCTGTACCGGCGGCAAGCACCGCTCCGTGTTCGTCGCCGAGCTCGCGGCGGGCTGGCTCGCCGAGCGCGGCTTCAAGGCGACGCTTCGCCACCGCGAGCAGGCCGTCCTGCGCGAGATCGCCGCCGCGGGGCAGATCGCTTGATCGGTCTCGTGCTCGTCACGCACGGCCAGCTCGCCCTCGAGTTTCTCGCGGCGATGGAGCACGTGGTCGGCCCGCAGGTCCAGATCCGCACGGTGTGCATCGGCCCCGACGACGACATGGAGCAGCGCCGCGACGACATCGTGGCCGCCGCCGCCGAGGTCAACACCGGCCAAGGCGTGATCCTGGTGACCGACATGTTCGGGGGCACGCCCTCCAACCTCGCCATCTCGGCGATGCATCGCGGCCAGGTGGAGGTCATCGCCGGCATGAACGTGCCGATGCTCATCAAGCTCGCCGAGGTGCGTGGCGAGAGCAGCGTGGGCGATGCGGTGCGCGAGGCCCAGGACGCCGGGCGAAGGTACATCGCCGTCGCGAGCGCCTTGCTCGACGTCGGCGGATGAACCACGGCTGCGTGGTGACGGTGCGCAACGCGCGGGGCCTGCACGCCCGCGCCGCCGCACTGTTCGCCAAGACCGCCCAGGGCTTCGACGCCGAGGTGCTGGTGCGCAAGGCGGAGCTGAAGGTCGACGGCACCTCGATCATGGATCTGATGATGCTGGTGGCCGGACCGGGCTCAGAGTTGCATATCGAAGCGCACGGGCCGGAGGCGGAAGCCGCCGTGGCGGCGCTGGGTGCGCTGGTCCAAGACCAGTTTCACGAGTGAGGGTTGACTGACCTCACGCTTCGCTTAAGCGGACCCGAGCCGGCCCCGGCGGGCCATTTCCATGAACAGCAAGGTGATGCCTGATGACGATGGACGGAGACTACAAGGTCAAGGACATCTCGCTCGCGGGCTGGGGTCACAAGGAGATCGAGCTGGCCGAACGCGAGATGCCGGGCCTGATGGCGCTCCGTGAGGAGTATGGCCATGCCCAGCCGCTCGCCGGCGCCCGTATCGCCGGCTGCCTGCACATGACGATCGAGACGGCCGTCCTCATCAAGACGCTCGCCCATCTCGGCGCCTCGGTCCGCTGGTCGTCCTGCAACATCTTCTCGACCCAGGACCACGCCGCCGCCGCCGTCGCCGACCTCGGCGTTCCGGTATTCGCGTGGAAGGGGGAGACCGAGGAGGAGTACGACTGGTGCATCCGCCAGACGATCGAGGGTCATGCCAGCTGGCGGCCCAACATGCTCCTCGACGACGGTGGTGACCTGACGCTCATGATGCACCAGGAGTACAAGGGCCTGATGGCCGACGTCCGCGGCATCTCGGAGGAGACGACGACGGGCGTGCTCCGGCTCTACGAGATGGAGCGCGCCGGCACCCTCATGTCCCCGGCGATCAACGTCAACGACAGCGTCACCAAGTCCAAGTTCGACAACCTCTACGGCTGCCGCGAGAGCCTGGTCGACGGCCTCAAGCGGGCGACGGGGATCATGCTGGCCGGCAAGACCGCCGTGGTCGCCGGCTATGGCGACGTCGGCAAGGGCTCGGCCGAGAGCCTGCGCTCGCAGGGAGCACGGGTGATGGTCACCGAGATCGACCCGATCTGCGCGCTGCAGGCGGCCATGGAGGGCTACGAGGTGGTGACCATGGAGGACGCCGCGCCCGTCGCCGACATCTTCGTCACCGCCACCGGCAACAAGGACATCATCACCCTCGACCACATGCGGGCGATGAAGGACGGCGCGCTCGTCTGCAATATCGGGCACTTCGACAACGAGATCCGGATCGCCGATCTCAACAACTACAAGTGGACAGAGATCAAGCCGCAGGTCGACGAGGTCGAGTTTCCGGACGGCAAGCGCATCATCGTGCTCGCCAAGGGCCGGCTGGTGAACCTCGGCTGCGCCACCGGGCATCCCAGCTTCGTCATGAGCGCCAGCTTCACCAACCAGGTGCTGGCGCAGATCGACCTGTGGAACCATCCCGAGCGCTACGAGAAGAAGGTCTACGTGCTCCCCAAGCACCTCGACGAGAAGGTCGCGGGCCTGCACCTCGAGAAGCTCGGCGTCAAGCTCACCAAGCTCAACGACGACCAGGCCAAATACATCGGGGTGCCGACGGTCGGACCCTTCAAGTCCGACGCCTATCGCTACTAGGCGGCCCGCCGTGGCGACGTTGTCCCTGGGGGACGACGCCGCCACGTGCCGGCTCGGCGCCCGTCTCGCCGAGCGCCTGAAAATCGGCGACGTCGTGCTGCTCGCGGGTGACCTCGGCGCCGGCAAGTCGACACTGGCGCGCGCTTGCCTGCAGCGGTTGGCCGGCGGCGCGATCGAGGTGCCGAGCCCGACCTTCACCCTCGTCCAGACCTACGGCTTCGTGGATCTCGAGGTCTGGCACGTCGACCTCTACCGGCTGGAGCGCCCGGGCGACGTCGCCGAGCTCGGCCTCGAAGAGGCGCTCGATCAGGGCGCTCTGCTCATCGAGTGGCCCGAGCGCCTGCCGCCGGCGGCGTTCGCTGAGCGGCTCACGATCCGCCTCGACTGGCCGCCGAAGACCACCGGTCGCCGCGCGACATTCACCGGCACCGCCGCCTGGCGCGCGCGGATCGACGCGCTCGTCACCGACCGTCCCAGGGCGGAGAGCGGCTGAGCCGCGGGATCAACGCCGGCACGCGCCGCCGGTAGGCACGGTAGGCGTCACCGTAGATGCCTTCGAGGCGTCGCTCCTCGATGGCCGTGCCGACCGCGAGGTAGAGCGCGGCCCAAACGGCCGTCGCGAGGGCCAGCTCGTCGCTGACGAGCCCGAACAGCAAGAGATAGCCTGCCGCGTAGAGCGGATGGCGCAGGTGGGCGTGGATGCCGTCGGTGACGAGCGGCTCCACCGGCGCACCCGCGTTTTCCACCCGCATCCCGGACAAGCGCGCCAGGTCGTAGCGGCGACCGCCGGCGACGAACAGGAGAACCGCCGCGAGCACCGCCGCCGCCTGCAGCGCCATGAGCCAGACAGGGCGGTCGAAGGGCACGGGATCGGGCGCAAGCACCATCCGCCCGAGCGCCAAGATCGTCGCGAGGTGCAGCACCGCCACGACGTTGTAGGCCAAGCGATGCCGCCGACCGACCAGGGGCGCCATGAGAGCGCGCCCGCGACGACCGGCGAGCAGCGAGTGGCCGAGGCCGAAGCTGAGCCAGGCTGAGGCGTAGAGGAGATGCGCGGTGAGGGTCATGAGCCCGAGCGCCTGCGCCGCACGGCGTGGTTAGGTGTTTGTTTACCGGCATGGGGCATAGCTGAGGCGAGCGCCCATCTGAAGCCCGTTCGTGGACCACCCCTCGCCCATGCCCCCTCCGTCACCCCCGTCGGTCGGCCTGCCCGTCGCCATCGTCTTGGCGCTGATCGTCGTGACCTTGGGCATGTTCATGCTGGGCGAACGCGCCGTCGACGCCGACCTCGCCTTGGACGCGCGGATGCGGGCCTTCGAGGTCAGCCGTCAGCGCTTCGAGACCAGCTTCCGCGCGGCCGCCGACAGCGACAGCGCCGGACGAGCCGAGACCGTGCGCGCGGCCTGGCGCGACATCGCCGATCGCGCGCGCGACCTCTCCGACCATCTCGGGACGGCGACGGTCGCCGGGCTCGTAGGCGAGATCGACGACCTTCTCACGGCCGCCCCGCAGGGTGTCGTCCCGCCGGGATCCGTCGAAGGCGTCCACGCAACGCTCGAAAGCATCGCTGCGGCGCTACGCGGCGCATGGTCTGCCGAGCGAGAGCGGACGCTGCGGCGACACCGTGCCCTGACCGTGCTGGCCTTCGCCCTGCTGTTGATCGAGGCGGCCATCCTGGCAGTGCCGTCGCTCAAGCGCGTGCGACAGGCGGAGACGGCGGCCCAACGCGCCGGCGCGGAAATCGCCTACCTCGCCCACCACGACGATCTCACCGGTCTCGCCAATCGCCGCGGGCTGGAGGAGCACCTCGCGGAGCTGACGTCGAGCGCCGCCGGATCCTTCGGGCTGATCCTGATCGATCTCGACGGCTTCAAGCCGCTCAACGACGTCTACGGGCACGCCGCCGGCGACGAGGTGCTGAAGGCGGTCGCACAGCGGCTGAAGCGCGACCTGCGTCCCGGCGACGTCGCCGCCCGCCTCGGCGGCGACGAGTTCGTGCTGGTCGTCGCCGGCGCCACCGACGCGCCGCTGGTCGCGGCCATCGCCGACCGGCTCAAGCGGCGGCTCGCCGATCCCGTGCGCTACGGCAGCCACGAGCTCCGCTTCCGGGCGAGCCTCGGCACCGCCCTGTTCCCCGAGGACGGCAGCCTGCCGCACGCGCTGTTGAGCGCCGCCGACGCGGCAATGTACGAGGCCAAACAGAGCGGCGGGATGGCGGTCCGTTCGTACAACGCGAAGCTGCGCGATCGTGACGCGCGACGCCAGCAGATCGTGCGCGAGCTGGAGCACGCGCTCGCCCGCGACGGGCTGACCCTCGTCTTCCAACCTCAGGTTGAGCTCGCCACGGGTCGCGTCGTCGGTCTCGAAGCGCTGACCCGCTGGCCCTCGCAGCGCCGCGGCGACGTGCCACCCGAGCTGTTCATCCCCCTGGCCGAAGGAGCCGGCCTGTTGACCCCGCTCACCCATTGGCTGCTCGACGAGACCGAGCGTTGCGTGATGGGCTGGACGGCGGCGCGGGTGCCGCCGGTTCGCGTGAGCGTCAACCTGTCGGCCAACGGGCTCGTGCGCGAGGACGTCTTCGGAGCCCTCGTCGATCTCAACGCGCGGCTTCGGCGCAACCGCAGCCGCATCGGCATCGAGATCAGCGAAGATGCCATGTTCGGCCGCAACGCCGACGCCGTCCTCGCGCACCTCCGCCAGCTCCACGACGAAGGCGTCGCCATCGCCATCGACGGCTTCGGCACCGGCTACGCATCGCTGAGCCATCTCGGCCGGATACCCTTCGATCGCCTGAAGATCGCCGGGGCGTTCGTGCACCGCCTCGACGACGACGCCCACGCCAAGGCGGTGGTGCAGACGATCATCGAGCTCGCGCGCCGGATGGGACGGGCCGCCGTCGCGACGTCGGTGGAACGGCGGACCCAGCTGGACTTCCTGCGTCGGCACGCCTGCGACGAGGCGCAGGGCTACCTCTTCGCCCGGCCGATGCCGGCGCCGCAGACCGCCGCGTTCCTCGCGGAGCTCGCGTCCGGCGAGCAGGCCGGCTCGATCCTCGCCCGCATCGCGCCCGACGAGGCCGCGACCTAAGGTCATCCGGTCGCCGCGCGCAAGGCCACCTACTGTCGGGCGAACGGCTGGGAGCGACGGCGATGCGGGGTCCGGCCCTGGTTCTGCTGGGCATAGAAGACACGCTGGTGGGCAGCGCCGCGATCCGGGCGCGTTGCTGGACGGCGGCGCTCGGCGAGCACGGCTTCGACCTCGAGCGCGATCGGTTCGCGGCGCGGTTCGACGGCCGCAGCGACGCCGCCGCGCGGGCCAGCATCGAGGCGGAATTCGGCCGAGCGTTGCCCGAAGGCTTCACCGCGGCGCTCGAGGCGCGGCTGATCGGTGCTTTCGAGCGGGAGCTGCGGGCGACGCCGGACGCCGCCGGCACGCTTCGACGGCTGCGCCGCCCCCTCGCCGCCCTGTCCGGCTTTTCGCGGCCCGTGGCGCGGCGGGCCCTGGAGGTCGCCGGTCTCTGGGACAGCTTCCAGCCCCATCTCTTCACCACGGCGATGGCGACGCGCGAGCCGCCGGCGGCCGACCTCTACCAGCTCGCCGCCGCCGAGATGGGCGTGCCCATCCGCCAGACCTTGCTCATCGAATCGAGCGTCAACGGTGTCCGCGGCGGGCGCGCTGCCGGCATGACCGTCTTCGGCTACGCCGGCGGCCATGCCGACCAGGCGTCGCACGGTGCCAAGCTGGAAGCCGCAGGCGCGCAGCTCGTCATCGACCGGATGAGTGAGCTCGCCCCGCTCGTCCAGGCGCGCGCCGTGTGATCAGCGAGGTGGCGGCGGCGGTCGGGCGGGTGACGAGCCCCGTCGTGCCGGCCGGGTTAGGCGACGCCGACGACGCGCACGCTCGCCTCTCCCTCAGCCGCGGCGGCGAGGCCGCAGCGACGGCATGAAGAACAGCGCCGCCCAGATCACGGCGACGTAGCCGAGCGCGGCGGCGGCGGGCGCACCGAGCGAGAAGGCCGTGCCGAGGACGCAGAGGACGGCCAGCGCGTGCCAGCCGGGCAGGCCGATATGCCTGAGCCGCTTGGCGACGAGGTTGGCGCCCGCCGCCGCGAGCACGGCGATGACCGTCGCGAACACGGCGGCGATGACGTAGCCGGCGAGCTGGACGACGACGGCCAACCCCCGCACCATCCCCTCCTCGCTGAAGCTCTCGGCGTAGTGAAAGTGGGCCTGGAAGACGACGAGCGCGAGCCCGAGCATGGCGGCGAGGCCGATCAGGCCGCGGGCGAAGGCACGGCGGTCGAGTTGGCCGTTGGGGATGTCCTCGAAGAGCAGCCGCTTCCAGGGCGTCTTCGCGGGCTTGTCGGTGGCCGTCTCAATCATCGCCGGCGCCGAGCACGACGGTGCCGAAGGCGCTCGTGACCGCGGCCTCGGTCGGGTCGACGACGGGCATGTCGAGCTTGTCTTCGAGGCGCTTTCGGTAGCGAGCCATGCCGGCGCAGCCGAGGACGAGCACGTCCGCGCCGTCGAGGTCCTTGAGCTCGCGGCCGACGTCGACGAGGCGGCCCCAGGTCACCCCCTCATGGGCGAGCTCGGCGACGGTGAGCTCGAGCGGCCGCTCGCCGGCGAGGCGGCTCTCCACCGCGAGCGCTCGGCGCTGGCGCGCGTGCCGCGGGATCGAGCGCCTGCGGATGGCGACGACGCCGAAGTGGTCGCCGCGCTGCATGGCCGCCATGATGCCGCTCTCGGCGATACCGAAGACGGGCCGCTCGGTCGCCTCGCGGCAGACCATGAGCCCCGGGTCGGAGTAGCAGGCGATGACCCAGGCCGCCGCATCCTCCTCCCGCACCCGGCGGCGGAGCGGCAGGGTCACCGCCTCGACGTCGGCCTGGCTCTCGATGCCGAACGGACCCTCGACGAGCGTCTCGCAGACGATCGCGGGCCCGCCTGCGAAGCGCAGCGGCGCGAGCGCGCGGTCCAGGCCCGCCGTGACCTCCGCGTTCGAGTTCGGGTTGACGACGACGATCCGCGGGGCGGCCATGGTTCCCTCAGGCGAGGCGTGCTAGCGATTTGTTCCTGCTCCAGCCCAAGCTAGAACGGAGCACGGCCGATGACCACGCTCGACCTCGTCGTCGCGGGCGGCCGCGTCGCCACGGCGGTCGACACCTTCGACGCCGACCTCGGCATCAAGGACGGCCGGATCGTCGCCATCGGCCGCGGGCTCGAAGCCCTCCGCACGCTCGATGCCGCCGGCCGGCTGGTCCTGCCCGGCGGCGTCGACAGCCACTGCCACATCGAGCAGGTCTCGGCCGCGGGCATCCTCAACGCCGACACCTTCGAGAGCGCCACCCGCTCGGCCGCACTCGGCGGCACGACCACGGTCATCCCCTTCGTCGCCCAGCACGTCGGCGCGAGCCTCGAGCAGGCGGCGGCCGACTACCACGCGCTGGCGCAGCGGGGCGCGCTCGTCGACTCCGCCTTCCACCTCATCCTCGCCGACCCCAGGCCCGAGGTCCTGGCGGACGAGCTGCCGCCCCTGGTCGCCGCCGGCCACGGCTCGCTGAAGATCTTCCTCACCTACGACCGGATCCGCCTCGACGACGGCCAGGCGCTCGCCGTGCTCGAGGCCGCGCGCCGGCACGGGCTCTTGGTCTGCGTCCACGCCGAGAACCACGCGATGATCGTCTGGCTCGCGAACCGCCTGCTCGAGCGCGGGCACACGAGCGCCAAGTTCCACGCGATCAGCCACCCCCGCGAAGGCGAGGCCGAGGCCATCCACCGGGCCATCGCCATGGCGCGGCTTCTCGACCAGCCGGTCATGATCTTCCACGTCTCGACGGTCGAGGAGCTCGAGGTGATCCGCCGGGCCAAGGCCGAGGGGGCCAAGTTCTGGGCCGAGACCTGCACGCACTACCTCGTCCTCGACCGCGACGACCTCGACCGGCCGCGCGGCGAGGGCGCCAAGTGGATCTGCAGCCCGCCCTTGCGCGAGGCGCGCGACCGAGACGCGCTGTGGCAGGCGCTCGCGGACGGCACGCTCAGCACCGTCAGCTCCGATCACGCGCCCTACGCGGCCGATGCACAGGGCAAGTACCGGGCCGGGCCCGATCCCGACTTCACGTCGGTACCCAATGGTCTGCCGGGCCTCGCCTTTCGCCTGCCCATCCTGTTCGATCGGATGGTCACCCGGGGCCGCATGGACCTGCAGGGCTTCGTCAAGGCGACCGCGACCGAGCCCGCACGG
This sequence comes from uncultured Geminicoccaceae bacterium, assembly GCA_964481035.1. Lineage (GTDB taxonomy): Bacteria > Pseudomonadota > Alphaproteobacteria > Geminicoccales > Geminicoccaceae > JAAAPF01. Next base: position 21,389 of record CAYZSE010000011.1, on the reverse strand, counting down.
CTCTACGACCTCGCGCACGCCAAGGGCTCGATCGCCATCGGCCTGGACGCCGACCTCGCGCTCTGGGACGTGGACCGCGAGGTCACGCTCTCGGCCGAGCTCGCCGGCGACCGCACCGGCTACACGCCGTTCGCGGGGCTCACGGTCCGCGGCTGGCCCACAACGGTGCTCCGCCGCGGCGAGGTCGTCGTCGCCGACGGCGCGATCCGGGCCCGGCCGGGCAGCGGGCGGTTCCTGCCGCGCCGTGGCGGCGCCGCCGCGGCGCCGTCCGGCCGACCCGCCCCCGAGCTCGACCCGACGCGCAACTTCGGGATCGATCTCCTTTGAGGCCGCTCGCCGCCCCGGCCGCGAGCGGAGGACGCGCCCGGCTCGGCCTCGTCCGCCAATGACCCCCCCGGCCCTCTCCTCGCCCGACGAACAGCGGCCTGCATCCACGACGAGCAAGCGCACATCAAGGACGACGTTGCTTGATGGTGCCGACCACGAGCCGGTACGTAGCGCCCCCCTCTTCTGCCACGTCGGCGTCGATACCGATGGGCCGCGGCGCTGGCGCATTTCCCGAAATGCTTGCCCATCCCGCACCCCGCCCAGCCGCCCACGACGTTACGATGCCATGGGCGGCCGGGGGCGGCTGGGCGGGGTGCGGAATGGGCGTAGATCAACCTGACCGGGAAACGCGCTAGCGGTGGGCTTCGAGGGCGCCGCGCGCGAGCGCGTCGGCGCGCTCGTTGAGCGGGTGGCCGGCGTGCCCCTTCAACCAGCGCCAGTGGACGTCGTGCCGCTCGCGCGCCGCGTCGAGACGCTCCCAGAGATCGCGGTTCTTGACGGGCTGCTTGGCGGCGGTGCGCCAGCCGCGGCGCTTCCAGCCGTCGATCCAGGCGGTAATCCCATCCTTGAGGTAGTTGCTGTCGGTCCAGAGCTCGACGCGGCTCGGTCGCTTCAAGGCCTCGAGGGCGGCGATGGCGGCGGTGAGCTCCATGCGGTTGTTGGTCGTCAGGGCCGCTCCGCCCGAGAGCTCCCTCTCGTGACCGCCCCAGCGCAGGATCGCAGCCCAGCCGCCCGGGCCCGGGTTGCCGGAGCAGGCGCCGTCGGTGTGGATCTCGACGGCATCGCCCGCGGGCTCAGTCGAGGCCATAGGCACCCGGCCCGCGGATGCCGCGGTGAAAGCGGTTCTTGGCGACGTATTCGAGCGGATCCTTGCGCACGACCAGCGCGCCCTCGACGTGCTCGAGCCAGTCGTGGAGGCGGGTCAGCAGAAAGCGCAGCGCAGCACCCCGGCACAGCACCGGCAACGCCCCGATCTCCGCCGCCTCGAGCGGCCGCACCGCCCGATACCCAGCGGTCAGCGCTCGCGCCTTGGTCGCGTTGAAGGCGCCGTCGCGCTCGAAGCACCAGGCATTCAGGCAGATCGCGAGGTCGTAGGCGAAGCCGTCGGTGCAGGCGAAGTAGAAGTCGATCAGCCCCGTCACCGTCGCGTCCCTGAAAAAGACGTTGTCAGGAAACAGGTCGGCGTGGATCACCCCCTCGGGCAGGTGCGAAGGCCATTGGCCCTCGAGGCTCTCGAGCTCGCCGGCGAGCTCCGCGGCGAGGCCCGGCGCCACCTCGTCGGCCCGGTCGCCGATGCGCTCGAAGATCTGCCGCCAGCCGGCGAGCGCCAGGTCGTTGGGACGCGCGTCGGGATAGTCGCGGCCGGCCTGGTGCAGGGCGGCGAGCGCCGCGCCCAACGCCCGGCACTGCTCGCGCGTCCCGGCGCGGACCGACCGGCCGTCGAGGAAGGTGACGCACGCCGCCGGCCGGCCCGCGATCTCGCGCAAGCGCCGCCCGCAGCGATCCACGAGCGGGGTCGGGCACGGCACGCCCCGGCGTGCCAGGTGCTCCATGACGCCCAGGAAGAACGGCAGGTCCGCAGGCGCCACGCGCTTCTCGTAGAGCGTCAGGATGACGCGGCGCTCGCTCGCCTCGATGTAGAAATTCGAGTTCTCGACGCCTTCTTGGATACCGTGCCAGCGGACCGGCCGGCCGAGGCCGTAGTCCCGCACGAGCGCCTCGACGGTGGCCTCGTCGATCGGCGTGAAGACAGCCAAGGGCGGTCAGGACGCGCGGCGCTGCGGCACCGGCGGGGCGCGGAAGACCACATCCTCGGTGGTGACCGTGACCTCCTCGGCGGTGACGGCGAAGCGCGCGCGGCAGGCTTCGACCACGCCCTGGACGAGGAGCTCGGGGGCCGAGGCGCCGGCGGTGAGCCCGAGCGTGCGAACGCCTTCGAGCCAGCCCCAGTCGATCTGCTCGGCGGTCTCGATCAGCCAGGCACGTGGGCACCCGGCGGCCTTGGCGACCTCGACCAGCCGTTTCGAGTTCGACGAGTTGGGCGCGCCGACGACGAGCACCGCGTCGGCCCGCGCGGCGACCTCCTCGATCGCCCGTTGCCGGTTGGTCGTGGCGTAGCAGATGTCCTCGCGCCGCGGCCCCTCGATGCCGGGAAAGCGCGCCTTGAGCCGGTCGACGATGGCGGCGGTGTCGGCCACCGAGAGCGTCGTCTGGGTCGCGAAGGCGAGGCGCTCGGGATCGTCGACGACGAGGCGGTCGACGTCGTCGGTATCCTCGACGAGCAGCACCGCGCCCTCGGGCACCTGGCCCATGGTGCCCTCGACCTCCGGGTGCCCGGCATGGCCGATGAGGATCACCGTCCGCCCGGCGGCGTGATGGCCCTCGACCTCGCGATGCACCTTGCTGACGAGCGGGCAGGTGGCGTCGGTATAGAGCAGACGGCGGACCCGCGCCTCCTCGGGCACCCGCTTCGGCACACCGTGCGCGGAGAAGACGACGAGGCCGTCGTCGGGCACCTCTTCGACCTCGTCCACGAACACGGCACCCTTGGCCCGGAGCGCGTCGACCACGTGCTTGTTGTGGACGATCTCGTGGCGCACGTAGACCGGCGGCCCGTAGGTCTGAAGCGCGTTCTCGACGATCTCGATCGCGCGGTCGACCCCGGCGCAAAAGCCGCGCGGCCCGGCGAGCAGTATGGAGAGCGGAGGTAGCGTCATCGTCGAGTCGAGGTCCTTCTGCAGGCGGCCGG
>CAYZSE010000011.1:13737-18213 GCA_964481035.1 uncultured Geminicoccaceae bacterium | reverse complement strand
CGCACGACATCGTCTTCTGCTGGAACGGCACCACCTCCGGCGTGCGCGTCCCGAACGGCGACTGGATATCCTGCGACCGCCAGGGGCTCACCCTCTGCGACGCGACCTCGGCCGCCTTCGCCATGGACCTGCCTTGGGCCAAGCTCGATGTCGTCACCTGGTCGTGGCAGAAGGTGCTCGGCGGCGAGGCGCAGCACGGGATGCTGGCACTCAGCCCGCGTGCCGTCGCCCGCCTCGAGAGCCACACCCCGCCCTGGCCGCTGCCCAAGATCTTCCGGCTGACCAAGGGCGGCAGGCTCATCGCCGGCATCTTCAAGGGCGAGACCATCAACACCCCGTCGATGATCGCCGTCGAGGACGCCCTCGACGCGCTCGCCTGGGCCGAGGGCCTGGGCGGCCTGCCCGGGCTGATCGCGCGAACCGACGCCAATCTCGAGGCGGTCGCCGCCTGGGTCGAGCGTACGCCCTGGGTCGACTTCCTGGCCGCCGATCCGGCGCTGCGGTCGCCGACCTCGATCTGCCTCAAGATCGTCGATCCGGGCATCGCGCGCCTCGACGAGATCGCGCAGAACGCCTTCGTCAAGGATCTCTGCGGCCGCCTCGCAGGCGAGGGCGTGGCCTACGACATCGCCAGCTACCGCGACGCCCCGCCGGGCCTGCGCCTGTGGGGCGGGGCCACGGTCGAGACCAGCGACCTCGAGGCGTTGGTCCCGTGGCTCGACTGGGCCTTCGCCGAAGCCAAGCAGCCGCTCGCGGCCTGAGGAGCAGCAGCCATGACCCAGCCCCGTGTTCTCATCGCCGACAAGCTCAGCCCCCGCGCCGCCGAGATCTTCGCCGAGCGCGGGGTCGAGGCGGTCGTGGCGACGAGCCTCGCGCCCGACAAGCTGATCGCCGAGATCGGCGCCTTCGACGGCCTCGCCGTCCGCTCGGCGACCAAGGTCACGGCCGAGGTCCTGGCCGCGGCGCCGCGCCTCAAGGTCGTCGGCCGCGCCGGGATCGGCGTCGACAACATCGACGTGCCGGCGGCGACCGCCGCGGGCGTGGTCGTCATGAACACCCCCTTCGGCAACTCGGTGACCACCGCCGAGCACGCCATCGCGATGATGTTCGCGCTCGCCCGCGACATCCCTGCCGCCGATCGCTCGACCCGCGCGGGCAAGTGGGAGAAGTCCCGCTTCATGGGCGTCGAGCTGACCTCGAAGGTCCTGGGGCTGGTCGGCTGCGGCAACATCGGCTCGATCGTCGCCAGCCGCGCGCTCGGCCTCAAGATGCGGGTCGTAGCCTACGACCCGTTCCTGTCGCCGGAGCGCGCCGCCGACCTCGGCATCGAGAAGGTCGACCTCGACCAGCTCCTCGCCCGGGCCGACTTCATCACGATCCACACGCCGTTGAACGATCAGACCCGCAACCTGATCGACGCCAAGGCGCTCGCGGCGATGAAGAAGGGCGTGCGGATCGTCAACTGCGCGCGCGGCGGGATCATCGACGAGGCGGCGCTCGCGGACGCCCTCGCCGCGGGCCACGTCGCCGGCGCGGCGCTCGACGTCTTCACCGAGGAGCCGGCCCGCGAGAACCCGCTGTTCGGCTTCGAGCAGACCGTGGTCACGCCGCATCTCGGCGCCTCGACAGCGGAGGCGCAGGAGAACGTCGCGCTGCAGGTCGCCGAGCAGATGGCCGACTACCTCACCACCGGTGCGGTCGTGAACGCCCTCAACATGCCTTCGGTCTCCGCCGAGGAGGCGCCGAGGCTCAAGCCCTACATGAAGCTCTGCAGCCAGCTCGGCAGCTTCGCGGGCCAGCTCACCCGGACCGGGCTCACGGGCGCGCACCTGACCTTCGCCGGCCACGCCGCGGAGCTCAACACCCGCCCGCTGGTCGCCAGCGCGCTCGAGGCCCTGCTGCGGCCGATGTCCGAGAGCGTCAACATGGTCAACGCCCCGCTGGTCGCCCGCGAGCGCGACATCGACGTCCAGGTGACGACGCGCGAGCGGGTCGACGGCTACACCACCCTGGTGACGCTCGACGTCGAGACCGAGCGCGGCACCCGCACGGTCTCGGGCACGCTGGTCCAGGGCGAGGCGCCGCGTATCGTCGAGATCCGCGGCATCCGCATGGACGCGCAACTCGGCCCACGGATGCTCTACATCCGCAACAAGGACCTGCCGGGCTTCATCGGCCGGCTCGGCACGATCCTCGGCGACGCCCATGTCAACATCGCCAACTTCCATCTCGGCCGCGATGCTGCCGGGGGCGAGGCGATCGCGCTCCTCGAGGTCGACCAGGACGTGCCCGGCTCCGTCATCCAGGCGCTGGAAGCCATCCCCGAGGTGGTCCAGGTGCAGGCCTTGCGCTTCTAAGCGCATGGCGCCGGATCCGGGTGATCTCGCGGGCGCACGCATCCTCGTCACCCACGTCGAAGGGTTCTTGGGGCTCGCCGCGGCGCGGGCCTGCCTCGCGCGTGGCGCACACGTCCTCTGCCACGATCCGAGCTTTGCGGACGCGAAAGAGCGCGCCCGCTTCGCCCGCGCTCATCCCGGCCTCATGGCACTCGCGCAGCAAGATCCCGAGGCCCTCGCCGCGGAGGTTGGACCGCTCGCCTGCCTCATCGCCAACGACGATCATCCCGCCATCCGCGCCCCGCTCGGCCCGGATGCCGCGGACGAGCTGCAGGCGGCGCTGACGGCGCTGTGCGTCGAGCCGTTCCAGCGCATTGCCGCCTTCGTGCCGAACTTCCGCCGGCGCGGCGGCGGCAAGGTCGTGCTGGTGACGTCCGCAGCGCCCTTGCGCGGGCTCGCCAACTACGCGCCCTACGTCATCGCCCGCGGCGCCGCCAACGCCATGGCGAAGACGCTCGCAGTCGAGCTCGCCAAGGACGACATCAAGGTCCTGGCCCTCGCCCCCAACTTCGTCGCGAGCCCGACCTACTTTCCCGACGAGCTGCTCACCGATCCCGAAGCCCGGGCCAAGATCGAGGCCAACATACCGCTCCGGCGGCTGGCCTCGGCGGAGGAGGCGGGCGCTGTCCTCGCCTTCCTCGCCTCGCCGGCCGCCGATTTCATGACCGGGACCGTCATCCCCTTCAGTGGCGGCTGGGCGTAGCCTGGTCCTCGACCCAGGCATAGCGATCGCCGCACTCGTCGGCAACGACGCCGCACGTGCCGCGCTTGCCGCAACGCCCGCAGCGGTCGAGGTCGGCGCGGCGCCGGACCCGGCCCTTGGCGATCCAGCGCTGGAGCATGTCCTCGACGAGCGGCACCGGCAGGCCGAGGCGGTGGGCGAGCTCGCCCGCGGTCGCCGGCCCGGTCGCGCGCAGCCGATCGCGCAGCTCGAGCAGCACGACCGCTACAGCGCCCGCGCCGGAACGCCGCCACCGGACGCTCCGGCGCGGGCCAGCCCGCGATAGCCGATCACGACGACCGCCGCGATCACCGCGAGCCAGAGCGAGGACGCGACGGGATCGCGGGCCAACGTCGCCGCCTGGTAGAAGGCGACCGCGGTGAGGTAGCCGAGACCCGTCGTCCAGAGCGCGGCAAAGGTGCCCCAACGCGGTCCGGCCTCGCGCCAGATGGCGCCCATGGCGGCGAGGCAGGGCGCGTAGAGGAGGACCAAGAGAAGATAGGCAAACGCGCCCGCCGGGCCGTCGAACCGCTCCTGCATCGCCCCGAAGGTGCCGGTGGTGACGGCGTTGGCTGCGGCCGCGGCCGCATCGTCGGCGAAGGTCGCGACGGCAATGCCGGCCGGATCGGCCCAGCCGTCGGCGACGAGGCCCAGATTCTCCGGGATGGTCGCGAGCGCGGTCCACGCGGCGGCGCCGAGCGCGGGCGCCGCCTCCGCTGCCGCAGGTGCCGAGGCCCGGGCGAGGTCGGTGTAGAGAGCATCGAGCGTGCCGACCACGGCCTCCTTGGCGAGGATGCCGGTAAAGAGGCCCACGGTCGCGGGCCAGTTCTCCTCCTCGATGCCCATCGGCGCGAAGACCGGCGTGATCGTGCGGCCGATCGCGGCGAGCACCGAGCGGTCGCTGTCGGCGGCGTCGAACCGGCCGTCGGTGCCCCAGGCGTTGAGGAAGGTGATGACGACGACCACCGCCACGATGATCCGCCCGGCACCCTCGATGAAGCTCCACAGGCGCTCGCCCGTGCGGCGCAGCATCGCGCCTGGCCGCGGCAGGCGGTAGGGCGGCAGCTCCATGATGAAGGGCGAGGTCCGGCCCTGGAGGAGCGTGTGGCGCAGCACGAGACCCGTGAGGATCGCCGCGATGATGCCGATCAGGTACAGCGCGAAGACGAGGTTCTGGCCGCCCGTCGGGAAGAAGGCAGCGGCAAAGAGCGCGTAGACCGGCAGCCGCGCGCCACAGGACATGAAGGGCGCCATCATGATGGCGATCGTCCGGTCGCGGGCGTCGTCGAGGGTACGCGTCGCCATCACCGCCGGGATGGTGCAGCCGAAGCCGAGGATCATCGGCACGAAGGCCTTGCC
>CAYZSE010000011.1:0-13637 GCA_964481035.1 uncultured Geminicoccaceae bacterium | reverse complement strand
CCGAGGATGTCGAAGAAGTCGACGAACGCGCCGCCCACGTTGATGGTCAGCATGAACAGCGCGTACATGCACGCGAGAAAGATCGGGATGCCCAGCACGCGGTGCAGGATCACCCGGTCGAGCGCATCCGAGATGCGCCGCTCGCGCCCGACGCCCCGGCGCACGGCGGCGCCCGCAGCTTCGGCGACGAACGTGTAACGCCCGCTGGCGACGGCGATGTCGGCGTCCGCGTCGAGCTCGGCGATGGCCGCCTCACCGCGGGCTCCGGCCCCCTCGAGGCGGCGCACCGCCGCGGCGCGGTCCGGGGTGAGGCCCCGCGTGAGCAGATCGTCCAGCGCCGCCTCGACCGCCGGCGCGTAGACGATGCGGCCCGCCGGTCCCCGCGGCGCGCGCGCCGCCTCCACGAGCGCCGTGCGCAACGCGCCGAGCCCCGCGCCGCTCGCGGCCGTGATCGGCACGACCGGACAGCCGAGCCGCTGCGCCAGCACGTCGGCGTCGACGACGACGTCCCAGGAGCGGGCGACGTCGACCATGGCCAACGCCACGACCAGCGGCCGGCCGAGCTCGACGAGCTGTGCCGTGAGGTACAGATTGCGCTCGATGTTGGAGGCATCGACGACGTTCAAGAGCACGTCGGCCGCGCCTTCGAGCGCGTAGTCGCGGGCGATGCGCTCGTCGAGGGAAAGGCCGTCGACGTCGGCGTGCAGGGCGTAGGTGCCCGGCAGGTCGACCACCTCGACATCGACGCCGGCATGGGCGAAGCGCCCGGCCTTCTTCTCGACCGTGACGCCCGGCCAGTTGCCGACATCCTGGCGAAGACCGGTGAGCGCGTTGAAGAGGGTCGTCTTGCCCGCGTTGGGGTTGCCGATCATCGCGACCTGGACGACGGTCATCGGGCGAGATCCTCCAGCTCGAGGACGGCCGCCTCGGCGCGACGCAGGCTCAAGCCGTAGCCGCGCACGCGCAGCTCCATCGGATCACCCAATGGCGCCGAGCGGACGAGCTCGATCACCGTACCGGGCAGGAGGCCCATCGCCAGCAGCTTGGCGCGGTAGGCGGAGGCGCCGGCGGCGAGGCCGACGACGCGGGCGCGCTCACCGGGTGCGAGGTCCCACAGCCGTCGTCCGCGCGCGGCCGCACCACCGGGCTCCGTCCGCACCCGAACCGCGGCCGCCGTCTCGGCGTCGAGCGCCAGCCGGCTCTCGGCCATGGCGAGAACGAGGCCGCCGTCCGCGCGCCGCTGCTCGACACGCAGGATGCGATCTTCGCCGACGCCCATGTCGCGCAGGCGCGCGAGCGCCATCGGCCGCCCGAGCAGGCGCGCCACCTGCACCGGCCGCCCGCAGAGCACCTCGCTCAAGGGAAACTCGCTCGGCGGCACGGGCAAGGACGGCGCGCGGCGCGATCGAAACCAGGAGAGAAGACGCGCGGCGGCTGGCATGGCGGCGGCTTTCGGCGGGCAGTCCGCAAACCATCGCGACTGCCTCGTGAAAGTGGACTTGGCCGGTCCGATTAGCTAGCCCTGCTTTGGGCGAACGGGAGGGCGGGCCATGGTGGCGCCGCCGGGCTTGCGGCGGCGGGCCTTGTCGGCATAGTCCCCGCCCGAACAGCGAACGGGGCGGAGACGATGGCGAACGTAGCGGTGGTCGGCTCCCAGTGGGGCGACGAGGGCAAGGGCAAGATCGTCGACTGGCTCAGCGAGCGGGCCGATGTCGTCGTCCGCTTCCAGGGCGGGCACAATGCCGGACACACCCTGGTCATCGACGGCGTGACCTACAAGCTCTCGCTCCTGCCCTCGGGCGTGGTCCGCAGCGGCAAGCTCTCGATCATCGGCAACGGCGTGGTCGTCGACCCCTGGGCGCTGCTGGCGGAGATCGACGGGCTTCGCGCCCAAGGGGTCACGCTGACCTCGGAGAGCCTGCGCATCGCCGAGAACGTGCCCTTGATCCTGCCGCTGCACGGCGACCTAGACCGGCTGCGCGAGCGCGCGCGCGAGGGCTCGAAGGCCGGCACCGGCAAGATCGGCACGACCGGCCGCGGCATCGGCCCGGCCTACGAGGACAAGGTGGCGCGGCGTGGCCTCCGGCTCTGCGACCTCGCCGACCTCGCCCATCTCGAGCGCAAGCTGCACGAGCTGCTGTTGCACCACAACGCGCTCAGGCGCGGCCTCGGCGAGCCCGAGGTCGACGGCCAGGCGCTGCTCGCCGAGCTCACCGCGCTGGCCCCACGGCTCCTGCCCTACGCCGAGCCCGTCTGGCTGAGGCTTTCGGAGCTGCGCCGCTCGGGCCGGCGGATCCTCTTCGAGGGTGCCCAGGGCGCGATGCTCGACATCGACCACGGCACCTACCCGTTCGTCACCTCGTCCAACACCTTCGCCGCCCAGGCGGCGCTGGGATCCGGCATCGGCCCGGGCGCCGTCGGCTACGTCCTCGGCATCACCAAGGCCTACACCACCCGCGTCGGCTCGGGCCCCTTCCCGACCGAGCAGGACAACGCCACCGGCCGGCTTCTCGGCGAGCGGGGGCGCGAGTTCGGCACCGTCACGGGCCGGCCGCGGCGCTGCGGCTGGTTCGACGCCGTCCTCGTCCGCCAGGCGGTCAAGGTCGGCGGCATCGACGGCCTCGCGCTCACCAAGCTCGACGTCCTCGACGGCATGGAGCGGCTCCAGGTCTGCACGGCCTACACCCTGGAGGGGCAGACCCTGCACCACCTGCCCGCGGGGATGAGCGCCCAGGCGCGGGTCCAGCCCGTCTACGAGGAGCTGGAGGGCTGGCAGGCGAGCACCGAAGGGGCACGCTCCTTCGCCGACCTCCCCGCCGCCGCCGTCAAGTACGTCAAGCGCCTCGAGGAGCTGGTCGAGGCCCCGGTCGCCCTGCTTTCCACCAGCCCCGCCCGGGAGGACACCATCCTCGTCACCGACCCCTTCGCCGACTGAGCCGCCGACCGCGTCGGCCAGCCTGGTGCCGTCGCGCCGGGCGGGCACCCGCCGATCGCGCATTGAGCACCGCCGATCGCGGCGCGTGGCGCCGCACGGCGTCCGTGCATCTACAGGACGAGGTCGATATTCCACAGGCGCCGTATCTGGGCCTCGCAGGCGTCCCGCTGCGCCTCGGTGGCGCCGGCGATCCGCTCGACGCGGAAGCCGAAACGCTCGAGGCCGACATGGTCGACGTGGGCCAGGACGACGACCTCCACGTCGCGCTCCGCCGCGAAGGCGGCGAGGCGCATGGCGCGGTCGGCGGCGTCCGGCAAGGAGGCGGTGGCACGCAGGCCGATGCAGACGGCGTCACGCCGTGCCAGGGGCGTCGACGGCATCGAGACCGCCTCGATCTCCGGCATCACCATGCGGCCCGTCGGCGCGCGGCGCGGGTCGAAGGCGGCGGTGAGCTCATCCAGGTCATCGGGCTCGTCGGCGACGATCCGAGCGAGCAGCGCGTTCCAGCGGTGCGTCTGCATCCATCGACTCCACGATCAGTTGGGCGGCCCGCGTGTTGCCCGGCGGCGGTAGCTCGAGCGCCCGGAGCCGCCGCCTCGCCGCCTCGCTCGCGCCGGCGTCCAGCTGGCGGGCGATCTCCCGCTCCAGCGCCATCAACTCGTGCGGCTCGACGAACCCCGCGAGTTCGCGCTCCCGGGCCGCCATGGCGCGCGCCCGCTGATCGTCCATGAAGGAGCCGGTCTGAGGGACGAAGATGGCGGCGCGGGCGCCGTAGAGCACCTCGTGAAAGGCGTTGTAGCCGGCCGCCGTGATCGCGAGATCGGCCGCGTCCGCGAGCACGCCGGCGTGGTGCGTCTTGACGATCCGGGTCCGCTGCCAGCGAAACCAGCCGGGCTCGAGAACGGCGGTCGGCCAAGCGAGGACGAGGTGGAGGACGTCGGCCCGCCGCTCGAGCATGCCGCAGATCGCTTGGATCTGGGCGCCGCGATCGGCGGCGACGCCGCCGCCGAGCTGGGTGATCACCAGCCTGGCGAAGTCCAGGCCGTAGCGCTCGGCGAGTTGCGCGCGCAGCGTCCTCCGGCGCGCCGCACCGAGGACGTCGCATCGGACGATCGGGCCGACGGCGTGCACGTGCTCGCCGTGCGAGTAGGCGACGTTCAATTCGTCGAACGCCTCGCTCGGCACGATCACCCGCGCGAAGGCCTTCTCGCGGTCGAGCGACGTCGTGTTGTCCTGCTGCGCCTGCCACAAGCCCCGCCGGATCCAGACGCCTTTCAGGCGGTGCTCGAGGATCGTTCGGTAGACCGAATCGAAGATGTGGCCGCCGTCGAAGACCATCCCCCGCGCGTCGTCGGCGAGCGCGCGCAAGCGGAGGTAGTTCGGCAGGTCGTTGGCGAAGGCCTGCACGTGCAGCGCGCTGCGCGGGACCAGCGGCATGGTGTCGTAGCCGTAGCTCCTCACCAGGCCGGCGCAACTGGGAAAGACCGCGAACACCGGGGCGATACGGCTGCGGTCGAGCTCGTCGGCGATCAGCACGCAGCGCTGCGCATGGCCGAGGCCGACGCCGTTGGTCGGCATGATGACGAGCTTGGGCACAGCCGCGGCTTCGGCGCTGCCCGCACGGGCCGGCGGGATGGCCGGTGACCGTTCTCCCTTTCCGCCCGGCGCGCCGGCGAGCCGGTCGCGAAGATGCTCGCCACGGCACCGGCCGGCCACCGACGAGGCTCGGACGTGCTCGCCGAGCACGGGTAGATTGGGCAGGATCTCGGTGGCGAGGAACGGCAGCAGAGCGGCGAGCTCGGTGGGCGCCCGCAGGAAGGCGTCGCTCACCTCCGCGATGCCGTGATCGCCCGTGCAGTCGAGCAGCACCGCGCCGGCGAGCACCAGGTTGGCGATCAGGCACTGAAGGCGGTAGTTGCCCTGCAGCGGCACGAAGATCGCGCACAGGTCGACCCGTTCGGCCAACGCGGCCGGCAGCACCTCGCCATACTGGTAGAAGGGCGGACCGACGCCGCGTGTGGCGAGCCACTCGCGCTTCGTTCGGCCGTTGACGAGAACGGTCGTCTGCACCGTGCGCGACAGCGCGAGAGCCCCCAGTCCGGCAACCTGACGGCCTTCCGCCAGATCCGGCTCGACGACGAGCAATCGTGGCCTCGGGGCCGCGCTCGCCCGACGGGGCACACCGAACACCGGCGCGCCGGCATCGAGGTCGCGCGGCAGGACACCCGTCGCGCTCACGTCGACGACGTCGGGATCCTCGCCCAGCACAAAGGAGAGCTTGGCGGCGGTCGCGACGACCGCCTGCCGGGTGGGAAAGGAACCGAAGGCCACGGCCCGGCGCGGCTCGCCGCCGGCCAACCGGCGCAGCGCGGCGAGGTTGCGATCCGTGAGCCGGTGCGCGGCGAGGACGGTGAGCCCGTCGGTCGCGGCCATCGGCCCGTCGCGCAGGTAGGGGGCCAGGTCGAACCGGGCGTTACGGCCCAGCCCGTCGGGCACCGACCGAACGTGAACCCCCGCGCGGATCCCAAGCCCTTCGAGTTGGCTCGCGAACACCGCGAGGTCTTCCGCGTCGCGGGCGTCGAGCCCGGCGGTCTCACACCACAGCACGGCGCGACGCCCCGGCGAGCGCAAGCTGGGGCAAGACCCGCGCCAGGAACGCCTCGGGCCGCAAGCGCGACAGCAGCGATTGCGCTCGCCGCACGATGTCGACGTAGTGGTCCGGCGCGTTGACGAGCTCCGTCACGATGCGGTCGACGTCGCCGCCGTCGCAAGCGATCACCGCATCGCCGAAGCTGGTCGCGGTCGCCTTGTCCGTGATCACGACCTTGCCCGCGGCGATCGCTTCGGCGATGACGCGGCCGAAGCTCTCGCGCCACAAGGGGTTGGTGAAATAGACGAAGAAGTCGATCTCGCGGAGGAACGCATCGACGGCGGTCGCGCCGAACGGACGGACGTCCCAGTGCTCCGGTACCTCGTCGGGCTCCAGCATGAACCCGTCACCCCCGAGGATGATGCAGGCATCGGCGTGCGCCGGAAAGTGCGCGCGCATGACGTCGAGGGTCGGGAACTTCTCGAAACCCGGGCGGGAATGGCGGCCGCGGCGGTCGCGCGGCGATGGCGTCGGCGGTATCAGCTTCTCGTCGACGATGTTGCACCAGTCCGTCGGGAACATCTCCCAGGCCCGGCCGAATTGCGCGAGCCAGTCCGCGACCGTCCGTCGGTTGTAGGCCGACACCGGCGCCAGATACCGTCCGCCGCAGACCGACGCCCGCTCCAGAAGCTCGAGGCAGCCTCCCACGTCGAACGCCTCGCTACCGTTCGGCCGCAGGAAGTTCTCGTGCGTGACCACGACGGCGGCGGCGCAGCTCAGGCGCAAGCTCAAGGCCGTGTCGAAGCGGAGGCACGACGGGTTGTGGACGACGATCGTGTCGGCACGGACGACGGGCGGATGCCAGGCCAGGCTCAAGCCGTGCTCCTCCAGCGCCGCTGCGATCGCCGGGTGGACCTCGCGGCCCCTGAACATCGCGGTCTCCAGGGCCACCACCTCGAGATCGACGACGTCGGCGAGCGCGCGGATCTCCGCCGCCGCCGCCGCGCTCGTGCCGCCGGGAAAACGGGGATCCAGGACGAGAGCCAATCGATGCCTCGCCTCGGCGCTGGCGGCCGCCGCGTGCGGACTGACCGACCGGCCGCGCCTCATCACGCGACCGCCTTGATCACGGACATGCCGTAAGACCGGGCGGCGAGCCGGTTCAGTAGCTCCCGTTCCCGCCGGCGGCCGGTGCGAGCGATTCGAGCGCGGAGCCCTGCTCCTCGCCCGCGCCGGGCGGGTTGGGACGGTAGCCGAGGTAGCCGGGCAGCTCGTCGGACGCCCGCAGGAAATCTCGCATGAGTTGCGCCATCTCGCCGTCGCCCTCCAGCAACCCGGGATTGCGATCGAGATAGGCCCGCAAGCCTGCGACGTCGTTCTCCGCGAGCAAGGCTTCGATCCGGCTGAGCTGCTCCAAGTTCGGCTCCGCCGCCACGACCGGGCTCCCCAACTGGGCGGCGAGGATCAAGGCGGATACCGACGAGGCGAGTTTGCGACGGCTCATGTGCATTTCTCATGACGCGACCTCCACCGGGTCGACGCACGACGCCCGGACGCCATTCCATGCCGGACGCCGCGGTCCCCGTTACGCCAGCGGCGCGCATGCCGCCAGCTCTAGTCCGGCTGCAAGCCCTGCAATCGCGTCCGCAGCATACTCTTGACCTCATCCTCAAGCCGCTCCCGCTCGGCGAGGCGCGCCGGCGCCGCCAGCGGTGCCACCCGCGGCGACGGTCCGCCCGCCGCACCATCGTCCACCGGCGCCGGTTCTGCCCCCGGCAGCGGATCGACCTGTGTCGCGGCATCGTTGGCGCCCGCCAGCCATAGCTCGATGGTGCCAGGAGAGGGCTGCGGTCGATAGGTGGTGAAATCACGGATCTCCACCATCGTGCCCTCACCCGCGTGCGATGCGGCCAGACCGGCCACCACGTCCGCCGCGGCGCGATACTCCGCGCGATAGTAGCGGACATTGGTGGTGCTGATGGAAAACGGCGCCGAAAGCCGGACGACATTCGCCACCCCGGCGGCGCGCAACGTCGCTTCCATCTCTCTCGCCTCGTCGGCGGCGTCGGCCGGAAAATGCACGATGACCCGCGCCGCCCCGGTGGGATCGCCGACGGTCGTCGCGGTCTGGCCATCGCCGGCCGACCGAGGTTCGACGGCCTGCGGGCCGGCGATGTCGGTCGCGTCGGCTGCCGCGTCGCGGCCCGCCGGCACGCTCGCCTGCTCAACGGCGCCTGGACGCGAGCGCGTCGGGGCCGGCACGGCCGCGTCACCCACGACGGCCTCGGACGCGGTCTCCTCGACGACGGTCGTCGCCGATGGCTCCTCGGGCACCTCGCGCGGCGGCGGGCCCTCCGAGGCCGAGAGCGTTTCGGCTGGAGCGGCCGGCACCGGCGCCGCGCGCTCGGGCGCGACGACCTCGCCCGTCGGCGCGCGCATCTGCCAAGGATCGAACACCAAGAGCGCCGTCAGCAGGCCGGCGACGGTCACCAATCCCAACGGTAGAACCCAGACCACCCAGAGCGGGGCTCGCGATGGTCTGGTCGGCACATGGGCCGGCGCGTCCGGCGCTGGCGCCGACCTCGCCGTCGACCCGGGCCGCCGACGGCCGGGCGTCGCGCCGGCGCGCGGCCCCGCGCGAGCGCTCGCCGCCGTCGCCGCCGCTCGCGGAACCGGGTTGGCGGTCGCAGCCTCGGCTTGAATCGGCGCCGAGACGGGACGCGGCGCCGCGGCAACGTCCTCGAGGCTTCGTGGTGGTGCGTGTTGCAGCCCGGACGGCATCACCGCCGGACGGCTCGAAAGCGGTGCCGGCGGGCTCGGTGCGGGCGTCGACGGCCCCGGCGCGGCCCTCTCGTCGACCGTCCGGCCCGCGCTGGTGCCGACGGCGGAAGGGGCCCGCGGGGTCGGCTCGCTCAGCGGCACGAACCGAGGCACGAACGGCGGTAGCTTGGCGCGACGCTCCTCCTCCGTCGGCTCGCCCTGGGCCGCCGCCCGCGCCGCCAGCACCTGCAGGCGCCGCTCACGGGCGGCCGCGAGCTTGGCGGCCAAGACCGACGATTCGTAAGGAGGCCCGAGCGAATCGTGGCCGCCTTTCGACGTGTCGCGCGGGTCTGCGCCGCGATCTCTCGTTACCATCGCGTCATTCCGTATGGCCGCGCGCGTCGGGCGGAATCCCGCCCGACGCTCCGCCGCGCGCCATCGTGCGGGCGGGCGGCGCCTCGAGTTGGCGGATGTCGACTTGTCTAACAGCTCAAGCGCCGCCTCGTCGAGGTTGCGCCTCGGCGTCCGGTCGTGCTCAATTTCGCCGGCCGAGCGCCCCTGGGGTGCCCTTCCGGCCTCGCCGGGCCTGGACCTTCGGCCGCCGACTTGGCCAGCCTCGTCGGCGCAAGCGAGCCCGCGCGGGCCACCTAACGGGTCGGGTGCATGTGATCGGGAACACCAACCGCGGGATGACGACCAAGATGCGCGCTTTCGGGCTTGCCCTCCTGGTGACGCTCGGGTTGTCGGCTTGCGATGTCGTCTATCACCAGCGGCCTTCGGCCTCGGCCGACAGGCAGATCCAGCAGGGCCGCGAGGCGCTGAGCCAGGGCGACCGCGCCGCCGCGCTCGCTCGGTACGAGGCGGCAGCGGCGCAGGGCGACCCGTTCGGTGAGTACAAGGCCGCGCAGCTGCACGCCGGCGGCCCGGCCAGCGAACGGGACGAGGCCCGCGCCATCGAGCTCACGCGCAGCGCCGCCGCCAAGCGTAGCGCCATCCGCCCCCAGGCGCAGGCGCTGCAAGCCCGGCTGATCGCCGATGAGCAGCCGCAGGAGGCGCTCGCCCTGTTCCGCGCGGCCGACGCCGCGGGTGCCGACGTCCCCCCGGGCGAGATGGCCCGCCTTTTGATCGATCAGGGCTTGGAGGCCGAGGCGGACGCTTGGCTCGCCAAGGGACGAGCGCAGGACGATCTCATCGCTCTCCGGCTCTCCCTCGACCGGGCCCTGGCGGCGGGTGCCGACGCGGAGGCCGAGCGCCACGCGCGGCACCTCGCCCGCGTCTACCGCGGCCTCGCGCAACGCGAGGGCCGGAGCTGGGCCGCCTGGGAGGTCGCCCGCCTGTACGACGAGGGCCGGGCCCTGCCGCGCGACCTCGACGAGGCGATCCGCTGGTACGAGGTCGCGGCGGAAGCCGGCGAAACCCGCGCCGTGCGCCGCCTCACGCGAGGCTTTCTGCAGGGCTATGACGGCTTTCCGGTTGACGCCGAGGCGGGCCGCCGCTGGGGCGAACGTGGCGTCGCGTCGGGCGACGTGGCGTCGACCGCCTATCTCGGCCGCGCGCTGCTGACCGGCCGGCCGCTGGCGCAGGATGCGGCGCGCGGCGAGGCGCTCCTGCACGAGGCAGCCGCCTCCGGGCACAGCGCGGCGATGACCGACCTCGGCCGGGCGTATCTCACGGGCGACGTCTTAGACCGCGATGTCGACCGCGGCCTGGAGCTTTTGGAGACCGCCGCGGCGGACGACAACGCCTCGGCGCTCACGACCCTGGGTTGGGCCTATTGGAACGGCGACCCGGTTGCCCGCGATCCGGCGCGCGCGCGCCGCCTCATGCAGCGCGCACGAGCGCTCGGCCACCCGTCCGCCGACAAGTTCTTCGCGCTGTTCGGTTGATCCGGCGGGCTTGGCGGGCCGGGCTCGGCCGCGCTGGTGGTCTCAGCCAGGCGAGCTCGAAGGCCCATCGCGAGCGCTCCGGGGCACGCTTCGTTCATCCGCCCGGGCCAGCTCCAGAACCGCCTGCAGCAGCACGTTGGCGCCGGCTTCGACCTCGTGCGGCTCGACGCTCTCCGCCTCGTTGTGGCTGAGCCCGTCCCGGCAGGGGACGAAGATCATGGCCGTCGGGGCCACCCGCGCGACGTGGCAGGCGTCGTGGCCGGCGCCGGAGACCATCCGGCGGCTGGCGAATCCGAGATCGTCGCAAGCCCGCTGCACCGCGGCGATGACCGCGGCATCGAAGGCCACCGGCGGCACGTCGGCGACCTGCTCGATCGTGCAGGTACAGCCCCTGGCCGCGGCCGCGTCGGCGGCGAGCCGGCGGCAGGCGACGGCCAGGTTCGCAAGGACGGCGGCCTCCGGGTGGCGGATGTCGACCGTGAAGCGGACGTTGCCCGGCACCGTGTTGCGCGAGCCGAGGCCGAGCGCCAGCTCGCCGACGGTACAAACGCCCGGCGGATGGGCGACGGCCAGGTCCTCGAGCCCGGTGACCACCGCCGCCGCGGCGACCAGGGCGTCGCGGCGGCCGTCCATCGGCGTCGTCCCGGCGTGGCTGCTGAACCCGCTCATCACGACGTCGAGCCAGACGAGCCCCTGTCCGCCGGTGACGACGCCGACGGGCAGACCCTCGGCCTCGAGAATCGGGCCCTGCTCGATGTGCAACTCGAGATAGGCCTTCATCGGCCGTGGCGCGCAGGGCAGTTGGCCCTTGGCGCCGATGCGCTCGAGTTCGGCGCCGAAGGTGTGGCCCGCGTGGTCGGTGCGCCCGTAGGCCCAGTCCCGCGTGAAGGCGCCGGCGTAGACGCCCGAGGCGAGCATCGCCGGCGCGAAGCGGCAGCCCTCCTCGTTGGTCCAATTGACCACCTCGATCGGGTGCTCGGTGACGATGCCCTGCTCGTCCAGGAGGCGCAGCAGCTCGAGCCCCGCCAACACGCCCGTGACGCCGTCGAACCTGCCCCCGGTGGGCTGGGTGTCGAGATGCGAGCCGACGACCACCGGCGCCAGGTCGTCCCGCCGACCGGCGCGGCGCGCGATCTGGCTTCCCAGCTCGTCGTTTCGGACCGTAGCGCCCGCCGCCTCGCACCAGCGCTGGAAGAGCGCACGGCCCTCGGCATCGAGGTCGGTGAGCGTCTGTCGGTTCGAGCCGCCCTTCGCGGTGGCGCCGATCAGGGCCATCTCGATGATGCTGGCCCAGAGCCGAGCCCCGTCGACACGGAGGTTGTCGTGCGACCGCGCCATCCTTCGTCCCCTATCGTGCGCGCGCGATCGACGTTAGAGAAGCGCCGCGACTTCGCAAAGGAGGCTCGATGGGGCGCGCGCTCGCCTTGGCTTGGCTGACCGGGGCTTGCTGCCTTCCCGCGGCGGCGGAGACCGTCCGCATCGCCACCTTCAACGCGAGCCTGGCGCGCGATGCGCCGGGGGCGCTCGCCGCCGAGCTGGAGGCCGAGCCATCGGACCAGGCCCGGGCCGTGGTCGAGGTCGTCCGCACGGTTCGCCCCGATGTCCTCGTCCTCAACGAGCTCGACTTCGACGGCGACGGCCGGGCGCTCGGCGCCTTCTATCGCCTGCTGACCGCCGAGGCGGGGCCGGGCGCGCCGCTCGACATCGGCTTCGATTTCACCGCGCCGGTCAACACCGGCGTCGAGAGCGGCTTCGATCTCGACGGCGACGGCGCGGTGGGCGGGCCGGGCGACGCCTGGGGCTACGGGCGCTTTGCCGGGCAATACGGCATGGCCGTGCTGTCGCGCTTCGTCATCGACTACGACGCGATACGCACCTTCCGCCGGTTCCGCTGGCGCGACCTGCCCGACAACCGCTTGCCCGCCGACTTCTACGGACCGGCCGCCGAGCGCCTACCACTGTCGTCGAAGTCGCATTGGGACGTGCCCATCCGGCTCGGCCGGAGCATGACGCTGCACCTCCTGGTGAGCCATCCGACGCCGCCGGTCTTCGACGGCCCCGAGGACAGGAACGGCCGGCGCAACGCCGACGAGGTCGACTTCTGGCGCCGTTACATCGCCGGCGCGGGCCCGTGGCTGGTGGACGATCAGGGTCGCGCCGGCGGGCTCGCGGCCGAGGCCCCGTTCGTCATCCTCGGCGATCTCAACCTCGCCCCCACCGACGGCGAGGGCCGTGCCGAGACGATCCGCGCGCTCTTGGCCCACCCGCGGGTGCAGGATCCCGCACCCGCGAGCGCGGGCGGTCGGGCGGCGGCGGGCCAAGGCGGCGCCAACGCCGCGCACGACGGCGAGCCTGCCCTCGATACAGCCGACTGGCGCGACGTGCCCGGACCGGGCAACCTGCGGGTCGACTACGTCTTGCCGTCCTCGGACCTGCGCGTCGTCGACGCCGGCGTCTTCTGGCCCGCCGCCAGCGAGCCCGGAGCCGGCGCCGCGGCCAGCGCGTCGGATCATCGTCTCGTCTGGATCGACCTGGAGCTGCCTTGAACCTCGAACTCGATCACGTCTTCGTCTTCGTCGAACGCGGTGGCCGCGAGAGCGCCCGGCGGCTCGCCGCGCTCGGCCTGCTGCCGACCTACTCCCGCGAGCACATGGGCCAGGGCACGGCCAATCTCTGCTTCGCCTTCGACAACGCCTATCTCGAGCTCGTCTGGGTGGACGAGCCCGAGGTCCTGGCGCGGGCGACCTTCACCCGCACCGGGCTCTTCGAGCGCGCGATGTGGCGGCGCCTCGGCACCTCGCCGTTCGGCATCTGCGTCCGGTCGGCGCGGCCGCTCCCGTTTCCCTGCTGGCTGTGGCGGCCGCCCTACCTGCCGCCGGGGCTCTTCTTGGAGGTGGCGACCAGCTCGCTCGACCCGGCGCTGCCCTTTCTCTTCCGCTTTCCCGGCGCCCATCGGCCCGACACCTGGCCGCCGGGCCTGGTCGGCAGTCGCCAGCACCAGGCCGGCCTCGCCGAGATCACCGGCCTCAAGCTGCAGGCCCTGCCCCACGCCGAGCATCTCGAGGGGCTCGAGGTCGATCCCGCCATGGACCAGCAGCGCTGCGAGCTGACCTTGTCGAGCACCGACGGCGGGCCCGACCGCCGGCTGCTTCTGCCGGACTTCACCTGGCTCGCCTGAAGGTGGCGGGCACGACACCCTCGCGCCGGCACGCCCGCGGGAGCCCCAGCATGTCGCCGACCATTCGGCTGCATCCGAACGACAACGTCGTCGTCGCCCGCGAGCAGCTCGACCCCGGCACCGCGCTCGGCACGGCGACGGTCACCGTCCGCGCCCCGATACCCCGTGGCCACAAAGTGGCGACCGCCGCCATCGGCGAGGGCGAGGCGATCCGCAAGTACGACCAGATCATCGGCTTTGCCAGCCGAGCGATCGCCCCCGGCGAGCACGTCCACGTCCACAATTGCG
>CAYZSE010000010.1:18495-38367 GCA_964481035.1 uncultured Geminicoccaceae bacterium | reverse complement strand
CGGCATGGTCGCGTCGCCGAACGACGGCGTCCGGGTGGTGGCACCGGGCCGGACGTACCTGGGCAAGCAGGGGATCATCTACGGCGCCGGCGCCTCTGCGGAGACGGTCGGCGCGACGCAGATCTGCATGAACGTCATGCCGATGCCCCCCGGCGCCCGCGCCAAGGCGCATCTGCACCGCAACATCGAGACGATCGCGTTCCTCTTGGAGGGGGAGTGCGTCGTCCATTACGGAACCCGGCTCGAGCATCACGTCGTGGTCCGCGCCGGCGAGCAGACCTTCGTGCCCGCCGACCTCCCGCACGTCCCGTCCAACGAGGGCGATCGCCCCTGCACCTGGATCGTCGTGCACGGCTGCGCCAGCGATCAGGACGGCATCGTCATGCTTCCCGAGCTCGACGCGGCGTTGGCGGCGAAGCTCGCCGGCTGACGCGCGCATCGCTTCGGCGGACGTCCGGCCGGCCGCGGCGAAGGGCCGGAGATCGCGCCTTTGCGATACTTTCCTGCTGCATTGCAGCGTGCTACACGATGTCGCTCGCGGAGGAGACGGATCGTGCAAGAAATCATCGACGAGCTTGAGCGCAAGCGCCAAGGCGCGCGGGCGGGTGGCGGCGAGCGGCGGACGGCCGCGCAGCACGAGCGGGGCAAGCTGACCGCCCGCGAACGCATCGAGCTGCTGCTCGATCCGGGCTCCTTCGAGGAGACCGACATGTTCGTCGAGCACCGTTGCACCGAGTTCGGGATGGCCGACACCAAGATTCCGGGCGACGGCGTGGTGACGGGGCAGGGGACGATCAACGGCCGCCTCGTCTTCGTCTTCTCGCAGGACTTCACGGTCTTCGGCGGCTCACTGTCGGAGACGCACGCCGACAAGATCTGCAAGATCATGGACCGCGCGGTCGAGGTCGGCGCGCCGGTCATCGGCATCAACGATTCCGGCGGCGCGCGTATCCAGGAGGGCGTCGACAGCCTCGCCGGCTACGCCGACGTCTTCATGCGCAACGTCGTCAGCTCGGGCGTCGTGCCGCAGATCAGCGTCATCATGGGGCCATGCGCCGGCGGTGCCGTCTACTCGCCGGCCATGACCGACTTCATCTTCATGGTCCAGGACAGCTCCTACATGTTCGTCACCGGTCCCGACGTCGTGAAGACGGTGACCAACGAGGAGGTGACCCAAGAGCAGCTCGGCGGGGCGCACACCCACACGACGACCTCGGGGGTCTGCGATCTCGCCTTCGACAACGACGTCCAGACGCTGCACGAGCTCCGACGCTTCTTCGACTTCTTGCCGTTGAACAACCAGGAGGCGCCGCCGCGGCGGCCGACCGACGACGATCCCGAGCGCTACGACCACTCGCTCGATTCGCTGGTCCCGGCGAACCCGAACAAGCCCTACGACATGAAGGAGCTGATCCACAAGGTCGTGGACGAGGGCGACTTCTTCGAGCTCCAGCCCAACTACGCCAGGAACATCATCACCGGCTTCGCCCGCTTCGAGGGGTCGACCGTCGGCATCGTCGCCAACCAGCCGATGGTGCTCGCGGGCTGCCTCGACATCGACAGCTCGAGGAAGGCCGCGCGCTTCGTGCGCTTCTGCAATGCCTTCAACATCCCGATCGTCACCTTCGTCGACGTGCCCGGCTTCTTGCCGGGGACGGCGCAGGAGTACGGCGGCATCATCAAGCACGGTGCCAAGCTGCTTTTCGCCTTCGCCCAGGCGACGGTCCCCAAGGTGACGATCATCACCCGCAAGGCCTACGGCGGGGCCTACGTGGTCATGGCCTCGAAGCACCTGCGCGGCGACGTCAACTACGCCTGGCCGACCGCGGAGCTGGCGGTCATGGGCTCGAAGGGTGCCGTGGAGATCATCTTCCGCGGCGATCTCGGCGACGAGGACAAGATCGCGCAGCGAACCGAGGACTACAAGCAGCGTTTCGCCAATCCCTTCGTCGCCGCCGGCCGCGGCTTCATCGACGACGTCATCATGCCCTTCGGCACGCGCAAGCGGATCTGCCGGTCGTTGCGCTGGCTCGAGCACAAGCGTGTCCAGGATCCTTGGAAGAAACACGATAACTTGCCGCTTTGAAGGCGAGGGGAGCGACGATGTTCGACAAGATTCTCATCGCCAACCGTGGCGAGATCGCCTGCCGGGTCCAGCGCACCTGCAAGCGCCTAGGCATCAAGACGGTCGCCGTCTTCTCCGAGGCGGATGCCGACGCGCTGTTCGTGCGCGAGGCCGACGAGAAGGTCTTCTTGGGGCCGCCGCCGGCGGCCGAGAGCTATCTCGTCATCGACAAGATCGTCGAGGCCTGCAAGGCGACCGGCGCCCAGGCCGTCCACCCGGGCTACGGCTTCCTTTCCGAGCGCACGGCCTTCCGCGAGGCGCTCGATGCCGCCGGCGTCGTCTTCATCGGCCCGCCCGCCGGGGCGATCGAGGCGATGGGCGACAAGATCACCTCCAAGCGCATCGCCAAGCAGGCCGGGGTGAGCACGGTGCCGGGCCACCCGGACGCGGTCAGCGATCCGGGCGAGGCGCTGCGCCGCGCCCGTGAGATCGGCTTTCCGGTGATGATCAAGGCGTCGGCGGGCGGCGGCGGCAAGGGGATGCGGATCGCCCGCGACGAAAGTGAGCTGGACGACGGCATCAAGCGCGCCCAGTCGGAGGCGATGTCGTCCTTCGGCGACGACCGCATCTTCCTCGAGCGCTACGTCGAGCGACCGCGCCATATCGAGATCCAGGTGCTGGCCGATCAGCACGGCAACAGCGTCTATCTCTGGGAGCGTGAGTGCTCGATCCAGCGCCGCCACCAGAAGGTGCTGGAGGAGGCGCCCTCGCCCTTCCTCGACGCCGCGACCCGCAAGGCGATGGGCGAGCAGGCCTGCGCGCTGGCCCAGGCCGTCGGCTACTTCTCCGCCGGCACGGTCGAGTTCATCGTCGATCCCGGCCGCAACTTCTTCTTCTTGGAGATGAACACGCGCCTGCAGGTCGAGCATCCGGTCACCGAGCTCATCACCGGCATCGACCTCGTCGAGAAGATGATCGAGGTCGCCGCCGGCAAGGAGCTCGGCTTCGGCCAGGACGACATCACGATGCACGGCTGGGCGCTCGAGGCCCGCGTCTATGCCGAGGATCCGGCCAAGGGCTTCTTGCCGGCCACGGGCCGCCTCGTCCGCCTCGTCATGCCGGGCCGCGAGCAGGTGCGCGTGGATACGGGCGTCGTCGAGGGCGACGAGGTCACGATGTTCTACGACCCGATGATCGCCAAGGTCTGCACCCACGGCGCCACCCGTGCCGACGCCTTGAAGCGGATGAGCCAGGCCCTCGACGACCTGGTGATCCGCGGCCCGGGCAACAATGTCGACTTCCTCGCCTCGATGCTCGCCCATCCGCGCTTCCGGGCCGGCGACATGTCGACCGGCTTCATCGCCGAGGAGTACGGCGACCGCTTCACCCCGGCACCGGTGACCGGCGACCTCGCGCTGCGCTTCGCGATGGTCGCGGCGTGCATGACCTCCTACGGGACCGATCGCGCCCAAAAGATCACCGGCCAGGTACGGCACTATCGACCCTTCCAGTGGCAGAGCTGGATGGTCTGGGTCGGCGGCGAAGCGATCGAGGTCGAGATCGATCACGATCACGAGTTCACCTGGACGGTCAAGGGCGGCCGCCGGACACACCGCGTGCGCCTCGATTGGAAGCCGGGTCACGTCGTCTTCGACGCCATCGTCGACGGCGAGTTCTTCACCTTTCAGGCCGACCCGATCCCCGAGGGCTATCTGTTGCGCCACGGCGGCTATCAGGCGCCGACGCTGGTGCGCACCCATCTCGCCCAGGAGCTCGCGAGCCGGATGCCGCCCAAGCCGAAGCCCGACTTCTCGCGGATGGTCATGGCACCGATGCCGGGCCTGATCCGCTCGGTCGCCGTCGGCGTCGGCGACGAGGTGGCGATGGGCCAGGAGCTTCTCATCCTCGAGGCGATGAAGATGGAGAACGTCGTCCGCGCGGAGCGGGACGGGGTGGTCGAGACGGTCAAGGTGACGGCCGGCGACACGGTCTCCGCCGATGCCGTGCTGGTGACGTTGACCTGAGCGCGCGCCGACGGCGCATTCGGTCGTGCGCGATCAAGGCCGGCCGGCCGGCGAGACGCCGGCGACCGGCTTCGACGGCCGCGCGCGGCGGCGGCTATTCGACGCCAAACTGCTCGTCGAAGATCGACTCGTCGAATGCGTCCTCGGGGACCTCGCCGTTGAAGATCTCCTGCTGGCGGCGCTGCAGGTAGATGCTGCGCAGCGACGCGTAGAAGTCGAGCGACGAGCTCTCGAGATCCTCCAGCTGGTCGAGCACGCGGTGGCGAACGTCGACGGCGCGCAGCCCCGCCAAGGGCAGGGTCACCGCGGTCGGCGCGAAATAGCCCCAGGGCGTGGTCACGAAGTCGACCGCGAAGCCGCCGGTGTCGCGGATCGTCGACGGTCCGAGCACGGGGATGACGAAGTAGGCGCTGTCCTCCCAGCCCCACACCGCCAAGGTCTGTCCGAAATCCTCGCGGCGATACTCCCGGCGGAACTCGCCGTCGAGGTTGCCCGCGACATCGAAGAGGCCGCCGAGGCCGAGGGTCGAGTTGATGAGGAGGCGCCCCACCGAGTTGCCGAACTGGTCACCGTCGCCCTGCAACGCCGCGTTGACGATGTTCACGGGCTCGGAGAGGTTCAAAAAGACGTTGGTGACCGAGGTCCGGACGGGGCTCGGCACGACGCCGCGGTAGATCCGTGCGGCGGGCTCGATGAAGGCGCCGTCGACGACGTGGTTGAAGGCGAAGACACCTCGGTTGAAGCCCTCGAGGGGGTCTTCGGGGGTCTGCGCTCGGACAGTGCCGCCGCACGCCACCACGGCGGCGGCGAGAAGCCCGATTACCCGAACCCGGCGACCCCTTCGCCCGGCGCCGCTCCATGCCGCATCCGTCATGCGAACCTCTCTCGGCCAGCGAGCCGCCGCGACCGTCGCGGCGGAAAACTCTCGATGTGGTGTAGGTTTGTATGCGTTGAAAAAGCGTGAGCGCACAGCCGCTCCCTTTTGTCTTAGCGTCCGTGGGAAACTTAGGAATGTTCCCGGGAAATGGACATGGTGAAAGTCGCGCGCCTGGCTGAACTGGATCGCCGCCTGCGCCTCGTGCTCGACGCGGACCCCGGGCTCGCGGCGGAATTCGCCCTCGCGCTCCGGACGCACGACGAGCACGCCCTCGGCCGGGCCTTCGAGCGGCTGCACGCCAGCCCACACGATGTGCGCCGCGCGGTCGAGAACGCGATCATCGATTGGCTGTTCGGTGCCGGCGGTGAGGTCGATCTCGCCAACGTCATGCCCGAGACCTCGGCCGATCACCCGCACTGAGCCCGGCCGCAGGAGGAGGGAAGCCTTGACAGCATTATAAAGATATATGCATATCCACCTCATGGAAGAAGTCCATCCGCCCGAGACACCGCTGAACCGGCTGCTCGACGGCCTGCGCGCCGTCGCCGAGCCGACGCGCCTGCGCCTGCTCGCGATCTGCGCTGCGGGCGAATGGACGGTGAGCGAGCTCACCCAGGTGCTCGGCCAGTCGCAGCCGCGGGTCTCCCGTCACCTCAAGGTACTCGCCGACGCGGGTATCCTCGAGCGTTTCCGCGAGGGCGCCTGGGTGTTCTATCGCCTGAACGACCGCGGCGACGCGGGGCTGGCCCGCCGGCTCGTCGCGCTCCTGCCGCCGGCCGGCGAGCTCGAGCTCGACCGCCGCCGTCTCGAGGAGGTCCGCGCCGACCGGCAGCGCCGCGCGCAGGCCTATTTCGATCGGCACGCGACGGCATGGGAGCGCGTGCGCGACCTCACCGTCGCCGACGCGGACGTCGACCGGGCGCTGCTGACGTTGGTCGACGAGACCGCGCCGACGCGGCTTCTCGACATCGGCACGGGGACCGGGCACGTCTTGAAGACCCTCGCGAGCCGGGTCGGCTATGGCCTGGGGATCGACCTCTCCTTGGACATGCTGGCGGTGGCGCGCGCGCAGCTCGAGGCCGCAGGCGTCACCAACTGCCAGGTCCGCCATGGCGACATGTACCAGCTCCCGGTCGCCGACGGCGCCTTCGACGTCGTCGTGCTGCACCAGGTGTTGCATTTCGCAGAGCAGCCGCAGCTCGCCATCGCCGAGGCGGTGCGGGTGCTCGCGCCGAACGGGCGCTTGATCATCGTCGACCTCGCCGCGCACGAGGTCGAGGCGTTGCGCGTCGATTATGCCCATCGCCGGCTCGGCTTCGGCGAAGGCGAGGTCCTCGACTGGCTGGAGCGTGCCGGGCTGGCCGACGGGTCCGCACGCAGCCTTTCCGGAAAGGTCGCTGCCACCATCATCTGGGACGCGCGGCGGCCGGTCGCCGCGGCCTCGTCCCTGGCTCTCGGGAGTGCTGTTGCATGACGAACCACGTCACGCTGTCGTTCGAGATCTTTCCGCCCAAGAACGCGCCCGCGGCGACGACCCTCGCGAGGACGCTCGCGGACCTCGCGCCCGTTCCCAAGGCGTTCCTCTCGATCACGAGCGGTGCCGGCGGCGGCAGCGCGAGCGCCACCGCCGACCAGGCCGGGGCCTATGGCGAGGCCGCCGCGGCGCCGCCCCGCCCGCATCTGACCTGTGTCCAGGCGAGCCGCGACGAGATGCGGCGCCTCGTCGAGGCCTACGTCGCGCAGGGGATCAACCGCTTCGTGGCGCTACGCGGCGACGCGCCGGCGGGCATGGAGCGCTATGTGCCGCGGCCGGACGGCTTCGCCTATGCCGACACGCTGACGGCGGCGCTCAAGGCGTGGGGGGCGACCGACGTCGCCGTCGGCGCCTACCCGGAGTGCCATCCCGACGCCGCCGACGAGGCCGCGTGCCTCGACGTCTTGAAGCGCAAGATCGATGCCGGCGCCGACCGCATCTTGACCCAGTACTGCTTCGATACGGACCGGCTCCTGCGTTGGGTCGACGCGGTTCGCGCCGCGGGGATCGAAGCGCCCATCGGCATCGGCATCATGCCGATCGGCAACTACGCGCAGATCAAGCGCTTCAGCGAGCGCTGCGGGGCCGGCATGCCGGGCTGGCTCGACGATGCGCTCGCCCATCTCGAGCCCGGCTGCGATGCGGCCTTCGAGCGCGCGGCCGACATCGCCGCGACGCAATGCCGACGGCTGATCGGCGCCGGTCTCGACCATCTGCACGTCTACGTGCTCAATCGCAGCGCCCTCACGCTGGCCGTGCTGCGCCGGCTCGAGGCCGGCCCCGACGCCTTCCAATGGGCCGCTTAAGCCACGCTCGGAGTGATCCATGGCCGCCTTCCTCGACTTCGTCCGCGACCGCGTGCTGCTCTTCGACGGGGCGATGGGCACGCAGATCCAGTCCGCCGACCTCGATATCGAGCGGGACTTCTGGGACCAGGAGAACTGCTCGGAGATCTTGAACCTGTCGCGGCCTGACTTCGTCCATCGGGTGCATGCCGGCTATTTCGCGGCCGGCTCCGACGCGGTCGAGACCAACACCTTCGGCGGCTCGCCGATCACGCTCGGCGAGTTCGGCCTCGAGGACAAGGCGCTCGAGATCAACCGCCGCGCCGCCGAGATCGCCCGGGAGGCCGCCGAGGGAGCGGGCGGCGACCGCCCGCGCTTCGTCGTCGGCTCGATCGGGCCGGGCACGCGCCTGCCGAGCCTCGGCCATGTCACCTACCGCGCGCTCGAGGATGCCTTCGCGGTGCAGGCCCAGGGTCTCGTCGAGGGCGGCGTCGACGCGCTTCTCATCGAGACGGCGCAGGACACGCTTCAGGTCAAGGCCGCGATCAACGGCTGTCGGCGCACCTTGCGGGCGATGCACAAGACCGAGGACGACGTTCCGATCCTCGTCCAGGTCACCGTGGAGACCACGGGCACGATGCTCGTCGGGCCCGACATCGCCGCCGCCGCGACCTTGATGGACGCGCTGAAGATCCCGTCCCTGGGCCTCAACTGCGCCACCGGCCCGCGCGAGATGGCCGAGCACGTCAGGTACCTGGGCGAGCAGTGGCCGGGCCTCGTCTCGATCCAGCCGAACGCCGGCCTGCCCGAGCTGGTCGACGGCAAGACCCACTATCCCCTCGGCCCCGTGGAGCTCGCCGGCTGGCTGGAGCGCTTCGTGCTCGAGGACGGCGTCGCCATGGTCGGCGGCTGCTGCGGGACGACGGCCGAGCACATCGCCGCCCTCGATGGAATGCTCGCCAAGCTCGCCGGCAAGGGCAAGCGCCCCGCGCCCGAGGCGCGGCGAGTCGCCCGCCCGGCGCAGGTGGCCTCGCTCTACAGCGCGCAGCCGCTACGCCAGGAAAACACGTACTTCGCCATCGGCGAGCGCTGCAACGCCAACGGCTCGAGGAAGTTCCGCGAGCTGCAGGAGCACCGCAACTGGGACGGCTGCGTCGCGATGGCCCGCGAGCAGGTCAAGGAGGCGAGCCACGCGCTCGACGTGTGCACCGCCTTCGTCGGCCGCGACGAGGTCGCCGACATGACGGCACTGGTGGCGCGCCTGCGCGGCGACGTCGACAGCCCGCTGGTCATCGATTCGACCGAGTACCCGGTGCTCGAGGCGGCGCTCGAGCTCTACGGCGGCAAGGCGATCATCAACTCGATCAACTTCGAGGACGGCGAGGAGCCGGCGGCCAAGCGGCTCGATCTCGCCCGCAAGCACGGTGCGGCGGTGGTGGCGCTCACCATCGACGAGGTCGGCATGGCCAAGGACGCGGCGAAGAAGGTCGAGATCGCCGACCGGCTGATCGCGTTTGCCGCCGGCTTCGGCATTCCTGCGCACGACCTTCTGATCGACCCGCTGACCTTCACCATCGCCACCGGCAACGAGGACGACCGCGAGCTCGGCATCGCCACCCTCGACGGCATCGAGGCCATCGCCAACAAGCACCCCGACGCGCAGATCGTCTTAGGTCTCTCGAACATCTCGTTCGGCCTGAACGCCGCGGCGCGCCATGTCCTCAACTCGGTCTTCCTCGACGAGGCGGTCAAGCGCGGCATGACCGGCGCCATCGTCCACGCCTCGAAGATCAAGCCGCTGCACGCGATCCCCGAGGAGGAGGTCGAGGCGGCGCTGAACCTGATCTACAACCGCTGGGCCGACGGCCAGGACCCGCTGCAGCGCTTCATGGCGATCTTCGCCGACCGCAAGGCGGAGAGCTCGGCCAAGAAGCAGCGGGCGGCGGAGGTCGAAAAGCGCCTCGAGGAGCGGATCATCGACGGCGACCGCATCGGCCTCGAGGCCGAGCTCGACGAGGCGATGGCGAAGGGCCTGGCGCCTCTCGACATCATCAATGTGCATCTCCTCGCCGGCATGAAGGTCGTGGGCGAGCTCTTCGGTGCCGGCAAGATGCAGCTGCCCTTCGTCCTCCAGTCGGCCGAGACGATGAAGGCCGCGGTGGCGCATCTCGAGCCGCACATGGAGAAGATCGAGGGCCAGGAGAAGGGCGTCATGGTCCTCGCCACGGTCAAGGGCGACGTCCACGACATCGGCAAGAACCTCGTCGACATCATCCTCACCAACAACGGCTACAAGGTCGTCAACCTCGGCATCAAGCAGCCGCTGAACGCGATCCTCGACGCCTACCAGGAGCACAAGGCGCAGGCGATCGGCATGTCCGGGCTCTTGGTGAAGTCGACCGTCATCATGAAGGACAACCTCGAGGAGATGCAGCGCCAGGGCATCGCCGTGCCCGTCGTCCTCGGCGGGGCGGCGCTGACCCGCGCCTTCGTCGAGGACGACTGCTTCGCCGCCTACGGCGAGGGACCGGTCGCCTACGCGCGCGACGCCTTCGACGGCCTGAAGCTCATGGACCAGATCGCGGGTGGCAGCTTCGAGGACGAGCTCGCGGCCGAGCGCGCCAAGCGCAGCGGCCAGAAGAAGCGCAAGAAGCACCGCACCTACGAGCTCAGCCAGGTCGACGCCGAGGCCGAGCTCGCCGCCCGGCCGATCGACCTCGAGGAGACCCGCCTCAGGCGCCACGAGCTCGGCACCGGCGTCGAGGTGCCAGCACCGCCCTTCTGGGGGCCCAAGGTCATCGAGCACGTGGCACCGAAGGCGCTCGTTCCCTACCTCAACGAGAACATGCTCTACCAGTTCCACTGGGGCTACAAGAAGGACGGCCGGACGCTCAGCGAGTTCGCCGCCTGGGCGCAAAAGGAGCTGCGCCCGATCCTCGCCGACCTGCTGGCCGAGACGAGCGAGCAGGAGGTCTTCGCGCCGCAGGCGGTCTACGGCTATTGGCCGGCGGCGGGCGAGGGCAACGACGTCGTCCTGTTCGACCCCGCCGATGCGTCGCGCGAGATCGGCCGCTTCAAGCTGCCGCGCCAGAAGAAGGAGGGCGGCCTCTGTATCGCCGACTTCCTCAAGGACGTCGATGCCGGCGAGCGCGACGTGCTCGGCATGCAGGTCGTGACCGTCGGCCAGCACGCCTCGGAGGTGGCGCGGCAGTGGTTCGCCAAGGACCGCTACAACGACTATGTGCGCCTGCACGGCCTCGGCGTCGAGCTGGCCGAAGCCTTGGCCGAGTACGTCCACAAGCGCATCCGCGCCGATCTCGGCTTCGCCCACGAGGACGCGCGCGAGGCCGAGGCGCTCATCAAGCAGGGCTATCGCGGCTCGCGCTACAGCTTCGGCTACCCGGCCTGCCCCAACATGGCCGACCAGCACCTGCTCCTCGACCTGCTCGCGGCCGCCCGCATCGGCCTCGAGATGAGCGAGGGCGACCAGCTCCACCCCGAGCAGTCGACGAGCGCCATCGTCCTGCACCATCCCCAGGCGCGGTACTTCAACGTGTGAGCGCGGGTGGGATGGCGGCTGCCCAACCTCGGGCGGGAGGAGAGCACGTCATGGCCGACGAGACCTGCAAGCTGACGGTGGCGGTCACGAGCGAGATCGCCACCATGCTCGCGGAGGCGGTCGCGTCGGGCGACGACCCGACGGAAGGCGAGGCCTTGCGTGAGGCGCTGCGCCACTGGATCGAGCACCGCCGCCGGCACGCGGCCGCCAAAGCCGGGCTCGGCCGGCTCTCCATGCTTTGAAGCCGTCGAGCGCCTTGCCGCGAGGGTCGCCGGCCTATCGCCGTGGCGGAGCCGGCATCGCCGTGACGACACGGTGGAGCCGGCGCCGACGTCGCCTGCCCTTGCCCGACCGCCCGGACGTCGATCGGATCGAGCAGATCGTCGCGGAGTTGGCGACGCGGCTCCGCGAAGCCGGGGCGCGCACGGTCGGCGGCGTTGGGAAGATCATCGCCACCCGGCGCGACCCGTTGGCGCCGAGCGCGTGCGGAGATGCCAGGGCCCACGCCGGATAGGCGCAACCCGACGGGGAACCCGCTAGTCGGGGTCGGCGGCAGGCGGAACCGTCGGACCGCGCGGGGCGGCGCTTTCGTCGACCAGAAGTCGGCTCCAGAATTGCAGCGGCTTGGCGGTCTCGACATCCTCGCCGACGTCGCGCCAAGCGAATTCGGCGACGGCGCCGGGCAGCGGGGTGTAGCCTCGCTTGCGCCAGAAGGTGTCGAGCGGGCGGTAGCCGCGGGGCTTGCGCGGATCGTCGTCCGGGCGAACGACGGCGCAGAACGCCGCCACCTCGAAGCCGCCGGCGCGGGCCTCGGCCTCGCGGTGGTCGAAGAAGGCGTGGCCGAGCCCGCGCCCGCGCCAGGCCGGCAGCAGCACCGATTCGGCGAGGTAGTAGATGCGCCCAGGGTCGAGGCCCCGCGCTGCCAGGGGTGCGCGAAACGCCTCGTGCTCGTCGCCGAGCGGCAGGGCCGTGGCGGCTCCGACGAGCCGCCCTGCGGCCGACGCGCCGACCACGAGCGCGACCGGCGACGCCGCGAACCTGGCGAGATAACGGCGCTCGTAGTCGACGGTGCCGGCGTAGAGATACGGCCAAGCGCGGAACACCTCGATGCGCAGCCGCGCCAGGTCGTCGAGCGCAGCGCCGATCGCCGCGCCACGCAGCCGCCGGATCTCCACCTCGGCCATCTCGCGCTCCCGCAGCCCAGGCCGCGAGGCTGACGCAGACCTCTGCAATTCGCAAGACGCAGGCATCGCGACCGGCCCGATCCTGCTAAGCATGAGATCGCGCGGATGGCTCGCCCGGCGCTCGCCGCCCTCGCCGGGCGACGAGCCGAACGTCGGCGCAATGGAGCATTGCTCGGGGGACCACGTCAGGTGAGCGAAGCGGCGAATCGCGTCAGGCTGAGGCTCGTCGAGGTCGACGCCCTCGCCCGGCGCTGCCTTCTGGCCCACGGCTGCGACGAGGCGAACGCGGCGGCGGTCGCCCGTGTGGTCACCGCCGCCGAGCGCGACCGTGCGCAGAGCCACGGCCTCTTCCGCGTGGCCGGCTATTGCGCATCGTTGGCGAGCGGCAAGGTCGACGGCCGGGCCCGACCGACGGTCGCCCACCTCGCGCCCGGCGTCGTCCGGGTCGACGGGCACGACGGGTTCGCGCCGCTGGCGCTGGAGGCCGGCCGGCCGGCGCTGGTCGAGCGGGCGCGCAGCCAGGGCGTCGCCGCCCTCGCGCTCGTCCATATCCACCATTTTCAAGCGCTCTGGGCGGAGATCGAGCCGCTCGCCAAGGCCGGGCTCGCCGCCCTCGCCTGCACCGCCTACAAGCCCGTGATGGCGCCCGCCGGGGCCACCGAGGCCTTCTTCGGCACCAACCCGCTGGCGTTCGGCTGGCCGCGCCGCGACGCCCCGCCGCTGGTCTTCGACATGGCGACCTCGGCGATGGCCCGCGGCGAGATCCAGATCGCCGCCCGCGACGGCAGCAACGTCCCCGAGGGCGCGGGGCTCGATGCGCGAGGGCGAGCCACGACCGATCCGGCGGCCATCCTCGATGGCGGCGTGCAGCTCCCCTTCGGCGGCTACAAGGGCTCGGCCGTCGCGCTGATGGTCGAGCTGCTCGCCGCCGGGCTCATCGGCGAGCGGTTCAGCTTCGAGGCCGGCGCGCACGACGTCGAGGATGGCGGCCCGGCGCGCGGCGGCGAGTTCATCCTGGCGCTCGATCCGGCCGCCTTCGGCGACGCCGCCGGCTGGCACGCCCACGGCGAGCGCTTCTTCGAGCGCTTTCGGGCACTCGCGGGTGGCCCGCGCCTGCCGGCCGATCGCCGCTACCGGGCCCGCGCCGAGACGTCGACCGCCGGCATCACGATCCCGCGAGCCCTGCATACGGAGCTGCTGTCGCTCGCCCGCGGCTGAACGAACCCGCGCCACGGAACCCTCGGATGCTGATACCGACGTGGTCGCTGGAAGAAGAGGCCGGGAGGAGCAGATGGCGCTTCGCGCGTTCGTCGCTTTGGCGGTGATCTCGGCGCTCACCGCGCTCGTGACGGCGGCGGGCCGGACGGAGCAGGTCGCCGGCTGGACGGTCGTGGCGGCGCGCTCGGACGCCGGCGCGCCGGTCTGCTACACCGCCCGGGACGGCGCACCGGGCGACCGGCTGATCCTCGTCCTCAGCCATGCCGGCCTCCAGGTCGTCGTCCGCCGGGAGGCCTGGCGGCTGGCGGGCGAGCGGCGCCGCGCCCGCGTCGCCATCGACGACGGCGCGGCGCGCGAGCTCGAAGCTCAGGTCGACACGCGCGCCCTCGTCTTCGCCTGGCCGCTGGAAGGCCCCGCGTTCGAGGCCCTCGGCGACGGCGCCGTTCTGGAGATCGTGCCGGCCGGAGCGAGCCCGGCGCGGCTGTCGCTCGACGGCGCCGCCCATGCGCTGCGGGCGCTCTTCGATTGCTATGCCGAGCACCGTGGCGCCGATACGGCGGGCCCGAGCGACGCTCTCATCGAGCCTTCACCGGATCGTCGCGATAAGGAAAGCGCCTCGCCCGCC
Source organism: uncultured Geminicoccaceae bacterium (assembly GCA_964481035.1). GTDB lineage: Bacteria > Pseudomonadota > Alphaproteobacteria > Geminicoccales > Geminicoccaceae > JAAAPF01. The sequence continues at coordinate 24,496 of CAYZSE010000010.1, read as the reverse complement.
CGCGGCCGCGCAACCTGACCCGCTGCCCCCCGGTCAGCGGCCGCGTTCCTGGCGCATGGCCGCGAGCGTCGCCTCGGCCGACGGGTTCGCGAAGATGTCCTCGACGGGTGCCGGCAGGCGACGCTGCCAATTGGGGTGCTCGTCCATCGTGCCCGGCAGGTTCGGTTGCTCGAGAACTTCGGCCAGGTCTTCGAGCTGGGCCAGGGCCAGGTCGGCCCGCGATCGGGCGAGAAAGCGGTGCAGCGCCACGGGCAAGGGTTGCCCGCTTAGGCCGGCTGCGGCAAGCGCCTCCTGGATGGCGTCCATCTCCGACTGCCGGTGGGCCCGGGCGTCGGCCCGCGCCGCGTCGTCGTGATCGCCCAGATCCGCCCGCCAGGTGACGTCGCGCCCGGCGAGAAAGCCCTTCACCGTCGGCAGGTCGTGGGTGGAGACCGACGCCAGGGCTTGCTGCGGATACTCGTCGGGCCGGCGGAAGCGCGCGCCCTCGCGCTCGAACCAGAGAACGCAGCAGGACAACATGCCGGCGGCGTGCAGCCGGTCGCGGAAACCTTCGGGCACCGTACCCAGATCCTCGCCGATGACGACGCAGCGTCGGCGGTGCGAGACCAGCGCGCAGAGCCGAGCCAGAACGGCGAACGGAAAGCGCACATAGGTCCCCGCGCTCGCCGGTGCCCCATCGGGGATCCAGAACTGGCGGGCGAAGCCGAGCACGTGGTCGATGCGCATCGCCCCGGCGTGCCGGGCGTTGGCGTCGAGATCCGCGAGCAGGGGGCGATAGCCGAGCTCGGCGAGGCGCGTCGGCGCGAACGGCGCGAGGCCCCAATTCTGGCCGTCGGGGCCGAGCGGGTCCGGTGGCGCGCCGACGGCGAGACCGCGCACCGTGAGCCGCGGCGTCGCCCAGGCCATCGAGCCGGCGGGGTTCACCCCTACCGCGAGGTCGCGGTAGAGGCCGAGACGCATCCCGGCGTGCCGCGCCGTCGCCTGGGCATCGGCGAGCTGCAGGTCGGCGAGCCATTGCAGGAAGGCGAAGAACGTCACCCGATCCGCGTGCGCCGCGGCGAAGGCCTCGACCTCGGCGCTCGCCGGATCGCGCCAGCCTTCGGGCCATGTCCAGAACGCCCAGCGCCGGGGATCGCGCGCGAGCGAGGCCTCGTGCAACGCCTCGAAGCGCGCGTGCTTCTCGAGCCCGGATCCGGCATCGACGCGAAAGCGCGTGAACCGCGCGTCGCCGCCCCGCGCCTCGAACGCCGCGAAGAGATCCTCGAGCTGCGCCCGCTTGCGGTCGGCGAGCGGCGGATAGTCGAGGATCTCCGGGCCGTCCGGCAGCGGCGCCGGCGCAGGCAGCCGGAGGCGCTCGGCCGCGGCGGCGACGTCGAGGTAGAGCGGATTGACGAACGCCCGGTGTGAGGGCGAATAGGGGCTGCGGGCCGCCGCGTCGGCCATGAAGAGCGCGTGCAGCGGGCTCAGCCCGAAGAGGTCGGCGCCGCGCCGGCCGGCTTCGTCGACCGCGACCCGAAGGTCGCCGAAGTCGCCGATCGGGCTCGGCCGGCGGCTGCGCAGGCTGTAGAGCTGGGCGCTCACGCCGAACGACCGTGCCGCTCCGAGCTCGTGCGGCAACAGGCAGCGCTCGGGCGCGACGATGACGTGGCGCTCGCCCCCGTCCCACACCAGCCGATGCACGCCCGGCGGCAGGCCGCCGGCGAGCCCGACGCCCCCCTCCCGCGCGACCGTGCGGCCGGCGACCTCCCCGCCGTCGTCGAGCTCGACGCGATAGCCGACACCGGCCGGCAGGTCGGCCATATCGACCGCGCCCCAAGGCGCGGCCAAGGCCGGCAAGCGCGGCACCGCGGCCGCGCCCGGGTTGGCCGGGTCGGCACCGAGCCCGACGAGGACCGCCTCGAGGGTGCTGTCGGGTACCTCGTGGCGGCGGCCGGCGATGTCGTGCCAGAAGGTGGCGACGCCGTGCGCGTCGGCGATCTCGGCGAGGGTCGTCATGAGATGGCCGTCTCCGTGAGGAACCAGGCGACCGACCAGGCCGGCAGGCGCTGCTGCGCCAGCTCGCGGACGAGGTGGGGCCCGGAGAGCCACAGCGCCTCGCCGGGCGGCGAGGCAAAGCCGGTGCCGTCGGTCGGCCCGAGCTGGGCGAGCAGCGTGAGTTGGCGCTGCTCGCCGAGCTTCCAGCGCACGTCGAGACCGAAGGCCCCGACCCGCGTGAAGCGGGCGCCGTGGCCGGGCGCGTCCTCCAGCAGCGGCACGATCCGGCGCTGGCGCAACGCCAAGAGCTCGGCGACGAAGGCCCGCCGCCCGCGCGCCTCGGGCAGCTCCATCGCCGTCCAGTCGAGCTTGGAGGCGTCGAACTGGGCCGGCTCCTCGGGGTCCGGCATGGTCCGCCCGTCGAAGTCGTGGAAGCTCTCGAACTCGCGCCGACGCCCGCGCCGCACCGACTGGCCGAGCGCGCCGCCGAAGTCGGTGAAGTAGCGAAAGCGGGTGACGGCCCCCCACTCCTCGCCCATGAACAGCAGCGGTATCTGCGGGGCGAGCAGGATCACCGCGGCCCCGGCGGCGAGGATCTCGGGCGCGACCAGGGTGGCCAGCCGTGCCCCCGCCGCACGGTTGCCGATCTCCGCGTGGTTCTGGAGGTAGGCGATGAACCGCGTGGGCGGCAGGTGCGCCGACGGCCCGCCCCGAGGCTCGCCTCCCTCGGCCGTCGCGGGCTCGCCCTGCCAGGCGAAGCCTTCGGCGAGCGCGCGGCCGAGGTGCTCGATCGGATCGGCCGCGTAGCGGGCGTAGTAGCCGTCGTTCTCGCCGGTCAGCGCCGCGTGCAGCGGATGATGGACGTCGTCGTTCCACTGCGCGCGGTAGGTGCCGTCGAGCCGATCGGCGTCGTTATCGTGGTTCTCGAGCATCAGATGGACGTGCCGCTGGCCGGCGAAGCGGTCCGCGACCGCCGCGGCGAGCTCGTCGACGATGTCGGGGATCTCCTCGTCCACGATGGCGTGGACCGCGTCGAGATGCAGGCCGTCGATGCGGTACTCCTCGAGCCAGTAGAGGGCGTTGTGGATGACGAACTCGCGGACCGGCCGCTGGCGGAAATCGATCGCCGGTCCCCAGGGCGTCGCCACGTCGTCGCGGAAGAAGCTCTGGGCGTAGCGCGGCATGGCGTTTCCGGTCGGGCCGAAGTGGGTGTAGACGACCTGCAAGAAGATCATGAGCCCGTGGCGGTGGGCCTCGTCGACGAAGCTCTTGAAGTCTTCCGGACCGCCATAGGTCGGCTGCGGGCAGAATGGCAGCACGCCGTCGTAGCCCCAGTTGCGGTCGCCCGAGAAGGCGGCGACCGGCATCAGCTCGATCGCGGTGATGCCGGTCTCGGCCCAGCCCGGCAGCTTCGCCTTGAGCGCCTCGAAGGTGCCTTCGGGCGTGGCCGTACCGACGTGCACCTCGAGGATGACGGCCTCGTGCCAGGGCCGTCCCCGCCAGACCGAATCCCGCCAGCGATAGGCGCGCGGGTCGACCACCATCGACCGACCGAGAACGTGTCCCTCCTGCCGGCGCGAGGCGGGGTCCGGCACCACCGAGCCGTCGTCGAGGACGAACGCGTAAGCGGTGCCCGTGCCGGCGTGCTCGGTCCACAGCTCGAACCACCCGGCCGCCATCGCCTCCATCGACAGGATCGCCGGCTCGTCGCCGGTCTCGACCAGGACCTGCACGGCGCTCTGCTCGGGCGCCCAGAGACGAAAGCGCACGCCCCCGCGCGGCAGCAGCTCGGCGCCGAACGGCATCGGGTGGCGACTGGTCTGGACGAGGTCGTGGTCGGGCGGAGGATCGGCCGCGGCCATGAGAATGGCCAGCGAGCGGGCGGCGAGCGCGTAGGCCGCATCGGCGGCGACGACGGCGCCGTGCTGGCCCAGATCCGGATCGACCGTGTCGAGCACCCGCCGCCAGGACGCGACGCCGGGCACCGCGGGCAGACGGAACAGATGATCCTCACCGGCGGCGTTGAAGAGGACGAAGAAAGTCTCGTCGGTCGCCGTCGAGCCCGCCGCGCCGCAGAGCAGCACCCCGAGCGTCCGCCGCCCGGCGTCGAGCCAGTCGCTCTCGGCCATCCCCGCGCCGTGCTCGTTGTACCAGGCGACGTCGCGGACGCCGAGCGGCGAGCGCTCGCGGCCGTGGAGGAAATGGCCGTGCCGGAAGACGCGGTGGTCGCGGCGCAGCTCGAGGAGGCGCGCGACGAAGCGGGTGAGCGCCTGGTCCTCGCTGTCGAGCTCCGGCCAGGGCAGCCAGGCCAGCTCGTTGTCCTGGCAGTAGGCGTTGTTGTTGCCGTTCTGCGTGTTGCCCAGCTCGTCGCCGGCCAGCAGCATCGGTGTGCCCTGGGCGAGCACGAGCGTCGCCAGCATGTTGCGCTTCTGGCGCGCCCTGAGCGCGCGGATCGCCGGCTCGTGCGTCGGCCCCTCGTGACCGCAGTTCCACGACAGGTTGTGATCGTGCCCGTCGCGATTGTCTTCGCCGTTGGCCTGGTTGTACTTGCGGTCGTAGCTGACGAGGTCGTGCAGCGTGAAACCGTCGTGGGCCGTCACCAGGTTGACGCTCGCCCAAGGCCGTCGCCCGCTGCGCTCGAAGATGTCGGCGGATCCCAAAAAGCGCGTCGCGAAGTCGGGGGTCACCCGCTCGTCGCCGCGCCAGAACGCTCGGACCGTGTCGCGGAAGCGGTCGTTCCATTCGGCCCAGCCGGGCGCGAAGCCGCCGAGGCGGTAGCCGCCCGGGCCGACGTCCCAGGGCTCGGCGATGAGCTTGACCCGCGACAGGACCGGATCCTGCATCACCGCGTCGAGAAAGCCCGAGCCCGGATCGAAGCCGTGCGCCTCGCGGGCGAGCGAGGTCGCCAGATCGAAGCGGAAGCCGTCGACCCGCATGGTCTCGACCCAGTAGCGCAGCGAGTCCATGACCATCTGCAGCACCCGCGGGTGGCTCAGGTTCAAGGTGTTGCCGCAGCCGGTGCTGTCGTCGTAGATCCGCGGGTCGCCGTGGCGCAGACGGTAGTAGCTGGCGTTGTCGATGCCGCGGAAGCTCAAGGTCGGGCCGAGGTGGCTGCCCTCGCCCGTGTGATTGAAGACGACATCGAGGATGACCTCGATGCTGGCCTCGTGCAGCCGCGCGACCATGGTCTTGAACTCGCGGATGACGTCGTCGCTGCGCGCGTAGCGGAGCTCCGGCGCGAAGAAGCCGATCGAGCTGTAGCCCCAGTAGTTGCGCAGGCCGCGCTGCAGCAGCGGCCGCTCGTCGGCGATGGCGTGGACCGGCAGAAGCTCGATCGCGGTGACGCCCAGGCGCTGGAGGTGCTCGACGACCGCCGGATGGCCGAGCCCGGCGTAGGTCCCGCGCACGTGATGCGGCAGCTCCGGATGACGCTCGGTGAGGCCGCGAACGTGCGCCTCGTAGACGACGGTGCGATCCCAGGGCGTCTCCGGGCGCGCCTCGCGGCCCCATTCGAAGGCATGGTCGACGACGACGCATTTGGGCATGCCGCGGGCGTTGTCCCGGCGGTCGACCGAGAGGTCCTCGCGCGGGCTGCCGACGCGATAGCCGTAGTGCGTGTTGGACCAGCGGATCGGACCGGAGAGCAGCTTCGCGTAGGGGTCGAGGAGCAGCTTCGCCGCGTTGAAGCGGTGACCCGCCTCGGGCGCATACGGTCCATGCACGCGAAAGCCGTAGAGCTGCCCCGCACCCAGGTCGGGCAGATAGCCGTGGAACACCTGATCGGTGTAGTCCGGCAGCTCGACCCGTTCGATCTCGCGCTGACCGGTCGGATCGAACAGGCAGAGCTCGACGCGCTCGGCGTGCGCCGAGAACAGCGCGACGTTGACGCCGCGGCCGTCGAAATTGGCACCGAGCGGGTAGGGACGGCCCGACCACACGCGCGGCCCCGCCCGCCTCATTGCGGAACGAGCACCACGGTCGCGAGCGGCGGCAGCGTCAACGCCAGGCTGTAGCGGCGGCCGTGCCA
>CAYZSE010000010.1:15037-18395 GCA_964481035.1 uncultured Geminicoccaceae bacterium | reverse complement strand
CCACGGTCGCGAGCGGCGGCAGCGTCAACGCCAGGCTGTAGCGGCGGCCGTGCCACTCGATCTCGTCGGTCGCCACGACGCCGTTGGCGACACCGCTACCGCCATAGGCCGGATCGTCGGAATTGAGCCGCTCGACGTAGCTCCCGGGGTGCGGCACGCCGACCCGGTAGCCGTGCCGGACGACCGGTGTGAAGTTGCAGGCGACGACGGCGAGCTCGCCCGCGGCGCCGCGCCGCAGATAGGTCACGACGCTCTGCTCGCTGTCGCTCGCATCGATCCATTCGAAGCCGTCGGATTCACTGTCGCGCGCGAAGAGGGCATTGAGTTCGGCGTAGAGATGGTTGAGGTCGCGGACGAGCCGCTGGACCCCGGCGTATTCCGGATATTCCAACAGGTGCCAGTCCAGGCTGTATTCGTGCGTCCACTCGCGCTCCTGCGCGAACTCGCCGCCCATGAAAAGCAGCTTCTTGCCGGGGTGGGTCCACATGAAACCAAAGTAGGCGCGCAAGTTGGCGAAGCGCTGCCACCGATCGCCCGGCATCCGGCCGATCAGCGAACGCTTGCCGTGCACGACCTCGTCGTGGCTCAACGGCAAGACGAAGTTCTCGGAGAAGGCGTAGAGCAGGCCGAAGGTCAGGTCGTTTTGATGGAAGCGGCGGTGGATCGGCTCGTGACCGATGTAGCGGAGCGTGTCGTGCATCCAGCCCATGTTCCACTTGTAGCCGAAGCCGAGCCCGCCCAGGTAGGTGGGGCGGGAGACCGCCGGCCAGGCCGTCGATTCCTCGGCGATGGTCGTCGCCCCAGGGTACTCACCGAACACCAGCTCGTTGGTCTGCCGCAAGAAAGCGATGGCCTCGAGGTTCTCGTTGCCGCCGTACTTGTTGGGGATCCAGTCCCCTTCCTCGCGCGAGTAGTTGAGGTAGAGCATCGAGGCGACCGCATCGACGCGCAATCCGTCGACATGGAACTTGTCGAGCCAGAACAGGCCATTGGCGATGAGAAAGTTGCAGACCTCGGTCCGGCCGTAGTTGTAGATCAGGGTGTTCCAGTCGCGATGGAAGCCCTGGCGCGGGTCGGCATGCTCGTAGAGGGCGGTGCCGTCGAACCAGGCGAGGCCGTGCGCATCGGCCGGAAAGTGCCCCGGCACCCAGTCGATGATGACGCCGATGCCCGCTCGATGGCAGGCGTCGACAAAGGCGCAGAACTCCTCCGCCGTCCCATGCCTGATGGTCGGCGCGAAAAGGCCGACGGGCTGGTAACCCCACGAACCGTCGAACGGATACTCGCTCACCGGCATGAGCTCGACGTGGGTGAAGCCCATCTCCTTGACGTAGGGCACGAGCCGCTCGGCGAGCTCGACATAGGAGAGGTAGCGGCCCGGTCCTTCGCCGATCCGCTGCCAGGAGCCGAGATGCACCTCGTAGACGCTCATCGGCCGGTCGGGGAGCTGGCGCTTGGGCCGCTCCGCCATCCACTCGGCGTCGCCCCAGTCGTAGTCGGGCAGGCCGTGGACGACGCTCGCCGTCTGCGGCGGGTGCTCGGCGCGAAAGGCCACCGGATCGGCCTTGAGCGGCAGCAGCTCGCCGCCCGGTCCCAGGAACTCGTACTTGTAGTGCGCTCCCTTCGCGACACCGGGGACGAACAGCTCGAAGACGCCGCACTCGAGCCGCTTGCGCATGACGTGGCGGCGGCCGTCCCACCAATTGAAGTCGCCGACGACGCTGCAGCGCTGCGCGTTCGGCGCCCAGACCGCGAAGCTCACGCCGGGGACACCGTCGACCTCGCAGGGGTGCGCGCCCAGCTTCTCGTAGAGCCGCCGGTGGCGCCCCTCGGCGAGCAGGTAGACGTCGACCTCGCCCAAGAGCGGCGCGAAGCGGTAGGGATCGTCGACGACGCGGCCGTCGACGTCGAGTCGGTAGGCGTCGCCCCAGCTCAGGCCGTCGACCTCGCCCTCGAAGAACCCGGCATCGTGGGTGCGGGTGAGCGTGGCGAGCGGCTTGCTCGCGGGCGACAGCACGCGGACGTCGAGGGCGCCGGGCTGGAAGGTGCGCAGGCTCTGCGCGTGGACGCCCAGGACCGCGAAGGGATCGCCGTGGCGACCCTCGACGATGGCGTTGACGGCGGCGGGGTGGGTTCGCGCGGCGGAAGCCATCATTTCCTCAGTCGTTGTGATCGTCGTCAGGCGTGAGCAGCGCCACCACCCCGCGCAGCGGGATGGCGAGCCAGGCCGGGCGGTTGGCCGCCTCGTAGCCGATTTCGTAGAGCGCCTTCTCGAGCAGGAAGAGCCGCAGCAGCGCCTCGTCCTGGTCCGGGTCTGCGGGCAACGAGGGACAACCGGCCATGCGTTCGCGATAGGCTTCGAGGAAGGTCGCCGACGCGGCCTCGCGCCAGCGGAGCGTGAGCGCTGCCACCACCTCGTCGGCGTGGCCGCGGTCGCCGACGAGGCGGCCCGCCGCGATCTCGGCGGCGTAGTCGAAGGAACGCAGCAAGCCCGCCACGTCCTTGTGCACCGCCGTCTTGGCGCGGCGCTCCTCGAGCGGCCGCGCCGGCTCGCCCTCGAAGTCGATGATGTAGACGTCGTCGCGCGCGACCAGCACCTGACCCAGGTGGTAGTCGCCATGCACGCGGGTCTTCTGGGCGGCGACCTGCCACCGGCGCAGCGCCGCCAGATCGGCATCGAGCCGGGCGCGCAAGCCCAGGACGGCATCGGCGAGGCCCTGCGTCGCCGCATCGAGCCGATCCCGCGTCCGCTCGATCGCCGCGAAGGCGAGGCCGGCCTGCCGGGTGACGCCATCGGTCCACGCCTCGAGATCGCCCTCGTCGATGGGCACGGCGGCGAAGGCCGGATCGTCGGTCGGTACCGCGAGCGCGCGGTGCATGTCGGCGGTGCGCGTTCCCAGGCGGCGGGCGAAGTCCTCGAACAGCGCGAAGACCGCCGCCTCGCCCTGGCCGATACCGTCCTCCTCGCTCGCGGCGGCGAGCACGAGCGGCTCCAGCTCCCGCTCCAAAAAGTCGATCGTGTAGCTCCAGCCGTCGCCTTGGTTGAGAACGAAGCCGAAGGCGGCGGCCAGCGCGGTGGTGCCGCCGTCGGGCTCGACCCATTCGAGCGCGCCTAAGAGGGGCGGGGTGTTGGCGAAGCCGCCGACGTCGGTCAGGAAGCGCCCGATCTCGATCTCCGGGTGGACCCCCGGCTGCAAGCGACGATAGAGCTTCACGATGACGTCGCGGTCGATCAGCATCGAGGTATTGGACTGGTCGACCCCGAGCCGTTTGACGCTCGGATCGGCAAACGGCGCGACGTCCGCGAGCTGCTTGCCGGCGCTGAAGGCGAGCACCCCGTGCCCGCCCTCGATGCGCC
>CAYZSE010000010.1:0-14937 GCA_964481035.1 uncultured Geminicoccaceae bacterium | reverse complement strand
GCGAGCTGCTTGCCGGCGCTGAAGGCGAGCACCCCGTGCCCGCCCTCGATGCGCCGCTCGGCCCGCATGTCGTCGAGCAGCCGGTGGGCGAGCGTGTCGCCCGCCGTCGCGTCGTAGAGGGCACCGATCCTCGGCCCGCGCCGCGCCTTGGCGAGGGTGAACGGCAACAGCGGCGCGCTGGTGTGGAGGTTGTCCTCGCCCCAGGCGACCGTGAGCGGCAAGAGGTAGCTGTGGGTGCTGCCGTCGGCGAGCGCCACGTCGAGCCGTTGCAAGAGGATGCCGTCGAAGCCGGGCGCGAGCGCGGCGCCGGCGCCGAGCGAGATTCGGGTGATGCCCGCGTCCTTGGCGGCGAACCACCGCTGATTCTTGGCGAAGGGGACGAGCGCCTGGCGCTCCAGCGCCGTTCGGTTCTGCGCCTCGTGCAGCGCCTCGAGCGTGTCGCGCATGACCACCGTGACGAAGTCGGGAAGAGGTTCCGGGATCGATTGATGCCAGCTCGGCACTTCGGCCTCCTCCGCCAAGAGAAACCAGTAAAAGCCGTAGGCCGGCAGCGTCAGCAGGTAGGGCAGCTCGCCGATCGGCGGAAACGGCGTGCGACCGAGCAGCTCCAGGGGCACGCGGCCCGAATAGGCCTGCAGATCGAGCTCGACCGGTTGCGCGTGGCGCGACAAGTTGACCACGCAGAGGATCGCCTCGCGCGCATGGGCGCGGATGTAGGCGAAGATCTTGCGGTTGCCCGGATAGATGAACTCCAACGAGCCGCGCCCGAAGGTCTGATGCGCGCGGCGGACGGCGATGAGCCGCTTCATCCAGTTCAGCAGCGAGGTCGACGAGCGGGTCTGCGCCTCGACGTTGACGGTCTCGTAGCCGTAGACCGGGTCCATGATCGTCGGCAGGTAGAGCTCTTGCGGATTGGCGCGGCTGAAACCGGCATTGCGGTCGGGCGACCACTGCATCGGCGTGCGCACCCCGTCACGGTCGCCGAGATAGATGTTGTCGCCCATGCCGATCTCGTCGCCATAGTAGACGACGGGCGTGCCCGGCATCGAGAAGAGCAACGAGTTCATCAGCTCGATCTTGCGCCGGTCGTTGTCCATCAGCGGCGCGAGGCGGCGGCGGATGCCGAGATTGATCCGGGCACGACGGTCGCTGGCGTAGGTGTTCCAGAGAAAATTGCGCTCGTTCTCGGTGACCATCTCCAGGGTCAGCTCGTCGTGGTTCCGCAAGAACACGGCCCACTGGCAGGTCTCGGGAATCTCCGGTGTCTGCCGCAGGATGTCGGTGATCGGCGCGCGATCCTCCTGCGCGACCGCCAGATACATCCGCGGCATGAGCGGAAAGTGGAACGACATGTGGCATTCGTCGCCATCGCCGAAATAGAGATGGGTGTCCTCGGGCCATTGGTTGGCCTCGGCCAGCAGCATCTTGTCGGGATGGTGCGCATCCACTTCGGCGCGAACCCGCTTCAAGACGTCGTGGGTCTCGGGCAGGTTCTCGCAACTGGTGCCCTCCCGCTCGATCAGGTACGGAATAGCGTCCAGGCGCAGCCCGTCGATCCCCAGCTTCAACCAGTAGTGCAAGACACTCAGCACCTCGCGCATCACCGCCGGATTGTCGAAGTTGAGATCGGGCTGATGGCTATAGAAACGGTGCCAGAAATAGGCCTGGGCTTCGGCATCCCAGGTCCAGTTGCTCTTCTCGGTGTCGAGGAAGATGATGCGGGTCTCGTGATATTTCTGATCGTTGTCGGACCAGACGTAGTAGTCGCGGAGACGTGTGCCCGGCTTGGCGCGCCGCGCTCGCTGGAACCAGGGATGCTGGTCCGAGGTGTGATTGATGACGAGCTCGGTGATCAGGCGCAGGCCACGGCGGTGCGCCTCGCGCACCAGCCGCCGGACGTCCGCCATCGAGCCGTAGGACGGGTTGACGCTGCGATAATCCTCGATGTCGTAGCCATCGTCGCGCAGCGGCGACGGGTAGAACGGCAAGAGCCAGATCGTGTCGACACCCAAGTCCGCGATGTAGTCGAGCTTTTGTATCAACCCGTCGAAATCACCGATTCCGTCATTGTTCGCGTCGAAGAACGCCTTGACGTGCGTTTGGTAGATGATGGCGTCCTTGTACCAGAGTGGGTCGGACATGCTCAGCGGCGATCGGCGAAGGGCGAGGCGGCGGCGAGGCCCGGCGGCACGAGGCGCCAGAGCTGGTAGGGCCGCTGGTGCGGGTCGAGGTAGACGTGCTGGACCTTGCCGGTCCAGGTGAAGCGCGCGCCGGTGACCAGATCCTCGACCCCGATCGAGCCGTGATCCTCGAGCCCGAAATGCCACAGCGGCACCTCGAACGAGCAGCCCTGCGCCTGGTGCGGGTCGAGGTTGACGGCGACCAGGACTGCGTTGTCCCGGGCCGGCGTCATCTTGCAAAAGACCATGACGTGATCGTTCCAGGCGTTCAGGAACTCGAGATTGGTGAACGACCAGAGCGCCGGGTTCTCGCGCCGCACGGTGTTGAGCAGCCGGATGTCGTCGCGGATGTGCGTCGGGCGATCCCAGTCCCACGCCTTGATCTCGTACTTCTCGCTGTCGAGATACTCCTCCTTGCCCGGCAACGGCGTGCCTTCGCACAGCTCGAAGCCCGAATAGACGCCGTACAGGGTCGACAGCGTCCCCGCTAGAACAAGGCGTACGCGAAAGCCCGCGCGTCCGCTCGTCTGCAGGTAGAGCGGGTTGATGTCCGGCGTGTTGACGAAGAAGTTCGGCCGCATGTGCTCCTTCGGCTCGTCGCCGGTCAGCTCTTCGAGATAGCTCTGCAGCTCCGCCTTGGTATTGCGCCAGGTGAAGTAGCTGTAGGACTGGGTGAAGCCGAGCTTGGCCAGCCGCTTCATCATCTTCGGCCGGGTAAACGCCTCGGCGAGGAACACCGTGTCGGGATGCTTGGCCTGAACGTCGGCGATGAGCCATTCCCAGAACGGCAGCGGCTTGGTGTGCGGGTTGTCGACCCGGAAGATCTTGACGCCCTTCTCGACCCAGAACACCACGACGTCGCGCAGCGCCAGCCATAGCGCGGGCAGCGCACCTTCCTCGTAGAAGTCGACGTTGGTGATGTCCTCGTACTTCTTTGGCGGGTTCTCCGCATACTTGAGCGAGCCGTCGGGACGCCAATCGAACCAGTCCGGGTGCTGCTTCAGCCAGGGATGGTCCGGTGAGCACTGGATGGCGAAGTCGAGCGCGAGCTCGAGCCCATGGTCGTGCGCCGCCGCGACCAGCCGCGCGAAATCCTCGAACGTGCCGAGCTCGGGGTGTAGGGCGTCGTGCCCGCCCTCGGCGCCGCCGATCGCGTAGGGCGAGCCCGGATCGCCCGACTGCGGCGTCAGGCTGTTGTTGCGTCCCTTCTTGTTGGTCTCGCCGATGGGATGGATCGGCGGGAAGTAGAGCACGTCGAAGCCCATGTCGCGCACATAGGGCAGCTTCGCGATGACGTCGTCGAAGGTTCCGTGCCGGCGCGGATCGTCGCTCATCGAGCGCGGGAACAGCTCGTACCAGGCGGCGAAGGCGGCGACGGTGCGGTCGACGACGACCTCGAGCTCGCGCTCGTAGCGGGAAAGGTTGGCCTTGAGATCGGCCGCCGTCATCCACGCCTCGGTGTCGGCGGCGAGCAGGCGGGCGAGCTGGAAGCCCTCGTCGTCCTTGCGTTCGGCGAGCTCGACCAGGAGCGCGTCGAGGCCCGCTTTGGCCTCGCCTTTCGCCGCTGCGGCGGTCCGCTGCACCAGCCGGCGACCCTCCTCGAGCTCCAGCGCGATGGCGATGCCGGCGGCGTGCTTCTTGGTGATCTCGATGCGCCACGAGCCGAAGACGTCGTGCCATGCCTCGATCGTGTACCGGTAGCGCGTGTTGCGGGTGAGCGGCACGCTGCCGGCCCAGCGGTCATTCTCGACGAGGCGCATCGGCACCGCCGTCCAGCTCCGCTGGTCGGCGGGGCGCACGAGCAGGGCGGCGGCGAGCTGCGCGTGGCCGTCCATGAAGATGTCGGCGGCCACGGCGAGCCTGTCGCCGACGACGCGCTTGATCGGGAAGCGGCCGCCGTCGAGCTCGGGCTCGACCTTCTCGATGGCGACCCGGCTCTGCGCCACGGCGTGCACCTGTTTCTCGCCGGAAGCGGCTCGCCGCCGTGCCGGGTGCACCGCCGCCGCGCTCGCCAGCAGGCGCACCTCGCCCGGCTCCAGCGTGAGGGGAGCGCTCAGGTCGACCGGCCGGCCGCCGTCGTGGGCGAGGTCGACGAGCTGCTCGAAGCGACCGCCGGCGGCCGTGACGAGACCCAGGGGGTCGATCCCGTCGGGCTGGTCGACGGCCGGGTTGGCGCAGACGAACACCGCTTCCGCGGCCTTGGCCGCCGACGGGTGCGAGAGCCGGACCAGGGCCGCGGTCCTGGCGTTCGGCGCGTTGACGCGGCGCACCGTCGCCGGTCCCTGGAGCGCCGGATGGCAGGCCTTGAGGCGGTTGGCGGTCGCGATGAACGCGCGCAGGTCGAGCGCCGGCGACGCCGTCTCGGCCGTCCAGTCGGCCGGCGCCCCGTGACGAGCGTCCAGCGGCCGCCGGCAGCCGAACTCGAAGCCCATGGGCATGACGACGCCCTGGCCCAGACCCACCGCCTTGAGGTAGGCGGCCTGCATTCGGCGGCGCGGATCCCCCTCTGCCGCGGCCGCGACCCGTGGGCCGCGCGCCGGCTCGGGAAAGGCGAAGGGCTGGCCGATCGCCGCCAGCGCCACCTGCTGGTCGAGAAACCAGCGATCGTGGAAGTTCCACCAGCAGGAGCTGTCGAGCACGCCCGTGAAGCCGCAGCCGGCATAGTCGTGCAGCCGGTCGGCCGGCGCGCCCAGCAAGTCGGCGATGAACCACGCCCCGGGCTGAAGGTCCGCGAGCCGGCCGAGGAGCGCACGCCAGAACGCGCCCGGCGCCCGGTGCGCCGCGGCGAGGCGCAGGCCGCGCAGGCCGGTGGCGAGGTGCGCACCGAGCCAGGACGCGAACGTCTCGAGCCGGCTCTCGTCGTCGGGATCGAGCGCGACCGCGACCCCATTGCCGAGCGGCACCGGCACGCCCTGGTGATCGCGGACCAGCCAGCCGGGCTGCTCGTGCGCGAGCCGCCCGTCGACGGCCGTGATCGGCAGGACCGCCTCGACGACGACGTCGAGCGCCGCACGGCGCGCCGCGTCGACGAAGCGCGCGAGGCGATCGAGACCGTCGCCGTCGCCGCCGGCGACGCGCGCATCGAGCCGCGCGAGGTCGGCGGGAGCGTCTAGAGCCCCGTCGGCGCCGGCGCGGAACGGGCTGGCGACCTCGACGCCGACGAAGCCCATCGCCTGGATGCGCTCGAGGTGGGCGTCCCAGGTGTCGATGGGCCCGGCGAGCAACGGATCGAGTTGATAGAGCCGCGGCGCTTCGGCACCGGGCTGCGACGACGGCACGTGACGGTCCCCCTTTGTCGGCTCGTCGACTTGAAGCGACGGCCCGGCCCGGATGCCGCGCCGCACCGTGGCGGTAGACGAGCGCGATCGTTCGCCGACGTCAACCGGGCCCTTGGCGGGGCCGCTCAACCTCGCCGGGCCAATGCGCGCTCGTAGACCTCGATATAGCGCCCGGCGGCCTTGTCCCAGCCGAGATCCTGCGCCATCCCGCGGCGTTGCAAGGCGGCCCAGCGCTCCGGCTCGGCAAAGACCCGAGCGACCCGCCGGAGGGCCGCGGCGAGGCTCGCGGGGTCGCCCGCGTCGAAGACGAAGCCCGTGGCGTGGCTCGGATCGGCGTCGATGTCGACGACCGTATCGACGAGCCCGCCGGTCCGCGCGACCACCGGTACGCTGCCGTAGCGCAGCCCATAGAGCTGGGTCAGCCCGCAGGGCTCGAAGCGCGACGCGACCACGACGGCATCCGCGCCGGCCTGCAGCTGGTGGGAGCGCCCCTCGTCGTAGCCGAACCAGGTCGCGATCCGGCCGGGATGGGCGGCTTCGGCGCCGCGGAAACGCTCCTCCATCGCAGCGTCGCCGGTGCCGAGCACGACGAGCTGTCCGCCCGCGTCGATGAGCCCGTCGAGCGCGTCCAGCAGCACGTCCATGCCCTTCTGCCAGGTCAGCCGGCTGATCACGCAGAAGAGCGGCCGGCCCGGGTCGCGCTCGAGGTTGAACCGCGCCTGCACGGCGGCCTTGTGTGCGCCTTTCACCGCGAGGTGATCGGCGTCGTACCCGGGCTCGACGTGCGGGTCGCCCGCCGGGTTCCAGACCTGGAGGTCGATGCCGTTGACGATCCCGCTGAGATCGCCGGCGCGCCCCGCCAACAGCCCTTCCAGGCCCATCCCCCAGAGCGAGCCTTGGATCTCGAGCGCGTAGGTGGGGCTGACCGTGGTCAGCTGATCGGCGTAATAGAGCCCGGCCTTGAGAAAGCCGATGGAGCCGTAATACTCGAAGCCGTCCGGCCGGAACGCCCAGGCCGGCAGGCCCAGGGCGTTCAGCCACGCCGCCGGCATCTGGCCTTGAAAGGCGAGGTTGTGGACGGTCATGACGGTGGCCGGGCGCGGCCGGCCGTCGAAGGCGAGATAGGCGGGAACCAGGCCCGCCTGCCAGTCGTGGGCGTGGACGACGTCGGGGCGGAAGTCGGCGACCCGGCCGACCGCGAGCTCACGGGCGACCACGGCGAGCGCGGCGAAGCGAAAGCCGTTGTCCGACCACTCCGAGCCGTCGGGGCCGAGATAGGGATGGCCCTGGCGGGCGAACAGATGCGGCGCGTCGACCACCAGCGTGGTCGTCGCGGCCCCCTCGGCGCGCCCCGCGAGCACCCGCGCCGGCCCGCCGTGGAGCTCGCCGTAGGTGTCGACGATCTGGGCGTCGCGCAGCCGCTCGAGGACCGAGGGAAAGCCGGGGATCAGCGTCTCGACGCGGTGTCCTCGTGCGGCCAGCGCCGCCGGCAGCGCGCCCGCCACGTCGGCGAGCCCGCCGGTCTTGACGAAGGGGAAGCACTCGGAGGCGACGGTGAGGACGTGCACGACGATCAGAGGTCCAGGCGCTCGAGCATGGAGCGCGTGATCAGGCAGATGCCGTTCTCCGTGCGCCGGAAGCGCTTGGCGTCGTGCTCCGGATCCTCGCCGACGACGAGGCCCGGCGGGATGTGGACGTGGCGATCGACGACGCAGTTGGTGAGCCGGGCGCCGCGGCCGATGTCGACGTCGGGCAGCACGACGCAGCCCCTCAGCCGCGCGAACGAGTGGCAGTGGACGTTGGTGAACAGCAGCGAGGTGTTGAGCGTCGCCCCGGAGACGATGCACCCGCCGGAGACCAGCGAGCTGATCGCGCTGCCGCGCCGGCCCTCCTCGTCGTGGACGAACTTGGCGGGCGGGGTGATCTCGGCGTAGGTCCAGATCGGCCAGTAGCGATCGTAGAGGTCGAGCGACGGCGTGATGGTGCAGAGGTCGACGTTGGCCGCCCAGTAGGCGTCGACGGTGCCGACATCCCGCCAATAGGCCTCGCGCTCGGTGTCGGCGCGCACGCACGAGTTGGTGAAGCGGTGCGCCTGCGCATGCCCCGCCGCGACGATGCGCGGGATGATGTCCTTGCCGAAGTCGCGCGCCGAGTTCGATTCGGCCGCGTCGCGGTGGAGATGCTCGAACAGCACCTCGGTCGAGAAGGCGTAGATGCCCATCGACGCCAGCGCGCGGTTGGGATCGCCCGGGATCGCCGGCGGATCCGCCGGCTTCTCGACGAAGTCGATGATGCGGTCGGTGCCGTCGACGTGCATGATGCCGAAGGCTGTGCCTTCCATCCGCGGCACCTCGATCACCCCGACGGTGACGTCGGCGCCCGAGGCGACGTGCTCTTGGAGCATCACCTCGTAGTCCATCTTGTAGACGTGGTCGCCAGCCAGGACGATGATGTGGTCGACCCCGTATTCGGCAATGATGTCGATGTTCTGATAGACCGCATCTGCGGTGCCTTCGTACCACTGCGTCTCCGAGACGCGCTGCGATGCGGGCAAGACGTCGAAGCTCTCGTTGCGCTCGGGGCGAAAGAAGTTCCAGCCGCGGGCCAGGTGGCGAAGCAGGCTGTGCGCCTTGTACTGCGTCGCCACGCCGATGCGCCGGATCCCCGAGTTCAGCGAGTTGGACAAGGCGAAGTCGATGATGCGCGACTTGCCGCCGAAGTGCACCGCCGGCTTGGCGCGCCAGTCGGTCAGCTCCTTGAGGCGGCTGCCGCGGCCGCCTGCGAGCACGTAGGCCATGGCGTTTCGGCACAGGCTGGGCGCCGGCCGGGAATCCGGTCGCATCGTCGCTCCTCCTCCCTTCGGGCCGCCCGGCGGCGGCAGATCGTCAAGAGCTGGGTACAGGATCGGACGCGGCGCGCCAAATCTCCTCGGCGTATTCGCGAACGGTCCGGTCGGAGGAGAACCACCCCACCCGCGCCGTGTTCAGCGCCGCCTTGGTCCACCATGCCGGCTTGGCGAAGGCCGAGGCGACGTCCTCCTGCGCCTTGGCGTAAGCGGCGAAGTCGCCGGTCACCAGATAGCGATCGTGGTGCAGAAGGCCTTCGACGAGGTCACGGTAGCGGTTCGGATCGTCGGGCGAGAACACCCCGGAGCGCACCTGCTCGAGCGCCTCGGCGAGCATCGGCGAGGCGGCGACGGCGGCCCGCGGATCGAAGCCCTCGGCCCAGGCCCGCGCCACCTCGTCGGCGGTCATCCCGAAGATGAAGATGTTCTCGGGCCTGACCCGCTCGCGGATCTCCACATTGGCGCCGTCGAGGGTGCCGATGGTGACCGCGCCGTTGAGCGCGAACTTCATGTTGCCGGTGCCCGACGCCTCCATGCCGGCGGTCGAGATCTGCTCGGAGAGGTCGGCCGCGGGAATGATCCGCTCGGCCAACGACACGTTGTAGTTCGGAACGAAGATCACCTTGAGCCTGTCGCCGACCAACGGGTCGCTGTTGACCAGCCGAGCGACGTCGTTGGCGAGCTTGATGATGAGCTTGGCGTGGTGGTAGGCCGCAGCGGCCTTGCCGGCGAAGATCTTGACCCGCGGCTGCCAGTCCTTGTGCGGCTGGGCGCGCATCGCATCGTAGAGGGCGATGGTCTCGAGGATGTTCAAGAGCTGGCGCTTGTATTCGTGGATGCGCTTGATCTGGACGTCGAACATCGCGCTCGGGTCGAGCTGGAGGCCGTGGCGTCGGGCGATCAGATCGGCGAGCTGCTCCTTGTTGTGGCGCTTGGCCGCCGCGAACCGCTCGCGGAACCCGGCATCCTCGACGAAGGGCTCGAGGCGCTCGAGCTCCTCGGCGTGCGCGACCCAGCCGTCGCCGATGCACTCGGTAACGAGCCGGGCGAGCGGCTCGTTGCTGCTCAGCAGCCAGCGCCTGGGCGTGATCCCGTTGGTTTTCGAGGTGATCTTCTCCGGCATGATGAGGTGCAGCGGCTCGAACACCGTTCGCTTCATGAGCTCGGTGTGCAAGGCCGAGACGCCGTTGACCTTGCGCGCCGCAAGGAAGGCGAGGTTGCCCATGCGCACGCGCCGCCCGCCCTGCTCGTCGATCAGCGAGACCCGGCTCACCAGCTCGTCGTCGACGTCGCCTCGCTTGCGGAGCGCGCGCAGAAAGTCCGCATTGAGCTCGTAGATGATCTGCATGTGCCGCGGCAGCAGGCGCTCCATGACCGTCACCGGCCAGGTCTCGAGCGCCTCGGGCAGGAGCGTGTGGTTGGTGTAGCCTACGACCTCCTGCACCGTCTCCCAGGCGTCCTGCCAAGGCACGCCGTGCACGTCGACCAGCAGCCGCATCAGCTCGGGCACGGCGAGCGCCGGGTGGGTGTCGTTGAGCTGGATCGCGATCTTGTCGTTGAGGTTGTCGAAGGTACCGAACGTGTTCACGTGCCGACGCAAGAGGTCCTGGAGCGAGGCGGAGGTGAAGAAGTATTCCTGCTTGAGCCGCAGCGCCCGGCCGGCCTCGGTGGTGTCGTCGGGATAGAGGACGAGCGAGATGCTCTCCGCCGTCGCCTTGCCGGCGAGCGCACCGACGTAGTGGCCGAGGTTGAATTCCGAGAGCAGCACGGGCTCGACGGCGCGTGCCGCCCACAGCCTCAGCGTGTTGACGTGCCGGCCACGCCACCCGACCACCGGGGTGTCGTAGGCGACGGCGTTGACGCGCTCGGCCGGCTGCCAGCGGCCGCGCCGATCGGTCGTGCGCTCGACCGTCCCGGCGAAGCCGATCTCGTAGATCACCTCGGGCCGCTCGAACTCCCACGGATTGCCGTACTCGAGCCAGTCCTCGGGCCGCTCGACCTGCCAGCCGTCGGCGAAGACCTGGCGGAACAGCCCGTGGCGATAGCGGATGCCGTAGCCGTAGGCGGCGAGGCCGACCGACGCCATGCTCTCCATGAAGCAGGCGGCGAGGCGGCCGAGGCCCCCATTGCCGAGCGCCGCGTCGGGCTCGACGCCGGCGATCCGGTCGAAGTCGATGCCGAGCTCGGCGAGGGCGCCGCGGCATGCGTCCAAGAGGCCCAGATTGCTCAAGCTGTCGGTCAACAACCGGCCGATCAGGAACTCGACGGAGAAGTAGTAGATGCGCTTGCGCTCGCGGTCGTAGGTGTCGCGCGTGGTGTCGATCCAGTGCCGGGTCATGTGGTCGCGCACCGCGTGCGAGGTGGCGATGAGCCAGTCGCGGTCGCTGGCATGCGCCGCGTCCTTGCCGACCTGGTAGGTGAGCTTGGCGAGGATCGCCTGGCGCATCTCGGCAACGGAAGGCGCGCTGCCGCCGAAGGGCTGCGGATCCTCGGCGAGGGTCAGGGCTTCCATGATGGGCGTCCTTCACTGGCGAGCGCGGGGCGGCGGTTCCGCCAAGCACCTTCAGCGGGCCTTGTATCCCTTCGCCCGGCGACCGTCCGGGCGTTCTTTGGGCGCATATGGCAGCAGGTTCACGCGTCCGCCTGCGCCGCGCGCTTTTGCGCCTTCCGGCGCTCGCCCGCGTCGAGATGGCGCTTCCTCAAGCGGATGCTCTCGGGCGTGACCTCGACGAGCTCGTCGTCCGCGATGTAGGCGAGCGCCTGCTCGAGCGCCATGCGCACGGGCGGCGTCAAATTGACGGCGTCGTCCTTGCCGGCCGCACGGATGTTGGTGAGCTGCTTGGCCTTGAGCGGATTGACGTCGAGGTCGTTGGAGCGTGAGTGCTCGCCGATGATCATGCCCGGATAGACCTTGGTTCCCGGGGCGACGAACAGCGGTCCGCGCTCCTCGAGGTTCCAGAGCGCGTAGGCCACTGCGTCGCCCTGCTCGGTCGAGATCAGCACGCCCGTGCGCCGGGTCGGGATCGCACCCTTGAAGGGCGTATAGCCGTGAAAGACCCGGTTCATCACCCCGGTCCCGCGGGTCATCGTCAAGAACTCGCCGAGAAAGCCGATCAGCGCCCGCGCCGGCGCGTGCAGCACGAGCCGCTGGCGGTCCGCGCCCATCGGCCGCATCTCGACCAGATCGGCGCGGCGCTGGGTCAAGGCGTCGATGACCGCGCCCGAGAAGGCCTCGTCGACGTCGATGACGACCTCCTCGATCGGCTCGAGCCGCTTGCCGGTGCCGGGATCGGTGGTCATGACGACGCGCGGGCGGCTGATCGCGAGCTCGAAGCCCTCGCGGCGCATGGTCTCGATGAGGATGGCGAGCTGCAGCTCGCCGCGCCCCGCCACCTCGAAGCTCTCGCCGGCGCCCTCTTGCGTGATCTGCAGGGCGACGTTGCCCTCGGCCTCGCGCGCGAGCCGCTCGCCGATGAGCCGCGACGTCACCTTGCTGCCCTCGCGCCCGGCGAGCGGGCTGTCGTTGACGGAGAAGGTCATCGCCAGGGTCGGCGGGTCGATCGGTTGCGCCGGCAGGGGTTCGCTCACCTGCGGCTCGCACAGCGTGTCGGCGACGGTGGCCTCGGTGAAGCCGGCGAGGGTGACGATGTCGCCCGCATCGGCCGCCTCGAGCGGCGTGCGGACGAGGCCGCGATAGGCGAGGATCTTGGTCACCCGGACCTGCTCGATCGGCGTGCCGTCGCGGCGTATGGCCTTGAGCGTCGCGTTGGGTGCCAGCCGCCCGCGGCTCACCCGCCCGGTGAGCAGCCGGCCGAGATAGGGATCGGCCTCGAGCGTGGTCGCGAGCATCGTGAACGGGCCGTCGTCGTCGACGGTCGGCTGCGGCACGTGGCGCAGGACGACGTCGAACAGCGGCGCGAGGCTCTGGCGCGGCTCCTCCTCGAGATCGGCGACCGCCCAGCCTTCCTTCGCCGAGGCGTAGATGTGCGGGAAGTCGAGCTGGCGCTCGTCGGCCTCGAGCGCCACGAACAGGTCGAACATCTCGTCCAGGACCGCGTCGGCGCGCTGGTCCGGCTTGTCGACCTTGTTGATGACGACGATCGGCGCGAGGCCGAGCTGCAAGGCCTTGCCGAGGACGAACTTGGTCTGCGGCATCGGCCCCTCGGCGGCGTCGACCAGCACGACGACGCCGTCGACCATCGAGAGGATGCGCTCGACCTCGCCGCCGAAGTCGGCGTGGCCCGGCGTGTCGACGATGTTGACCCGTACCCCCTCCCAGACGACCGAGGTGCACTTGGCGAGGATCGTGATCCCCCGCTCGCGCTCGAGGTCGTTGGAATCCATGGCGCGCTCGGCGACCTGCTGGTTGTCGCGGAAGGTGCCGGACTGGCGCAGCAGGCCGTCGACCAGGGTCGTCTTGCCGTGGTCGACGTGGGCGATGATGGCGATGTTGCGCAGGTACATGACGGTCCGCAGGTCCGATGGGATGCGTGCTTGTACGCGCTCGGGCCGGCGCGGCCAATCGCTGAAGATCGGTGCTTGCGAGCACCGGGGCGCCACGGCAGACTTGCGCCGTCGCCACCGGGCCGGGAGCCGTCGATGTCGCGCCGACTGCGCCGCCAGCGCCTGTCGCCCTGGGTCGAGCTGCTCGAGATCGACACCGGCCCGCTCGATCGGCCCAGGACCTGGCACGCCCTGGGCGTGCCGGACTATGTGGTCGTGCTGGCGCTGTTCGCCTGCGGCGACGTGCTGCTCGTCCGCCAGTACCGGCCGGTGCTCGACGCGGTCACGCTGGAGCTGCCGGCCGGCATGATCGACCCCGGCGAGGCACCGCTGGACGCCGGCTCGCGCGAGACCTTCGAGGAGACGGGCTATCGGGCCCGCGCCGCCCATCTCCTGGCGCCGCTCGCCGTCGACGGCGCGCGCATGCTCAACCGCGTCCACGGCGTCGTCGCGCTGATGGAGGACGACCGCGCGGGGCCCGGCGAGGACGGCATCGAGGTCGGGCGCATGGGCTGGGACCGCTTCGCCGCGGCGATCCGTGCGGGCGAGGTGGTCAACGCGCCCCAGGTGGCGGTCGTGGCGCAGGCGCTGCTCGATCCCGCGGTCGCGCGCTTTCTCGAGGGATGCGGCGCAGCCCCGCCATGGCGCGCGATGGTGGCCGCTTGAGGCCTTTCTCCTCGGCGTTGCCGAACCATCTCCACCATGACCAGTCGAGGAGCGCGCATGAGATCCCTAGCCTGCCTCGCGTGGGTCGTGGCCCTGAGCGGCCCGGCCGCGGCCGCCGACCTCCATCTCGCCGCTCATCCGCTGGTCGGCACCATCGTGCGGACCGAGGATGGCGCGGTTTTGGACCGCGACGACCTCGAGGCCGAGATCGCGGCCGCCGATTTCGTCGTCATCGGCGAGAAGCACGACAACCCGCGCCACCACGCCATTCAGGCCGAGCTGGTCGATCATCTGGGCGCGACCGGCCGGCTCGAGGCCGTGGCCCTCGAGATGCTCGACCGTGAGCTCCAGCGCGACGTCGTCACCCACTTCCAAGGCGGCGGCAACGCCGCGGCGCTCGCCGAGCGCATCGGCTGGGACGAGCTCGGCTGGGGGCCCTGGACCTGGTACGGCCCGATCGTCCACGCCGGCCACCGTCACGGCGCCACCATCGTCGCCGCCAACCTCGGCCGCAGCGAGGCGCGCACCGTCTACGACCAAGGCTTCGCCGGCTTCGATTCCGGCTTCGTCGCCCGCACCGGCCTCGACGTCGACCTCGACGCGGCCGAGCGGAGCGCCCGCGAGGCGGCCATGGTGGCGGCGCATTGCGGCCACCCGCTCGGCGACGCGGCGGCGGCGATGGTCGATGTCCAGCGCGCCCGTGACGCGATGATGGCCGACCGCCTCGCCCGGCTCGCCAACGACGGCATCGGCGCTCTGATCACCGGCAACGGCCACGCCGACAAGCGCCAGGGGGTGCCGCCCGTCCTCGAGCGCCTGCGCCCGGACGCGAGGGTGCTGTCCCTCGGGCTCGTCGAGGTCGAGGAGGAATGGGCCTCGCCCGCCGACGCCGGCCCTCTGCCCTACGACCTCGCCTGGTTCACCCCCCGCGCCGAGGCCGAGGACTTCGACTACTGCGCGCGCTTCAGCGCCGACCGCGGCTAGGCGCCGGCGGCGCCCGGCGCGCCGCCGTCTCCGCGCGCCCGATGACCTCGATCCCTGCCGATCCCGCCTCGTCGCCGAGGGCGCCGACGCGCCGCAGGCGGCCTTTCGAGGCTGCGCGCCGACGAGAGTGCCGCCAGGGTTCGTTCGGTAATGGGGGGTCGCGCGGCCGGGGCTCGGCGCGGCGAGAGATCGCGGCGTCGACCGACGATGAGCAACAGCCGCCATGACGATATCGTAGCTGGACCCTCGCGGCGCCTGCTCAATCGCTGCGGATGACGAGGCACGCGGCGTCGGTGCGGTGAACGTCGTCGATCTCGGCGGCACGCGCCGCCTTGATGTCGTCGCGCTCGAGTTCCGGGAGATCGGCGAGCAGGTCGTCGTTCGTCATGAAGGCGGCGAGCCTCGAGAGGATATCGGCCACCGCGATGCGCGTGCCGCGAACCGCGACGCGGCCGGATCGGCGTCCCGGCTCGACGACGAT
>CAYZSE010000009.1:29070-42371 GCA_964481035.1 uncultured Geminicoccaceae bacterium | reverse complement strand
TTGGAGACGGAGCCGGTGACCTTGGCGCCGAGGGCTTCGGCGCGGGCCTTGGCTTCGGCGCGGCTCATGCGCTCGAGGGAGCCGGTGAAGACCACCGTCTTGCCGGCGAGCTTGCCGGCGGCGTCGCCCGAGGGGGCCGCGGCGGCTGCGGGCGTGACCTCCTGGAGGAGGTCGTCCATGGCCTCGAGGTTCTTCTTTTCTTTGAAGAACTCGGTGAGCTCCGCGACGAGGCGGGGGCCGACGCCGTCGATGTTGGCGAGCTCGGCCGTGGCCTCGTCACAGCCTTCCGCGACCTTCTCCATCTGCGCGCGCCAGTGCTCGAGGGTGGCGTAGGTGCGGGCGAGGAGGCGCGCGTTGACCTCGCCGATGTAGCGGATGCCGAGCGCGTAGATGAAGCGGTCGAGCGGGACGGTGCGGCGGGCCTCGATGGCCGCGTCGAGGTTCTGGACCTTCTTCTCGCCCCAGCGGTCGAGGGCCAAGAGCTTCTGGCGGCGCTCGGGGTCGGCCGTGAGGCGAAAGACGTCGGCGGGGCCGTGGAGGAGGCCCGCTTCGAAGAGCTGGGGGATCTGGTCACGGCCCAGGCCCTCGATGTCGAGGGCGTCGCGGGCGACGACGTGCTTGAGGCGCTCGACGAGCTGGGCCGGGCAGACGAGCCCGCCCGTGCAGCGGCGCACGGCCTCGCCCTCGGGCCGGACGGCGTGGCTGCCACAAGCCGGGCAGGTCTCGGGGTAGCGATAGGGCTCGGTGCCTTCGGGGCGGCGGCCCGTGACGACCTCGACGACCTGGGGGATGACGTCGCCCGCGCGCTGGACGACCACGGTATCGCCGACGCGGATGTCCTTCTCCTTGATGTAGTCCTCGTTGTGGAGGGTGGCGCGGGCGACGACGACGCCGCCGACGGTGACGGGCTTGAGGTGGGCCACGGGCGTCAGCGCACCGGTGCGGCCGACCTGGATCTGGATGGCCTCGACGACGGTCTCCGCCTGCTCGGCGGCGAACTTGTGGGCGATGGCCCAGCGGGGCGCGCGGCCGACGAAGCCCAGGCGCTCCTGGTAGTCGATGCGGTCGATCTTGTAGACGCAGCCGTCGATGTCGTAACCGAGCTCGCTGCGGCGGTGGCCGAGCTCCTCGTGGTAGGCCACCAGTTCCTCGACGCTCTCGAGCCTGTGGGTCAGGGGATTGACGCGAAAGCCCATGGCGCGGAGCCGGTCGAGGAAGCCCGAGTAGGTGTCGCTCAGGCGCTCGGAGACCTCGCCCCAGCTGTAGGCGAAGAAGCGCAGGCGCCGCCTCGCGGTGATCTCGGGGTCGAGCTGGCGCAGGCTGCCGGCGGCCGAGTTCCTGGGGTTGGCGAACAGCGTCTCGCCCGCCGCCTCGCGCGCCTCGTTGAGCGCCTGGAAATCGCCGTGCTCCATGTAGACCTCGCCCCGGACCTCGAGGACGGCGGGCGGGGTGCCGTCCCCCTCGCCAGGGTCGAGCCGCTGGGGGATGTCGCGGATGGTCTTGAGGTTGGCGGTGACGTCCTCGCCCTCGGTGCCGTCGCCGCGGGTGGCACCCTGGACGAGCACGCCCGCCTCATAGCGCAGTGTCGCCGAAAGGCCGTCGATCTTGGGCTCGGCGGTGAAGGCCAAGGGCGCCTCGGGAGCGAGGCTCAAGAAGCGGCGGATACGCGCGGTGAACTCCTCGACGTCGGCGGCGTCGAAGGCGTTGTCGAGCGAGAGCATCGGCACGGCGTGGCGGACCTTGCCGAAGGCCTCGACGGGCGCAGCACCGACGCGGTTGGTGGGGCTGTCGGGGCGCACGAGGTGGGGGAAGCGCTCCTCGATGGCCGCATTGCGGCGGCGCAGGCGGTCGTAGGCCGCGTCGTCGATCTCGGGCTGGGCCTCTCGGTAGTAGAGCCGGTCGTGGTGGGCGATGGCCTTCGCCAGCCGCTCCAGCTCGGCCGTAGCGCCCGGCTCGTCGAGCGCCTCGACGGGGATCTCGGCGACGTCGGCCATCTCTAGCCCTCCGCGGCCAAGAGGCTCTGGGCGGCGGCACGGGCGGCGGCGGTGATCTCGGCGCCGGCGAGCATGCGGGCGATCTCCTCCTCGCGGGCGGCACCCTCGAGCACCTCGACCTCGACGCGGACCTGCTTCTTGCCGACCTTGGCGACCCGCAGGTGGTGGTGCGCGCGGGCGGCGACCTGCGGCGCGTGGGTGACCACCAGGACCTGGCGCTCGGCGCCGAGCCGGGCGAGACGCTCGCCGACGGCATCGGCCGTGGCCCCGCCGATGCCGGCGTCGATCTCGTCGAAGACGAGCGTCGGCACGGTGCCGAGCCGGGCGAGGACGACCTTGATCGCGAGCATGATGCGCGACAGCTCGCCGCCCGACGCGATGCGGCCGAGCGGGCCCGCGGGCTGGCCGGGGTTGGTGGCGACGAGGAACTCGACGCGGTCGCCGCCCGCCGGCCCCCAGGCGTCGGCTGCGAGCGGCGTCACGGCGGCCTCGAACCGAACGCGGTCGAGCTTGAGGGGCGGCAGCTCGCGCATCACCGCTTTCGCCAGGCGCTCGGCGGCTTTCAGCCGCGCTTCGCGCAGCGCCGTCACGGCCGCGGTCAAGGCCGCGCCGGTCTCGCCGACACGGCGCTCGGCGCGGTCGAGCGCGCCTGTGGCGTCCTCCAGGCCGGTGAGCAGGCGGCGGGTCTCGTCGAGCAGGGGGCCGAGGCCGTCCGTGGTCGTGCGGTGCTTCCTCGCGGCGTCCTTGAGGGCGAACAGGCGCGCCTCGACGGCCTCGACGTCGTTGCCCTCGCCGGCCATGCGCTCGGCCGCGTCGGCGAGGGCCGCCTCGCTCTCGTCGAGCTCGAGCCGGGCGCGGTCGAGGGCGGCGAGCGCCGGCTCGAACAGGTCTCGTGCCTGGGCCGCGAGGCGCTCGAGGGCGCGCTCGGCGCGGATGATCTGCTCGCGCGCACCGCCGTGGCCCGCGAGCGCGCTCTCGGCCTCGTCGAGCCCGGCCTGGAGCTTGCCCTGGGCCAAGAGGCGGTGGCGGCGCTCGGCGAGGGCTTCCTCCTCGCCGGCCTCGGGGGCCAGCTCCTCGAGCTCGGCGAGGCGGTGGCGGAGATAGGCCTCCTCGCGGGCCGCCGCCTCGACCTCGGCCCGGAGCGCGTCGCGGGCGGCCGCGGCCTCGCTCGCCGCGAAGTGCGCCGCGGCCACGGCGGCGCGCAGGTGCTCGTGGCCGCCGTGGGCATCGAGGAGGTCGCGCTGGACGGCGCGGTCGGCGAGGCCCTGCTGGTCGTGCTGGCCGTGCACCTCCAACAGCAGGGCGCCCAGCTCCTTCAAGAGCGCGGTCGTCACCGACTGGTCGTTGACGAACGCGCGTGACCGGCCATCGACCTGGAGGATCCGGCGCAGGACCAGGTTTTCGTCGGTGGCGTCCAACCCGGCTTCATCGAGGCGCGCGCGCGCCGGGTGGGCGGCGGGGACGGCGAACTCGGCGGTGACCTGGGCGCGCTCGGCCCCGGCGCGGACCAGCGCGCGCTCGGCGCGGCCGCCGCAGGCGAGGCCGAGCGCATCGAGGAGGATCGACTTGCCGGCGCCGGTCTCGCCGGTGAGCACCGCCAGCCGCCCGCCGAAGACGAGATCGAGCCGCTCGATGATGACGACGTCGCGGATGGCGAGCGCCTGGAGCATCCGAGGTGGGGCTCAGCCGCGCAAGGGCGGCAGGCTCGGGTCGGTGACGAGCGCGTAGGTCCGCTCGTACCAGACGCTGCCCGGGTAGTTGTAGCCGAGGATCGAGGCGTTCTCGACCGCCTCCTCGCGCACGCCCAGCGCCATGTAGGCCTCGACCAGCCGGTGCAGCGCCTCGGGCACGTGGGTCGTCGTCTGGTACTCCTCGACGACGCGGTTGAAGCGGTTTATGGCGGCGACGTAGTCCTTGCGCTTCAAGTAGAAGCGGCCGACCTCCATCTCCTTGCCCGCGAGGTGGTCGCGGATGAGGTCGAGCTTGAGCTCGGCGTCGCGCGCATAGGGCGTGCGCGGATAGCGGCGGACCAGCTCGGTGAAGGCCGCCCGCGCCTCGTCGGTCATCTTCTGGTCGCGGCCGACGTCCGAGATGCGCTCGTAGTAGCTCATGCCGATCAGGTACTGGGCGTAGGGCACGTTCTCGCTGCCGGCGTTCCACTCGATGAAGCGCTCGGCGGCGATGATGGCGTCGTCGTAGCGCTGCGCCTCGTAGTAGGCGTAGGCCGCCATGAACATCGAGCGCGTGGCCCAGGTCGAATAGGGATGCTGGCGCTCGACCTCCTCGAAGGCGACCGCGGCGTCGGTGAACTCGCCCTCGTCGAGCAGGTCCTGGGCGGTGTTGTAGAGCTGCTCCACGGGACGCTCGACATACTCGGGCGGCGCGTCGCTGCCGGCGCCGCAGCCGGCGACGAGGAGGCCGGCGAGGAGGGCGGCGGCACGGACGGCGGGACGGATCGGATCAACCACGGTTGCGCTCGGACCTCGTTTGTATGATGCCTACTTAGCCGACGGCTGGGCCAGCGACCAGCCGTCTGGGAGCGACGGCATGGGCAGCGGTCACGGGGGCAGCGGTGAGGACAATCGCCACATCGACCGGGCCATCGGCGAGCGTATCCGCCGGCGCCGCGTCGAGCTGGGCCTGACCCAGGACCAGCTCGCTTGCCGGCTCAAGATCTCCTACCAGCAGGTCCAGAAATACGAGCGCGGTGCCAATCGCATCAGCGCGTCGCGCTTGTACGAGCTCGCCCTCCGGCTCGACGTCGCACCGGGCTATTTCTTCGTCGATCTCGCCTGGCCCGATGACGCGCTCGACCACGGCGGGCACGACCGCCCGGCGATCGAGATCGCGCGCCAATATCATCGCATCCGCAACCCGAGCGTGCGAACCGCGCTCGCCGGGTTGATGCGCGCCGTTCTCGAGCGCGAGGACGGCCACCACGAACCGGGAGACCGCCAGCCTTGACCGACCGCCTGCCGCTCCTGCTCGTTCCCGGCCTCGGCTGCGACGAGCGCCTGTTCGAGCACCAGCTCACCCACCTGCGCGAGGTCGCCGAGGCGCGCTTCGCGGGCGTGCCCGCGGCGCCCGAGATGAGCCGCATCGCCGAGGCGATCCTCGACGCGGCGCCCGCGCGCTTCGCCCTCGCCGGCCTCTCCATGGGCGGCTACGTCGCGCTGGAGATTCAGCGCCGGGCGCCGGCGCGGGTCGCCAAGCTGGCGCTCCTCGATACCAAGCCCAATCTCGACCCGTCGGAGGTCGCCGCCGGACGCGCGCAGGCGATCGCCGAGATCGAGGCCGACGGCCTCGCCGCGCACATCGAGACGCGGCTGCCGGTGCTCTTGGGCCCGGCCGGTTTCAACGACCCGCGGCTGCGCGAGGTCACCCGGGCGATGGCGCTCGCCGTCGGCCCCGAGCGCTACGTCGCCCAGCAGCGCGCGATCATGGACCGACCCGACGGCGTGCCCGGCCTCGCCGCGATCGCGTGCCCGACCCTCGTCGTCTGCGGGCGCGACGACGCGCTCACCCCGCCCGCCCAGCACGCGGCCTTGGCCGACGCCATCCCCGGCGCGCGTCTCGCCGTGGTCGAGCAGTGCGGGCATCTCTCGGCGCTCGAGCAGCCGGTGGCGGTGACCGCGCTCCTGCGCGACTGGCTCGCCTACGACCGCTGAGGACCGCGTGCGCACGCTCACCATCGTCGGGCCCGGGACCTGGGGAACGGCGCTCGCCGTCCAGGCCCGGCGCGCCGGGCTCGACGTCCAGCTCCTCGGCCGGCGGGCCCGGCGGCTCGAGGCCGGCTTCGAGGTGGCGGCGCTCGCCGACACCGCGCCTTCGGGCGAGGCGGTCCTGCTCGTCGTCAAGGCCGCCGCCGTCGCCGCTGCGATGACGGCGCTCGCCCCTCGGCTCGACCCGCTGGTCCCGCTCGTCATCTGCGCCAAGGGGCTCGACGACACGGGCCCGCGGCTCCTGAGCGAGGCCGTGCACGCCGCGGCACCGGCGCAGGTGGTCATGGCGCTGTCGGGGCCGAGCTTCGCCGACGAGGTTGTCGCCGATCATCCGACGGCGGTCAGCCTCGCCGCCCGGCCGGTCGACCTGCCCCGCGCCGAGTGGCTCGCCCACGCGCTGCACACCCCCCATTTTCGCCCGTATCTGAGCGACGACCCGGTCGGCGTGCAGATCGGGGGTGCCGCCAAGAACGTCGTCGCGATCGCCTGCGGCATGGCCCGCGGCCTCGGGCTCGGCGCCAACGCGGAAGCCGCCCTCGCCACCCGCGGGCTCGCCGAGATGGCCCGGCTCAACGCCGTCATGGGCGGCAAGCCCACCTCGCTCATGGGCCTCGCCGGCCTCGGCGACCTCTTTTTGACGTGCGCCGGGCCGCACTCGCGCAACTTCCGCTTCGGCATGACCGTGGCCGAGGGCCGCACGGCGGACGAGGCCGAGGCGGAGGTCGGGCTCGCCGAAGGCCGGCACACGGCGCGTCTCCTGCCGCAACTCGCCCACGTCCGCGGCGTCGAGATGCCCATCGCCGAGGCCCTGGACGCCGTGCTCGCCGGGCGCCTCGAGCTCGCCTCCGCCATCGATACCCTCCTGGAACGGCCGCTCGGCCGCGAGGCGTCGGTCTAGCGGGGGGAGGGCGCGGACCGCGTCGGGGTGACGTGGGGGCCTAGGTCGTCTGCGGATCTGAAGCACCGGCGCGACCTCGCCACGCCGGCTCTGCGAGAACCGAGGCGGCCGTCTTCGGCTCTCTACCTTCAACCCGCCCACCGCCAGTCCGCGGGAGCAACGACGAGCACGACGGCGACGCCCTGGTCGGAGGCCGCGATTGCGCCGGACGCTTGGTCGCCGGCAACACGAGTTCTATGGGATTGCGCACAATAGCGATGTAGATTAACGGCCTGCGGGTATCCCCCAAGCCTCGGGAGACACGTTGATGGCGACCCACGACGACCTGCCACCACCACAGCGGATGTCGGCGGCCGATCTGCGCCGGCGGATGGCCGAGATCGAGCTCGCCAAGATCGAGGAGACCGATAAGAAGCGCCGGGCGCTCGAGGAGGAGCACATGGCGCAGGTGCGCGAGTTCCTCGAGGGTCGGGTGACCGCCGACGACCTCGAGCGGATCCGCCACCGGGTCGCGGTGGCGATCGAGAACGGCCAGCTCGAGATCGAGGTCTTGCGCTTTCCCGCCAACCTGCTCGGCGACAAGGGCCGTGCGATCAACAACGCCGACCCCGAGTGGCCGAAGAGCCTGCGCGGCAAGGCCGCCGACTTCTACGCGCTCTTCGAGGAACGCGCGGCTCCGCTCGGCTACAAGCTGCACGCGCGCATTCTCAACTACCCGGGCGGCGTGCCCGGCGAGGCGGGGCTCTTCTTGGCCTGGGCGTGAGCGGCCGCGCGCTCCCGTGGGCCTCGCACCGCCGCGGCACATGCACCTGGAGGGTGGCCGCGGCCGGACCGGAGCGGGGGGCGCCCGCCCTTCGCCGAGCGCCGCGATTGCCGTTTCACCGGACCGCTAAGCTTTTTTGGGTAGGGCCGACGCGCGGGCTTGACGGCACTGCCGTTCTCGATGTGCTTGCTGCTGTGCACCAGGAGGAAAATTTCATGGTCGAGATGGGGTGGCGACGCCGGACGTCGGCGGTCGCAATCGGGGTGACGCTGGCGGTCGCGGCTTCGCTCGCCGACCCGGCGGCGGCGGTCGAGCCCGAGGACTTCGTGGTCGAGGACGCCTCGACCCTGGCACAGCTCTGCAGCGTCGGCCCCGAGGAGCCCTATTACGTCGAGGCCATCCATATGTGCCACGGCTTCGCCAGCGGCGTCGCGCAATACGCGCTTCTCCTGTTCACCGCCGCCGGCGGCGAGTTCCTGTGCACCGCCGAGCCGGCGCCGCCGCGCTCCGAGGTCATCGCCGAGTACGTGACATGGCTGGGGGAGAACCCGGAATTCGCCACAGTCGAGGCGCCCGAAGCGATCGTGCGGTTCCTTCGGGAGCGCTTCCCTTGCTCGTGACCCGTGGCTTCGTTCCCGACAGGAGAATCGAGATGACCAAGCGTTCCAGCCTCGCCGCAGCCTTGGTGGCGGTATTCGCGACCGCCGGATGCACCGGCTTGAGCAACACCGAGCAGCGCCTGCTCACCGGCACCACCGCCGGGGCCGCCAGCGGCGCGGCGATCGGTGCGATCGCCGGCAACGCCGCGCTCGGCGCCGGCATCGGCGCAGCCGCCGGGCTTGCCGGCAGCGCCCTCTGGGACCTGCACAAGCAGGCCGAGCAGCAAGCCTTCGACCAAGGCGTGGCGGTCGGCAGCAGCGGCGGCTGAGACCTTCGCCACGACGGCGGGCCCCCGACGCCGATCGCGGCGAGGCCCGTCGGGCCTTTCGCGATCGACCACGTCGCCGAGGTTGGCGCGGTCGTCCGGGTTCACCGCCGCGGCGCGGCGGCCCGGGCGGCCTCGTCGAGCCAGGCGAGACGTGCGGCCAAGGGCGCGCGGACGGCGCTGCCGCCGCCGTCCACCGCGGCCATGAGGCGCTCCGGCG
Source organism: uncultured Geminicoccaceae bacterium (assembly GCA_964481035.1). GTDB lineage: Bacteria > Pseudomonadota > Alphaproteobacteria > Geminicoccales > Geminicoccaceae > JAAAPF01. The sequence continues at coordinate 33,849 of CAYZSE010000009.1, read as the reverse complement.
GCAGGATCGAGGCCGCCCGGATCAACGGCCCGGCGGCCTCGTCGGGGCGAAAGCCGGGCCCGGCGTCGGCCGGGACGACGAGGAGTGCTATGGCGAGCCGCCAGCGCTCGAGGACGCCGGCATCGGCATGCGCCCGCGCGGGCTCGACGACGATGCCGTCGATCGGCAGGTCGGCCAGGATGGGTGCCACGTTGGCGAGCGCCACGGCCGGCGGCGGCGGACCGAGCCAGGGCTCGCGGGCGTCGGCCGGCACCAGCCGCAGCCACCGCCGCGTGGCGCGCGGGACCTTGTGGAGCGCCCGGGCGATCGCCTCGAAGCCGCGCGGGGTCACCGCCGGGGCCGCGCCGAGGAGCGCCGGCTCGACGAGCTCCAGCGCCGGGCAGCCGGCCTCGGCGAGCTGCCGGAGCCCCGGGTTGAGCGCTTCGGCGAGGGTCGCGGCCCCGGCATCGACGTCGGTGCCGTGCAGGGCGTCGTCGATCGCGCCGGCGAGCGAGCGTGGGCCCAGGAGCGAGAGCTTGACCGGCTTCTCGGTGTGAAGCTGGGCCGCTTGCCAACGTCGACGGAGTGCTCGGTCGTCGACCAGCACGGGCGGCGCCACGAGCCGCGGCGGTGCGGCCTCGGGGATCCACTGCTGCGGCACGGCGAGCCCCGCCTCGAGCTCGAAACCGCGAAACAGGCGTGCGGCGGCGCGCAGCGGCTGATCCTCGTGGAGCCGGCCTTCGTCCAGCAGATCGAGACCGGGGGCCTGCAGGGCCACCAGCCGGGCCGTGGCATCGGCCACGGCGGCGCCGATCGCCTCCGGCGTCCAAGGACGAGACCGCGCCGCGCGCTCGCGGGCGAGCTCGTCGAGGTGGCGCTCGATCGCCTCCTCCCAGGGCATGTCGCCGTCGCGCCGCAGGGGCCGGAACGGGATCGGCGGCGGGGCCGCTACCGGGCCAGAGAGCATCGTCGGGCATCGGTACATTGAAGGAACCTCGAGGGAATGTCCGTGGCAAGGCGCTTTCACGGCGTCGGTTGATCTCGCACCGACGGTGCGCCTCGTCCGGGCGGGCTCGATGCGCGCTCCCCTTCGGCCTTGCGTCGGCTCTTCGAGCTGCAGCCGGAAAGCGGCGCAGGCCGTCGCATAACCGCCGCGATGCCGCGTCCATGCGCCGCGAGGATGGCGCCGGATACGCGCCCGGCAGCAGGCGACGCGTGACGCTGCGGCCCGCCCAGGCGGCGCCCCGGCCACCTTACGTAAGGTTATCGCGTGCCGCAGCGGTTCAGCAAGAGCGTCGAGGTCACGCAACACGGCGGTCCCCGCCAGGGCCGGGCCGGTGCTTGCGAAAGCGCGGCGGAGCGACCACGCTTCGGCTCGACGAGCGATTGGCGAAGAGGAGCGCGGGACGCCAGCGTCATGCACCAGACCCGACGGCCGACCGATCTTCGCGTGATCGGCCGGTGCCGCCTCTCGAGCCGGCTGCCGTGACGACGGCGCGCGCCTTTTGGGTCGTCGCACCCGGGCGCGGCGCGATCCGCGACGAGCCCCTGGCGCCGCCCGGCGAGGAGGACGTGCTGGTCCGCACCCGGGCGAGCGGCGTGAGCGCCGGGACCGAGCGCCTCGTCTTCCAGGGTCGGGTGCCGCCGAGCCAGTACGAGACGATGCGCGCACCGCTGCAGGCGGGTGCCTTCCCCGCACCCGTCAAGTACGGCTACGCGGCCGTCGGTCTCGTCGAGGCCGGCGCCGCGGCGTTGCGCGACCGCCGTATCTTCTGCCTGCACCCACACCAGGACCGCTTCACCGCACCGGCGGCGATGGCCGTGCCCGTTCCCGATGACGTGCCGGACGCGCGCGCCGTCCTCGCCGCCAACATGGAAACGGCGCTCAACGCGCTGTGGGACGCGGCACCGCAGCCGGGCGAGCGGGTGGCAGTCGTCGGCGCCGGCGTCGTCGGTCTGTTGACGGCTTACCTCCTCGCTCGCCACGGCCACGGCCCGCTCGTCGTCGACGTCGACCGGGAACGCGCACCGGCGGCCTCCCGGCTGGGCCTCGCCTTCGCCGCCGCAGGGGAGGTGGAGCGGGAGTTCGATCTCGTCGTTCACGCGAGCGGCGCGCCGGCCGGGCTGGTCTGGGCGCTGGAGCGGCTCGCCTTCGAGGGTCGCGTCGTCGAGCTGAGCTGGTACGGCGATCGCGACGTCGCGCTCCCCCTGGGCGGGGCCTTCCACAGCCGTCGGCTCGCGATCGTCTCGTCGCAGGTCGGGCATGTCGCGCGGCCGATGCGCGGGCGCCTCGATCATCGCGGTCGGCTCGAGCGCGCGCTGGCGCTGCTCGCCGATCCCGCGCTCGCCGGGCTCGTCGACACCGTCGTCGCCTTCGAGGAGCTGCCGGGGTTCATGGCCGAGCTTGCCGAGGGGCGGCGTCGCGTGCTCTGTGCGCGGATCACCTACGACTGAACGAGCAACGAGGGCACCCGGTGTACAGCGTCACCGTTCGCGACCACTTCATGATCGCCCACAGCTTCAAGGGCGACGTGTTCGGCCCGGCGCAGGCGCTGCACGGCGCCACCTACAACGTCGACGTCGAGTTCCGTCGCGTCGCGCTCGATCCCGACGGCATCGTCGTCGACATCGGTCGCGCGCTCACCGCGCTCGCGGCCGTGCTGGGTGAGCTCAACTTCAAGAACCTCGACGACGAGGAGGCCTTTCGCGGCCAGAACACGACCACGGAGTTCCTCGCGGGCGTGGTCTTCGCGCGCATGGCCGCGCGGATCGCCGCGGGCGAGCTCGGCCGCCACGCCGGCGGGCTCTCGGGCCTCAAGGTCACCCTGCACGAATCGCACGTCGCCTGGGCGAGCTTCGACGGCCCCCTGGGCGGCGCATGAAATCACTCGTCCTCGCCGCGCCGGGTCCGTTCGAGCAGGCGACCGGCGGCTACGCCTACGATCGGCGGATCATCGACGGCCTGCGACGGCTCGGCTGGGACGTCGAGGCGAAGACGCTCGGGGCGGGTTTCCCGGCGCCCAGCGAGGTCGAGCTGCAGGCCGCCGCCGACTGGCTCGCGGCTGCGAGCCCGCTCGTCCCGATCGTCATCGACGGCCTCGCCCTCGGAGCGATGGGGCACGTCGCCCCGGCCTTTCGCGGTGACCGCCGGCTGATCGCGCTCGTCCATCACCCGCTCGCGGACGAGATCGGGCTCGATCCGACCACGGCCGAGCGGCTGCGCGACGGCGAGATGCTGGCGCTCGCCGCGGCGCGCGGGGTCATCGTGACGAGCCCCTTCACCCGCCACCGCCTCGACGCCTTCGGCGTGCCGCCGCAACGCATCCGGGTCGTCGAGCCCGGCGTCGACCGGCGCGCCTCCAGCCGCGGCAGCGGCGGCGTGCCCACGCTGCTGTGCGTCGCCAGCTACACGCCCCGCAAGGGCCACGACGTGCTGCTGGAGGCGCTCGAGCGGATCCGCGACCGTCACTGGCGGCTCGTCTGCGTCGGCGCGCGCGGCCTCGACCCGGCTTACGAGGCCAAGATCGAGGCGCAGGCCTTGACCTTCGGCGAGCGCGTCGAGCTGCGCGACACCGTCTCGGCGCGGACCTTGGACGCCCTCTACGCCGAGGCTGACGTGTTCGTCCTCGGCTCGCACTACGAGGGCTACGGCATGGTCTTCGCCGAAGCCATCGCCTCGGGGCTGCCGATCGTCGCGACCGCCGGCGGCGCCACCGCCGACACGGTGCCGCCGGCGGCGAGCCGCCTCGTCGGCCCCGGCGACGCCACCGCGCTGGCCGAGGCCTTGGCCGAGCTTCTCGATCGACCGCAGCGGCGCCGCGAGCTCGCGCAGGCCGCCCGGGCGGCGCGCGCGGTGCAGGGCGACTGGGCGACGGCCGCCGGAATTTTCGCCGCCGCTGTCGAGGAGATCGCGTCATGGGACTGAGCTTTGCCGCCGATTGGCTGGCGTTGCGCGAACCCGCCGACCACGCCGCGCGGGCGCCTGGCGTTACCGCCGCGGCGGTGCGTTTCCTCGACGACCGCCCGGCGCCGCAGGTCGTCGACCTCGGCTGCGGCCGGGGCTCGAACCTGCGCTTCCTCGCCCGTCACCTGCCGGCATCGACCCGCTGGCATCTCGTCGACAACGACGCGGGCTTGCTCGCCGAGCTCGAGGCCGCCGCCGGTGAGGTGGCGACCTCCTGCCTCGACCTGCGGACGGCCGATCTGGAGGCGGTCGTCGCCGGCGCGGATCTGGTGACCGCGGCCGCGCTCATCGACCTGGTCGGTGCCACCTGGCTGGAGCGACTGGTCGACGCCGCCGCCGGGGCGGGTGCGGCGCTGCTCGTCACCGGCAGCGTCGACGGCCGCGTCGCCTGGCGACCGGCGCACCCCGACGACGCCGCCATGGCGGCGGCCCATGCCGCACATCAGGGCGGCGACAAGGGCTTCGGGACGGCGCTCGGCACCGCGGCGCCGGCGATGCTGGAGAAGCTGCTGGCGAGGCGCGGCTGGACCGTCGAGGCCGCCGCCGGCGACTGGCGCGAGCTGGCCGCGCCGGACCTGCAGGCGGCGTACCTCGACGGCGTTAGCCGGGCGCTCGCCGAGCTCGCACCACCGCCCCCCGGTCTCGACGCCTGGGCCCGTGCCCGCCGCGCCGCCATCGACGCCGGGACGAGCCGCCTCGACGTCGGCCATCGCGACGTCTTCGCGGCGCCGCCGGCGCAACCGTAAGACGCAGCCGCGGCGGCCTCGACGCCTTCCTCGCAGCGACGGCCCCTCGCCGGCGCCGTGCCGAGCGCGTGACCTTGCGACGGCGTGCCG
>CAYZSE010000009.1:0-28970 GCA_964481035.1 uncultured Geminicoccaceae bacterium | reverse complement strand
GCGACGGCCCCTCGCCGGCGCCGTGCCGAGCGCGTGACCTTGCGACGGCGTGCCGCAGAATCGTGCCATGGGTGGGCGCGTAGCGCGCTCAACGCCGGCCGATGTTTGAACGGCCGCGCATCTGCAGGTATTCCCACACCGGAACGGCGATGAGACCGCCGGCGACACCGGCGAGATAGGCGGGCATGGCGAAACCCGAGAGCGCCTGCCAGGCGACGTGGAGAAGGACGCTGAAGACGACCATGACGGCGGCGGTGACGGCCAGGCGGGACCAGAAGCTCATCGCGGCTTCTCTCGTGGCTGTGCGCGAAGGTCGAAGTCGAACAGCGTGTCGCCGTCGAGGTCGAACCGGCGAACGGGCGGACGCAACGCACCTTCCAGCGTGTCGACCGTCGGCAGGCTCAGCGCCGGGCGGCCCGAGCCGATGAGCAGCGGGGCGACTGCGAACTGCAGGCAATCGACCACGCCGGCGGCGACGAAGCGCGACACCGTTCGCCCCCCGCCCTCGACCAGCACGCGGCTCAGGCCGCGGGCGGCGAGCGCCTCGAGCACGCGCGGCGGCGCCAGCGCGCCCGCGCCGTCCGCCTCAAGCGCGACGGTGGCGACGTGCGGCGGCAGCCGCGGGCGCGCGCCCGCGGCATGGACGACGAGGGTCGGCGCGGCGCGGTCGTCGACGAGCGACGCGGGCGGGCTCAGCCGCCCGCGAGGATCGAGCACGACCCGGGTCGGGCTGGGCCCGGCGACGAGCCGCGTGGTCAGCCGTGGCTGGTCGGCGATCACCGTGCCGATTCCGACGACGACCGCGTCGACGAGCGCGCGCAAGCGGTGGAGGTGCACGATGCTCTCGTGACCCCCTATATAGTGGGAGTGGCCGCTTTCCGTGGCGATGCGCCCGTCGAGGCTCTGCCCGAGATGGGCGACGACGAAGCTTCGCCCGCGCGGCGTGCAGGCGAGCGGGCCGAAGAGCTCCCAGAGCGGATCGTCGCCACGTCGCGGCGGCGTGCCCGCATCGGCCGCGGCACGAGCGGCGAGCAGAGCGTCCCAGGCGGCGTCGTCCGCCGCGGTCGGCTGCATTCATGAGGCTCCTCGTGCGAGCACCGCTGGCCTCACGGGATGGTCGCACACGTTGTGACGTCTATGTAGGCAGGAGTTCGCCCAACGAAGCGGACTTGAGAAGAGGTCGATCGATGTTTTTTGAAGATTTGTCGCTCGTTGCGGTGGACCGTTGCGTGTTCGAGCTGCGCCAGGGTCGCCCGGTCATCGTCCGCGGCGACGCCGGCGCCTGGCTGGTGAGCGGCCTCGAGCCGCACGGCGACCGTGGGCGCCAGGTGCTCGCAGCCCTCGGGGCCGACCAGGCGGAGCTTCTCCTCAACGGTTATCGGGCGGCGGCGCTGAACCTACGCGCCGGGCCGGCGGCGCTGCCCGTCACCGCAGACATCGGCACCCGCCTCCTCGAGCGGCTCGGCTTCGGTCGACCGAGCGCGGCGGACCTCGAGCTCGTCCGCTCCCGAATCCGGCCGCTCGACGGTGACGAAGCCGCCGCCGCCGCCTTCGTGCTCGCGCGCCTCGCCGAGACCGTGCCGGCGCTGCTGGCGCTGCGCTCCGGGCCGGCCACCGCCGCAGCGTTCGCCGGACTACGCGACCGCGGCACGGTGCTCGCCACCAGCGTCGGCGACGTCGCCGACTTCCGCCGCGCCAACGCGAGCCACGTGCGCCGGCTGGCCGAGGCGCCGGTGCCGTTGCCGACCGAGGGCGACGTCCGCTTCGTCGCCTACCGCTCGCGCGACAGCCTCACCGACCACGTGGCGGTCGTCATCGGCCGGCCCGAGACGGATGGAGTCCCCCTGGTGCGGCTGCACTCGGCCTGCCTCACCGGCGACATCTTCCGCAGCCTGCGCTGCGATTGCGGCGAGCAGCTCGACACCGCGATCGCCGAAATGAGCGAGGCCGGCGGCGGCGTCATCTGCTATCTGGCGCAAGAAGGCCGGGGCATCGGCATCGCCAACAAGCTTCGCGCCTACGCGCTCCAGAACGGCGGGCTCGACACTCTGGAGGCGAACGAGGCGCTGGGCTTCGCTGCCGACGAGCGCGAGTTCGCCATCGCCGCCCGCATGCTCCAGGACCTGGGCCTCACCCGCGTGCGGCTGATGACCAACAACCCGGAAAAGATCGCGCGGCTCCAGAGCTGCAACATCGACGTCGTCGACCGCGTCGGGCTCGAGGCGACGCTCAACCCGCACAACGAGCGCTACATCCGTGCGCGGGTCGCCAAGACCGGCTACCTGCACGCCGTCAACGGCTGAGCGGCGGCAGTGGCAGCGCGAGGAGCCCGTCGATGACGTCGAGGGTGCCGGCGACCAGGTGCTCCATGAGCGCCTCGCCGTCGCCGGGCCGGGCTGCGGCGGCGTCGCCGACCGCGCCCGACGGGTGCAGGTCCTCGATCCGCCAGGCCTGACGGGCGATCCCGCCGGTGTAGCTCGCGGCCGGTGTCGCCAGATCCTTCTCGCGCGGCGCGAAGTCCTGGACCGCCGCCTCGTCGACGAGGTCGGGAGCGATCGCTCGGACGAGCGCCGTCTCGAGCCGGCCGGCGTGAACGCCGTAGCGTTGCTCGTCGGCGGTCGCGAAGCCTTCGGGCGCGCCGAGGCGATGCGTCGTGAGCACGGCGGCGGCGACGGCCGCCTCGTCGCGCAGGCGCATGGCGGCGATTTGGGCGAGCGCGCCGTTGCCGCCGTGGCTATTCAAGAACAAGAGCCGGCGGACGCCGGATGCGGCGACCGAGCGGCCGATGTCGCACCAGACGGCGAGCAAGGGTTCGGCGCTGATGGTGAGCGTGCCGGCAAAGGCGCGGTGCTCCGGGCTGAAGCCGACGGGCAGCAGCGGCAGAAGCAGCGCGCGCCCGCGCGCCAGCGAACGCCCGCGCAACCGCTCGAGCAGCGCCTCGAGGATGAGGCTGTCGGTGCCGAGCGGCAGGTGCGGGCCGTGCTGCTCGACCGCGCCGATCGGCAGGATTGCCAGGGTTTGCTCGTCGTATTGTGATGTCATGTCGGTGGTCTTGTGCGACGCCCAGTCGACAATGCTCATGTCAGGCTCCGTGCTGCGACGCCGGCGCGACCATCGCGGCCGCAAGCCCTAGGGACGAACGGATGCAACCGACCTCGCTACGCGACGTGCGCCTCGACTTCTTCCGCGGCCTCGCGATGTTCATCATCTTCGTCTCGCACATGCCGGGCAACCCTTGGAACGCATTCCTGCCGCGCGAGCTGGGGCCTAGCGACGCGGCCGAGTGGTTCGTCTTCTGCTCCGGGTTCGCCTCGGCGCTCGCCTTCGGCCGCGTCTTCGAGCAGCAGGGATGGTGGCTCGGCACCAGCCGCATCGCCTACCGCGTGTGGCAGCTCTACTGGGCCCAGATCGCGGTCTTCCTGTTGGTGGCGGCGCTGTGCGTCGTCGGCACGCGGTGGCTCGGCACGCACGATTACGTCGCGCGGCTCAACCTCACGCGCTTCTTCGCGGAGACCGAGCAGGGCCTCGTCCACCTGATGACGCTCACCTATGTTCCCAACCTGTTCGACATCCTGCCGATGTACATGGCCGTGCTCGCCATGGTTCCGATCGTCATGGGCCTGCATCGCCTGCACCCGGCGCTGGCGTTCGCCTTTCCGCCGACGCTCTACCTCCTCGCGCATGCCTTCTCGTGGAACCTGCCGGCCGAGTGGTGGTCGGATCGGCCATGGTTCTTCAACCCGTTCACCTGGCAGCTCCTGTTCTTCACCGGCTTCGCCTTCGGCCGCGGCTGGCTGCACCGGCCGCCGACGACATGGCCCTGGCTCGCCGCCGCCGGCACCGTCGTCGGCGTCCTCTTCCTGCTCAACTACGATCCGATCTGGAAGAACGTAGCCTGGATCCGCGCGATCTCCGAGGCGCACTTGTGGATGATCGCCAAGACCGACTTCGGCATCGCCCGCTATGTCCACTTGCTGGCGTTGGCCTATCTCGCGCTGGTCTTGCTCGACCGCTTTCCCGAGCTGCTGCGCTGGCGCGGTTTCGAGCCGATCATCAAGGTCGGCCAGCAGACGCTGCCGGTGTTTCTCTCGACGAGCGTGCTGTCCTGGTCCGGCGGCATGCTGCTCGACGTCACCGGCCGCGGCGCCGCGGCAGTCGCGTTCGCCAACCTCGCGGGCTTCGCGTTGATGCTCGCCGTGGCCTATATTACCGGCTTCTATAAGACGCAGCCTTGGCGCCGTCCCCGACACAAGCTCGAGACGGAACCGCTGCCGCGACGTGTCGCGAGCGGGATGGCCGCCGGCGACTGAGATCAGTCGACGACGATCGGCCGCCCGACCAGCATCGGATCGCGGCGACGGCGGAGCCACCGGCGCCGTTCGCCTAGCCAGGGCAAGGCGGCGCGGACGACCAGCTGCGGCGCGTATTCCTCCGGAATGCCGGCGAAGCGCCACCGGGCCAGGGTGCGGCCGACCGCCTGACGCGTCGACAGCCAGGTGAACGGGATGACCAGCAGCGGTCCGAGTGCCAGGGGCAAGGCCCATAGCACGAAGGCCGGCAAATAGGCCCAGAAGGCGCTCAAGATCACGATGCCGGCCAAGGTGGGCGGCCAGAACCGCCGAGTGGCCTCGCGCCAGCCGACGCCATGGTCGCCACGCTGCTGCGCCGACCAGGCGAGCCCCCTGCCGCCGAGCATGCGCGCGACGAAGAAGGTCTCGCTCAACGCCATGATCGGCGCGAGGAACATGCTGTAGAGCATCTCGGCGACGCCCGCCCCCACCAGCGGCAGCCCGCCGCCGTAGCTCCGCCGCTTCGCCCGGTCGAGCAGCGCGTCGCCAAGGCCGGCGAGCTTGGGCATGAAGGCCATGGTCATGATCGCAACCATGAGACCGAGACCGAAAACCGGCGTGACCGGACCCCAGCCCTCGGCGAGCAGCATGCCCCCGGTGACGCCGAACGCCCCCTGGACGAACCCGAAGGCCATCATGAGCATCCAGGCCGGGCCCGACAGGTACATGAGAATGGCGAGGGCGAGCTGGAGGCGGCCCATGGCGTGCCAGCCCGGTCGACCGACGAGCCGCACATATTGAAGGTTGCCCTGACACCAGCGCAGGCTGCGGCGCACGAACTCCGGCAGGCAGGGCGGGTTGAGCTCGAAGCTGCCGAACTCGTCCGGTAGCACCCGTACCTCGTAGCCGGCGCGGCGCATCAGCACCGCCTCGAGCAGGTCGTGGCTCAAGACCAGCCCGCCCCAGGGTGCGCGACCGCCCAACTCCGGCAAGCGACAATGGGCACGGAAGGCCGGCAGGTTGATCAGCCCGTTGTGCCCCCAATAGGGCCCCGCCGGTCCCTGCCACCACGTGCTCCCCGTGGTGTAGCTGCGCATGCCGTGGCGCATGCCGAACTGGAACAGCCGCGTGAATGCCGACTGGGTCGGCAGGCCGGTGATGAGGGTCTGCAGGATGCCGAGCCGCGGGTTGGCCTCCATCACCCGCACCAGGCGCCGGATCGCCGAACCCGCCATGAGGCTGTCGGCGTCGAGGACGAGCATGTGATCGAAGCGCGCGCCGTGCGTCTCGATGAAGTCCCAGATGTTGCCGGTCTTGTAGGCGGTGTTCTGGGTGCGCCGCCGGTAGTGGAACCGGCCGGCCAGATCGGGGTGCCGCGCGATTCGTTCCGCGGCCTCCGCCTCCACGGCGAAGAGCTCGGGGCGCTGGCTGTCGCTGAGCCAGAACACGTCGAAGGCGTCCAGGTCCCCGGTTCGCGCCAAGTCCTCGACGGTCGCGAGGAGATGGCGCACGACCATCGCCGGATCTTCGTTGTAGGTCGGCCAGACGATGGCCGTGCGGCCCCGGGGCGGCAGCGGCAGCGCTGGTGCTTCGAGCCCCTCGAGCGGCGCCACGTAGCGCAGCGGATCGGGGTGGAGCCGCAAGATGGCGAGACCGATGAGCGCGTTCCAGAAGCCGATGACGGTCCATGGCAGCGTGACGATGAACGCCGCCAGGATCAGGCCGTCGACGACGGAGACCCCATCCTGACCGAGGATACGAGCCAGGCCCCAGATTGCCGCAACGATCGTCGCGAGAACGAGCACGGCGAAGACGAGGCGGCGGCCCGTGAGCGCGTGCGCGGCGGGCGAGCCGACGGATGCGGCCTGGGCCGCGACAATTCGAGACAACAACGTCCTCCCATCGCCGGCCACGGACGCGGGCGGCGGGTTACGGGTTTATAGGCCCTACGGACGAAGTTGCCGCTCGGTTCATCCCAAAGGCTTAGAAGGGCGTCGAATCGAACCGCCGTCGCCAGAACTTCAAGCCGCGTGCTCGCGCCGCTCCAGCTCGAGCAGCTCGACGAGAGGCCCCGGCACCGCGACGAGATCGGCAATCGTGTAGCCGTCTAGTACCAGAAAAAAGGCGTCGAGCGCACGATGCAAGGCCGAGCGAAACCGGCAGGCCGACGCGATCGGGCAGGCGTTGGTGCTCAGGTCGAAGCACTCGACCAGGTCGAACTTGCCCTCGGTCGCGCGGACGACGTCGCCGACGACGATGTCGCTCGGTTCGCGCGCGAGGCGGATTCCGCCACCACGCCCCCGCACCGTCTCGATCACCCCGATCTGGCCCAGCACCTGGACCACCTTCATCAGATGGTGCTCGGAGACGTGGTAGGCGTCCGCGATCTCGCGGACCCGGCAGAGGCCGCCGCGGCGCAGCGCGCAGTACATCAAGGTTCGGATCGCATAGTTGCTGAAATGCGTGAGCTGCATGGCCTCACCTCTTGTCGTATCGTTGGGCTCGAACGCCTAAAAACCAGCATGACACCAACCTGAATGGATGACAAATCGATTTACCTCTGAGATATTGAATATGTCGATCGCGGCGCCGTGCAGCGGCGCCGGCTTGCGCTCGGCGTCGGGGCCGGGCACATGGCTCGAGCCACCTTCGGAGCGCACCGACGTGCCCGCACCCGTTCGGCTCGAGCACCTCACCGCCGCCGCCTTCGCCCCCTTCGGCACGCTTCTCGACCTGCCGGCGGGCGAGCCCGGCCGCTTCGACCGGCAGGCCACCCTGAGCGACCTGCGCGACGGCCTCGCCCCCAATCTCGCGCTGATCCGCACCGCGGCGCTCCCGCCGCCGACGCGCATCGAGCGGCTCGAGCGGCACCCCTACTCGTCGCAACTGTTCGCCCCGCTCGGCATGGCGGGACGGTTCCTGGTCGTCGTCGCGCCCAACAGCGCCGATGACCGCCCCGATCTCGCCCTCCTTCGAGCCTTCCTGTGCGAGGGCGCCCGCGCCGTCGTCTACGCGCCCAACGTCTGGCACCATCCGCTGGTCTCGCTCGTCCCCTGCCGCTTTCTCATGCTCGTCCACGAGGACGGCTCGGCCGACGACACCGAATGGCACGATCTCGCAGCACCGCTGCCGCTGGACCCGACGCCGCCTTGAGCGTCACGGGTGCGGCCGGCAGATTTCGCGCCGCCGCACGGCGACGACGGTGCGCCCGGCGAGACCGACGACGACGCCCAGAAGCAGCCCGTAGAGCACCATCGCGGCGATCGCGAACGCCGCTTCACCCGTGCCTTCGGCCATGACGAAGGTGGCGACGGTGAGCGCTGCGACCGGGAAGGAGTACGCCCACCAGGACAGCGCGAAGGCCAGCCGGGCGAGCCGCGGCAGCTGGACCACCACGAGCAGGAAGAAGAAGATCGCCGGGTAGTAGAGCAGCCGCGCGAAGCCGTCGAGCGCACCGGCGAGGCTCGTGTACGCGAGGAAAGCGACGGCCGGCGGGGCGATGAGAATGCAGATCGTCGGCAAGAGGTGCGGCGGCATCGGGTGGTGGAAGACGAGCCGGTTGAAGACGATCGTCAAGAGCACCAACCAGAAGACGAGGCCGACCGAGAGGAAGAACCAGCTCACCTCGACATAGCCGTGCTGCGCGCCGACGAGCGGCACCAGCACGTTGCCGACCGCCGGGATGAACCAGGCGGGGTTCATGTGCGGGGCCTCGTAGTGCTCGCCGGCGATCCACATCGAGACGATGGCGAGCGTCGCGAGCAGATGCAGCGCAGCGCCGACCGCCCAGAAGCCGACGCCGACCGCGGCGGCGAACGGCTGGAGCGCCGTCCCGATGAGCAGCAGGCTGATGCTGATGGTCGGGAAGAAGGCGATCTTGACGGGATGATGCCACTCGCCGCGCACGGCGGCGGGCCACCGCAGCGCCTTCAGCCCGTAGAGGCCGGCGAGGCCGATGAACACCGCCAGCGTCAGCGCCATCATGACCAGGCTCGCATGATGCGCACCGCCGAGATAGGCCTCGAGCTTCAATGTCGCGAGCGTCAGCCCGGCGAGGCCCATGACCGTCGCGAAGACGCTGATGGGCAGGTCGGCCAGACGATTGCCGGTCGTCCCGGCTGCGTCCGTCGCGGTGACGGCGGGCGAGGCGGCGGGCGAGACGGCGGCGCTTTCAGTGCTCACGGGCGAGCTCCTTGCGACCGGCGACGAGACCCCACAGAACGTAGACGAGCAGCGTCGTGCCGCCGGCGCCGATGAGCCAGATGGCGGCGACGAGCAGCCAGTCGATCGGGCCGCCGACGTCGGTGAGGCGGGAGTGGGTGATGAGCCACATGAACGCGACCGCGGCGAAGCCGCCGAGCACGCCCGCGAGCTCGCTGCCGACGAAGCGTCGGCTCACGAGCCCCCGATCGCGCACCAGCAGGAGCACGAAGGCGACGGTGGTGAGCGCGCTGCCGGCGATGATGACCCACAAGAGCGGGCCCAGCATTTCGTAGAGCACCGCGAGAAAGACCGCGGGATCCAGGCTCTGCATGATCGTCCTCCCTCAGGCTTGGCCGCGGAGCATGGCGAGATAGGTCGGCTTGAGCGCCGTCTCCTTGATGACCCAGCTGATCCACAGCTCCTCGAGCGGTGAGATGATGCCCGGAAACGACGGCGTGAGGTTGTCGTCGTAGTCGAACTCGACGAGCATCGCCCGGCCGATCCTGGTGATCAGCGGACACGAGGTGTAGCCGTCGTAGGCGGCGGTGCTGGTCGTGCCCTGGATGTCGGCGACGAGATGATCGACGGCGGTCGGCACCTGCCACTTGACGCTCGCCGCGGTCTTGCCCTTCGGCACGCCGGCGACGTCGCCGACGGCGAAGACGTTGGCGTAGCGCGGGTGGCGCATGGTGCGCTTGTCGACCTCGATCCAGCCGTCGGCGGCGAGTGCACCCGCGCGCCAAGCCAACGGGCTCGCCCGGACCGCCGCGGGCGCGCGCATGGGCGGGATCACGTTGATGAAGTCGTAGCCGATCTCCACCGACCCGTCGTCGGTCCGATAGGTGGCGATGCGTCGGTCGATGTCGATGGCCGCGAGCGTGTGACCGAAGCTCGCCTCGATCCCGCGGTCGGCGAACAGCATGCGGACCTTCTCGGCGACGATCGGCACGCTGAACAGCGACGATTGAGGCGCCGGGTAGATCAGCTCGGCCTGGCCGCGAGTGCCGCGGCGGCGCAGCACGTCGTCGGTGAGGAACGCGTACTTGAGCGGCGCGCCGGCGCACTTCATCTCCGTCTCGGGCCGGCCGAACACGGCGACACCGCCCCGCTCGGCGAAGTCGGACATGGCGCGCCAGGTCGCCGCCGCACCCGCCGGGCTCGCATAGTGGCTGCCGAGGCCGTTCTCGCCGATGCGCTGCGGATCCATGCCCGCGATCGACGCGTAGTCGAGCGCGAGGCCCGTCGCGACGATCAGATAATCGTAGTCCAGGCGCCGCCCTGCGGCGGTCGTGACGCTGTTGCCGTCGGGATCGAAGGCGGCGACCGCCTCGTTGACCAGGTCGACGCCGCGCGGCACGTAGTCCGTGGTCGCCGAAACGACGTAGCCCTCGGACTTGAGGCCGGCGGCGACCAGCGTGAAGCCGGGCTGATACCAATGCGGCTCGCGCCCGTCGACCAGGGTGATGCCGGCCCCGTCGAGCCCGGCAGCCAGGCGCGAGGCGGCGGCGAGCCCGGCCGCACCCGCTCCGGCGATGACGATGCGGGCGCGCGTGGACACGGGCGCGGCGGGAATGGCCGGAACGGCGAGAGCAGAGGCACCGCCGACGGCGACGGCGATGCCCACCGCAGACCCCCGCAGCCATCGTCGCCGGGTGGTCTCGATCCTGCGTCGCGCCATGAGCCTCCACTTTCCTTGTTATGCTAAAACCATTTAAATTCGTGGGAAGTAATATACGCAATGCGCCCTTGGTCGGCAATCTTCAGGAAACGCCACTGGAGTGTTTTCAACCGGAGCGTTTATGGGCACGATACGCTCATTGTCGACGGAGCCTCCGCCTCGAGCGCCGCCCCGGCCCTGCCGCGGAGGTTCCAACGACCAAAGAAGCGCGGGCGGACACGTTGCAAAGCGGGACCTTTTTCGCCACTTTGGCCAGCGGGCTAGGCGCATGCAAATCAACCAGTTCACCAATTTCGCGATCCGCATCCTCATGTACTGCGCGTTGAGCGACGGTCGTATCGCGCGCACCAGCGAGATCGCGCGCGCCTACGGCGTCTCAGAGAACCATCTGACCAAGGTCGCGCAGCAACTCGCCGCCAGCGGCTATCTGCGCACGGTGCGCGGCCGCGGCGGCGGGTTAAGGCTGGCGATGGCGCCCGAGGACATCGTCATCGGCGAGGTGGTACGCCGGACCGAGGGCTCGTTGCGCCTGGTCGAATGCTTCGAGCCGGCGACGAACACCTGCCCGCTGGCGTCGGCCTGCCGGCTCGAGCGGGCGCTGCACCGGGCTCTGGACGCCTTCTTCCTCTTGCTCGACGGCTACACGCTGGCCGATCTCGTCGGCGCCCGCGACGAGCTCAAGGTGCTCTTGCGGATCGACCCGTCGTCGCCGAGCGACGCCTCGGCTCACGACGACAGGAGCAGCTTCTCCAACTCGGCGACCGCCCGCTCCGCGCTCTCACCATAGGGGATGTGCGCCCGATAGCGGCCGTCGGCGCCCATCAGATAGACGAACGCGCTGTGGTCCATCGTGTAGTCGTCGCCGTCGAGCGGCACCTTGCGGGCGTAGACGCGATAGGCGTCGAGGACCGCGTCGATTTGCGCCCGCGTGCCGGTGAGCGGGATGATCGCTTCGCTGAACGAGCCGACATAGACCGCCAGCCTTTCCGGCGTGTCGCGCTCCGGGTCGACGGTGACGAAGGCGAAGCGCATGTCGTCCGCGGCCGCCCCCAGCGCCTCGATCCAGCCGGCCATCTCGTAGAGCGAGGTCGGGCAGACGTCGGGGCAATGGGTGAAGCCGAAGAAGATCGCAAACGGTTCACCCCGAAAGTCGCGGTCGGTGACCGTGCGGCCCTCGCCGTCGACGAGCTCGAACGGCCCGCCGACGAGCACCGCCCCGGCGCCGTCGCCGGCGCCGCTCGAACCGCCGTCGCCGCCGCCGGGCCGGATCAGGGCCATCGTGCCGACGCCGACGACGAGCAGCGCCACGAGCCCCCACAGCAGCATGCGGAACTTGCGTAACACGCGCATCTCCTCTCGATCACCTGCCCTCTAGGAATGGGTAGCGCCGGCTCGCCGTGCGACGCGACCGACGGTCTCGGCCTGCGCGCCCGAGCCGACGTCCACCAGCCGAGCACCGGATCTCGTCCGCCCAAATAAGGAAAACGTCGGCGTGCGCAAGGCCGCTGGCGACAGCAAGCGCGCGGCGCCTCCGTCGACAGGCGCTCACGCTTCGCCGGCGGCGATGACCGCCTCGACCTCGCTTCGCGACGGCATGGCGGCCGCGGTGCCGGGCCGCGTGACCGCCAAGGCACCAACGGCGGTGGCGAAGCGCACCGCCGCCAAGCGGTCGCGACCTTCGGCGAGGGCCACGGCGAGACCGGCGGTAAAGGCGTCGCCGGCGCCCGTGGTCTCCACGACGGGGCCGGCGTCGATCGCGGCGACGTGCACGGACCGCCCGGGCTCGTGCAACAGCGCGCCGGCGGCGCCGAGCGTGATCACGGCGGCGCCGGCACCGCGCGCGAGCAGGCGGTCGGCCGCGCGACGCGCGCTATCGAGGTCGTCGACGGCGCAGCCGGCGAGCGCTTCCGCCTCGCTCGCGTTGGGCGTGACGAGGTCGCAGAGGGCGAGCAGCGCGTCGTCGAGCGGCGCCGCCGGCGCCGGGTTGAGCACCGTGGTCACGCCCGCCTCCCGCGCCAGCTCGAGGCCGCGACGGGCGGCGGGTAGCGGCTGCTCGAGCTGGGTCGCGAATACCGACGCGGCGGCGATCGCGTCGGCGCGCGCATCGACGTCGGCGGGAGCGATCGTGGCGGCGGCGCCGGGGCAGATGATGATGGCGTTGTCGCCGGTGGCGTCGTCGACGAAGATGTAGGCGGCACCGGTGGCGACATCGGCGCAGCGCTCGACCGCCGGGCTGACACCGGCGTCGCGCCACACTCCAAACGCGAGGTCGGCGAAGGCGTCGTCACCCACCTTGGCGATAAAGGTCACGGGCATGCCCAGGCGACCGCACGCGACCGCCTGATTGGAGCCCTTGCCGCCAGGGCCGAGCGCGAACGACGTTCCGAGCAGCGTCTCCCCCATGCGCGGCTGGCGCGCGGCCCTGAAGGTCGTGTCCGCGACGAACACACCGAGGATGACGATGCCCGTGCTTCCGCCCACCGGCTTCACCTCGTCTTTGAAGAAGCCCGTCGCGAGAGGCAGTGACGGCGCCGGCATCGACGATGCCATCAAAGCGGCTCGCCGCCACTCGCCCCCTCAGGACGTCGAACCTCGTACCCGCTCGCGACCGTAGATGTCCTCGCGAAAGTGCACCGTTCCGTCGGGATCGACCCAGGCCGTCACATAGACCAGGTGAACCGGCACGGGCTCGGCGAGACGCACATGGTGGTTGTAGCCGTCCGCGACCCAACCATCGATCGTCGAGCGGTCGATGCCGTCGACCTCGAGCAACCGCTCGGCCAGGGCGAGCGGATCACGCACCCGGATGCAGCCGTGGCTCAGCGCCCGCATCGAGCGGTCGAAGAGGCGCTTGGATGGCGTGTCGTGCAGGTAGATCGCGTGCTCGTTGGGAAACATGAACTTGACCTGGCCGAGCGCGTTGTCGCGGCCCGGACCTTGACGGACCCGATAGGGCAGGCCTGCCGCCGACACGCGCGACCAGTCCACGGCCGTCGGGGAGATCACCGTGCCGCCGGCATCGACGACCTGATAGCCGCGCCCGGCCATGCCGCGGGCGTCGGCCCGGAACTCCGGCAGCAGCTCCTCGCTGGCGATGCTGTAGGGCACGTTCCAGTAGGGGTTGAAGACGAGGTGCTCGATCTCGTCCGAGAACTCTACGGTCGGATCCTTGCGGCTACCGACGATGACGTCGGTCGCGAAGTGCACCTCGCCCTGGCGCACGTAGCGCAGCTCGAACGCCGGAAGATTGACCAGGACGTATCGCTCGCCGAGCCGGGGCAGAAGCGCGTCGGCCCGGGCCTGGGCGTGGCGCAGCTGCGCGAGCCGCGCCTCGGCCGAAACGTTCAGCGCGCGCCGCGTGGCCGGCCCGACGGCCCCGTCGGCGTCGAGCCCGTGGCGCGCCTGGAACGCCTCGACCGCGGCGACCAGCGACGGCGTGTAGACGTCGCCCGCCTCGTCGCCGCCCTGATAGTCGCCGCTGACGCGCAGTCGCGCGCGCAACGCGGCGACCCGCGGGTCGCGGGCTCCGGGCTCGAGGGTCTCGCCCCCCGGCACCCGCGGCCAGCCGCCGGCGGCGACGATCGCCTCATGGGCGGCGATGCCCCGGGCATGGCCGCCGAACACCGTGTCCGCGGGACTGCCCGTCGGCGGTGTCGAGGCGGCCACCGCCGCGGCCAGGGTGTCGAACAGCGCCACCGGTCCGGGCGCGGCATCGTCGGGCGGCGCGGCGTCGTAGCGTAGCGCCGCGCGTGTCAGCGCCACGTCGTGCGCCGCGCGCTGAGCCGCGGTGGCCTCCGGCGAAAGCTCGGCCGGCGCGACGCCGGCATCGGCGAGCGCGGTCGTCGCCCGGGCGCGCGCACCGGCGAACGGGCCGTCGTCATACCAGATCGGCGTGAAATCGCGTGACAGGTAGAACGCTTGGATCGCGTCGCCGTCTTCACCGTCGGCCGCCGTCGTGGCGGCGGGCAGGTGCGCGACGAGCGGGCTCGCATGGCCCTGCCCGGTCGTCGCCAGCGGATCGCCGAGGACCAGCGCCGGCTCGGTCGCCGGCCCCGGTGCGCCCTGCGCGCAGGCGCCGAGGAGGAAGATGCACGCAGCGAGGATCGGCTTGTCGGCATGCATGGCTATATGTCTCACATCGCAACGGCAACGCACGCCTGCGGCCCGCGGCCCAGGCAAGTTACCCAGGGACCGTCGCACGTCCCTCCCAGCATCGGGTTAACAGCCTACGCCCGCCTCCGCAGATGACCAATCGGCCACATGTCGCAGGGCGAGGGGCGCGGTCACGCGGCGATCAGAGCAACCCCTGCAGCCGGCCGTTCACGGCGACGGCACGCCGCCAGCTGGTTGTTGGCGGCATTGATGGCGTGGATGTCGCCCGTGAAGCGCAGGTAGGCCGGTGCCGTCGGCACGACCTGGGCGTAGCCGCCGCCGGCAGCCCGACCCTTCATGCCGAAGCAGGGTCCGAGCGACGGCTCGCGCCGGCAGGCGGCGGCCCGATGCCTGAGACGATCGAGGCCAGCGGCGAGCCCCACGATCGTGGTCGCCTTGCCGTCGCCCGCCGGCGCCCGCGTGATCGCGGTGACCAGGACGAGGCTTCCGAGCGGCGAGCCGTGTCGCTCGGCGCCGACGTCGCGCTCGATCTTGGAAACGTGACGGCCGCAGGGCGCGATCGCCGAGCCCGGCACGCCGAGCCGGCCCGCGATCTCGTCGTTCGGCCGCAGACGGGCCGCCCGAGCGATCTCGATGTCCAACGGCACGGCCTTTCCTGCATCGACCCGACGCATCGGCGTTCGGTGCTCGTGCGCTGTCTCGAAACGTGACGCCCCGCCGGTCCCGCATGACGCGGCGCACGCTCGAGCGTCGATCATCGCGAGGGAAGGCCGGCGGTCCGGCCCGCCGACGGCGGGATCACGCGAGACCGCCGACGGCGGTGCCGCCGCCGCGAGGAACCCCGAGCATCGACGAACGTCATCATGTTTATAAAAACTGAACCTAAAGGCGCCGCCTCTGGGCTTTCCTCGCCGTCCGGTCAAACGCAAATACAAGGGGCGGCAGGCGAAATATGTCCGCCACTATGATTGAGCCGGATAAAATCAGTCGAGCCGGTCGCGTGGGCCCGGCGCCGTCAGCTCGTCGCGACCAGCGCATCGATGCCCGCGCGGTAGGTCGGAAAGGCGAGATCGACCCCGAGCTCGGCCTTGATCCGGCCGTTCGCGACGCGGCGATTGTCGGCGTAGAAGCTGCGCGCCATCGCCGACAGGTCGGCGGTGGCGAACGGCAGGTCCGGGGGCACCGGCAGCCCGAGCCGCGCGGCGGCGTAGGCGATGACGTCCTGTGGCGGCGCCGGCTCGTCGTCGCAGACATTGTAGACGGCGCCGGGCCGTGGTCGGGCCATCGACGCCGCCAGCACGCGCGCGATGTCCTCGACGTGGATGCGCGAGAAGACCTGGCCGGGCTTGACGATGCGCCGCGCCGTGCCCGCCCGCAACTGATCGACGGCGCTACGTCCGGGGCCGTAGATGCCGGCGAGGCGAAAGACGTGCGCCGGCAGGCCGCTCGCCAGCCAGGCGCGCTCGGCCTGCACGCGCCGCAACCCGCGCGCGCTGGTCGGCGCGAGCTCGCTGGTCTCGTCGACCCACCCGCCGTCGCGATCGCCGTAGACCGCGGTCGTGCCGAGATAGCCGACCCAGGCGAGATGCGGCAGCCCCCGCAGCTCCGTGCCCATGACGTCGAGCACGGGATCGCCCGCCTCGTCCGGCGCGATCGAGGTCAAGACGTGGCTGACGCCGGCGAGCGCCTCGGGGGGCAGCGGCGTCGCCCGGTCGAAGGTCCAGAGATCGACGCCGGCGAGCCGGCGCGTCTGCGGTGCGCGGGAGGTACCGCGCACGGTCCAGCCGCGCTCGAGCAGGCGACGAGCGAGCACCCGGGCGGTGTAGCCGAAGCCGAAACAGAAGAGCGTGGTCAAGGATCACCCTCCGACGACGAGGTGGCCAGCGCTAGGCGCCATTCGCGACGCGCGGCGACGTCGCGCTCGGCGACGGCCCGGCGCGCGGCGAGGCGGCGCATCTCGGGCGACGGCAAGATCCGGCCGAGCGCCCAGATCGCCGCACCGCGGACGACGGGGTCGGCCGCCTCCAGATGCGCTTCGGCCGCGGGAGCGAGCAGCGGCGAGCCGCTGTTGCCGATCGCCACGAGCACGTTGCGCAGCAACCGGTCGCGGCCGATGCGCTTGATCGGTGACTTGCGGAACTGCGCCCGGAAGCCCGCATCGTCCAGGCCGGCGAGCGCGGCGAGGGGCGGCTCCTCCAGTTCCGGTCGCGGCGCCAGCCGGGCCTCGCTCGCCGCCTGCGCGAACTTGTTCCAAGGGCAGACGGCGAGGCAGTCGTCGCAGCCGTAGATGCGGTTGCCGATGGCGGGGCGCAGCGCGTGCGGGATCGGGCCGGCATGTTCGATCGTGAGATAGGAGATGCAACGCCGGGCATCGAGCCGATAGGGCGCGGGGAAAGCGTCCGTCGGGCAGACGTCGAGGCAGCGCCGGCACGTGCCGCAACGGTCGGCCTCCGAGCCGTCCGGCTCGAGTTCGAGGCTGGTGAGGATGCAGCCCAGGAACAGCCAGCTGCCGTGCCGGCGGCTGACGAGGTTGGTGTGCTTGCCCTGCCAGCCGAGTCCGGCCCGCTCGGCCAGCGGCTTCTCCATGAGCGGGGCCGTGTCGACGAAGACCTTGACCTCGCCGCCGGCTCGCGCGCCGAGCCATTGCGCCAGGTGCTTGAGCCGCCCCTTGACCAGCTCGTGGTAGTCGTCGCCCTGGGCGTAGACCGAGACCGCGCCGCGGTCGGCCCGCTGGAGGATGGCGAGCGGGTCGCCGGGCGGGGCGTAGTTCGTCGCCAGCACGATGGCCGTGCGCGCCCCGGGCCAGAGCGCCTCGGGCGCGCGGCGGCGGGCGAAGGTCGAGGCGAGCCAGCCCATCGTGCCGTGGTGGCCCTGCGCCAGCGCGCGCTCGAGGCCGCGCTGGCGGTCGACCGGCACCTCGGCACGGGCGATGCGCAGCTCGGCGAAGCCCAGCTCGGCCGCCCGCCGGCGCAGGCCGTGGGCCAGCTCAGAAGTCGAGGTCGGCGTAGTGCGCGGCGGGGGGCTGCTGCGGGATCTTGTCGGCGAGGAGGCCCCGAAAGCCGGGCCGCGACTTGATGCGGGCATACCACTCCTTGGCCGCAGCGTTGGCCTCCCAGGGCACGTCGCCCAGGTAGTCGAGCACCGAGAGATGCGCCGCGGCGGTCAGATCGGCAAGGCTCAGATGGTCGCCCGCCAGCCAGTTGCGCTGGCCGACGAGCCAGCCGATGTAGTCGAGGTGGCCGCGCACGTTCTCCTGGCCGGCACGCAGCGCCGCGGTGCTGAGCGTGCCGGAGCGCTTGAGCCGGTAGATGAGCTTCTGCCGCCAGACGAGATCGGTGACCTCGCGAGCGAACTTGGTGTCGAACTGCGCCGCCAGCCGGCGCACCTCGGTGCGTTCCCAGAGATCGCCCGCGATCAGCCGCACATCGGGAAAGCGCTCGTCCAGGAACTCCGCGATCGCCGCGCTCTCGGTGAGCACGTGGTCCTCGACCTCGAGCACCGGAACCTCACCCCAAGGGTTGAGCGCCATCAGTCGCTCGTCACGGCGCCAGGGCTCGTGCGGCTCGAGCGTCACGTCGAGCCCCTTCTCCGCCACGACGAGCCGCAGCTTGCGCGAATAGGGGCAGATCGGGAAATGATGCAGGCGCAGCGTGCTCACCACGGCCGCCGCCGGGCCTCGCCGCCGCTCAGCCCTGGCGGGCCTTGAAGCGCGGGTTGGTCTTGTTGATGACGTAGACGCGGCCCTTGCGGCGGATCACGCGGCAGTCCTTGTGGCGCGCCTTGGCGCTCCTCAGCGAGTTGCGGATCTTCATCGGTTCAGGCCTTCTTGCGGCGGAAGCTCGCGAACTTCTTGTTGAACTTGTCGACCTGGCCGCGCTGCGTCAGCTGCATCGAGCCGCCGGTCCACGCCGGATGCGACTTGGCGTCGATGTCGAGCGTGAGCGTGGCGCCCGGCTCGCCGTAGGTCGAGCGGGTCTGGAAGGTCGTGCCGTCCGTCATCACCACGGTGATCTCGTGGTAATCGGGGTGAATGTCCTTTTTCACCGAGTCTCTCCGTGCGCGAAGCGCGGTGTATAGCCTCATCCCCCTTGCTCGACAAGAGCGGGTCTGGCATCGCCCAAGCCCGATCGCTGGGTGAAACGACACGGGGACGACATGGAACAGGCCCAGGCGCAGCTCAAAGGCGCCGCCCACGGGCGCGGCCGGAGCCGCAACCTCCGCCAACTGCGGCGGCTCGCCGGCTACCTCTGGCCGTACAAAGTCTGGCTGGCGCTGGCGCTCGCGGGCCTCGTGCTCGCCGCCGCGAGCGTGCTGTCGATCGGGATCGGGCTGCGCCACCTCATCGACGGCGGCTTTGCCACCGGCGAGCCCCAGGCCCTGGACCATGCGCTCTATGCGATGATGATCATCATCGTCGTCATGGCGCTCGCTACCTTCGCGCGCTCGTACTTCGTCACGCTGCTCGGCGAGCGCGTCGTCACCGATCTGCGCTGCGACGTCTACGCCCACGTCGTCCGGCTGTCGCCCGGCTTCTTCGAGATCACTCGCACGGGCGAGGTGATCTCACGCCTGACCACCGACACCAGCGTCATCCAGACGGTCATCAGCGCGAGCGTGACCCAGGCGCTGCGCAACGTGCTGCTGCTGCTGGGCGGCTTCGTCCTGCTCATCTTGACCCAACCGCGGCTCACCGCCTACGTCCTGCTCGTCGTCCCCTTGGTCGTCGTGCCGCTGGTCGTCGTCGGACGGCGGGTGCGTCGGCTGTCGCGGCAGGCCCAGGACTGCGTGGCGGATGTCTCAGGCCAGGGCGAGGAGAGCCTCAATGCGATCCGTACCGTCCAGGCTTGCGCCCAGGAGGGGCACGAGATCGGCCGGTTCGCGGCAGCGGCGGAAACGGCGTTCCATGCCGCTGCCGGCTACATCGGCGCCCGCGCCATCCTCGGCGCCGCGGTCATCACCCTCGTCTTCGGCGCCATCGTCGGCGTCCTCTACATGGGCGGCCACGACGTCCTCGCCGGCCGGCTGACGGCGGGCGAGCTGTCGGCCTTCGTCTTCTACGCGACGATCGTCGCGAGCGCGGCCGGCGGGCTGTCGGAGATCTTCGGCGACCTGCAGCGGGCGGCCGGCGCCACCGAGCGTCTGTTCGAGCTGCTCGACACGCCCGCCGATATCGCCGCACCCCCGGTGCCGCGCCCGCTGCCGCGCCCGGTCGCGGGGCGGATCGCGCTGGAGGGGATCCGGTTCACCTATCCGGCCGCGCCCGAGACCGTCATCCTCGATGACTTCGACCTGAGCGTCGCACCCGGCGAGACGGTGGCGCTGGTCGGCCCCTCCGGCGCCGGCAAGAGCACGGTCTTCCAGCTGCTCATGCGCTTTTACGACCCGACCCGGGGTGTCGTGCGGCTGGACGGCGTCGACGTGCGCGCCTTCGCGCCCGAGGACTATCGCTCGGTGATCGGCTTCGTGCCGCAGGAGCCGGTGGTCTTCTCCAAGAACGCGCTCGAGAACATCCGCTACGCCCGGCCGGACGCGAGCGACGCCGAGGTCAAGGCGGCGGCCGATGCGGCGCACGCCACGGAGTTCATCGAACGCCTGCCCGAGGGCTTTTCGACCTTCGTCGGCGAGAAGGGCGTGCGCCTTTCCGGCGGCCAGCGCCAGCGCATCGCGATCGCCCGGGCGCTGCTGCGCGATCCGCAGGTGCTGCTCCTCGACGAGGCGACGAGCTCGCTCGACGCCGAGAGCGAGCGGCTCGTCCAGCAGGCGGTCGACCGCCTCACCGCCGGGCGCAGCTGCCTGGTCATCGCGCACCGCCTCGCGACCGTGCTCAAGGCCGACCGTATCGTGGTCATCGACGAGGGCCGGATCGTCGCCAGCGGCACCCACGAGCAGCTCGTCGCGCGCGACGGCCTCTACCAGCGCCTCGCGGCCCTCCAGTTCGACGCCTATGCGGCGTGAGCGCAGCCTCGCGCTCACCGGCCCGGTGAACCTCGGATGTCCGCCATGCGTTGCTCGTCGGTCGTGGATGTTGCAGACGCGTAGCGTTTGCGTTTAAGCCAGCCCGCATGCGACTTCATGCGGCGCCGGCGAGATGGGTGGTGAGCAGATGAGCGAGGACACCGGGGCCCACAGCGTCGTCGACGAGCTCATCGAGGAGCGTGCACCGGGCCTGTTCGGCAACCCGCTGGGGCGAGTGTTCATGCGGGCGGTGCTGTACCCGCTGCTGCACTATCGCCAGGCGTTGGAGCTCGCCGAGATCGTTCGCGACCTGAGCGCCAAGGAGATCTTCGATTTCGTCAGCGCCATGTTGACGATCGACGTGCGCACCGAGGGCCTGTCGCATCTGCCGGCGGAAGGCGCAGTCCTCGTGGCACCCAACCATCCGACCGGCATCGCCGACGGCTTCGTCGTCTACGACGCGCTCAAGACCCTGCGGCCGGACTTGTGCTTCTTCGCCAACCGCGATGCGCTCCGCGTGGCGCCACGGCTGGAGGAGATGATCATTCCCGTCGAGTGGAGCCGCGACAAGAAGAGCCACGCCAGCTCGCGAGCGACGTTGGCGGCCGCCGCACGGGCGCTCAGGGACGGGCGCTGCGTGGTCCTGTTCCCGGCCGGACGGCTCGCTCATCTGACTTGGCACGGCGTGACCGAGCGGCCTTGGCAATCGACGATCATCAATCTCGCCAAGCGCTTCGAGGCGCCGGTCGTACCGATGTCGATCAGCGGGCGGAACTCGGCGCTCTTCTACTCCTTTGCGCAGGTCTCGGACGAGCTGCGTGACGTCACGCTGTTCCGTGAGTTTCTCAACAAGCGCAGCTACCCGTACCGCGTGCGCATCGGTGCACCGATCGGTCCCGACGCGCTCAAGGGCGATCCCCAGGAGCTGGCCTCCGACCTCCAATATCTCGTCGAGCATGCCATGCCGAAGCACGGCGCCGTCGCCCGCCTGCGTCGCCGGCGCCGGGCGCGGCCGGCGGCGCTGTGGGGCAACTGAGCCGCGTCGGCGTGCCGGGTTCGGCGTCGGTGGGCGAGCGTGACCTCGCGAAGCTGCTGCGCGGTCTGCAACCGAGCCTCGATGCCGACCGCTACGTCTTCCTCTCGACCACGGACGAGACCCTCTTGCCGGTCGCGCGGATGATGTTCCGCGAAGCCGAGGGCACCACCTTGATCCTCTCGACGCGGGTGGCGCGGCGCAGCGGCCAGCCGACGTCACCGGCCTTCCGCCGCATCCGCCTCGGCGCGCCGTCGGCTCTCGACGCCGTGGGGCTGACTGCGGCCGTCGCCGGCGCGCTCGCCGCGGCGGGCATCCCGGCGAACATCGTCGCCGCCTACCACCACGACCATGTCTTCGTACCGGAGGCGCAGGCATCGGCCGCGCTCGCGCGTCTCGACGCGCTGAGCGCCGGCGCTCAACCCTGAACCGGATCGGCGATCGCCGCCGACGGATCGAGCGCCCGGGTCACGGCGGTCGCGGCGAACGGTGCGCAGCGCCGCCACAGCGCGGTGAGCGACGCCACCGGACAAGCCTCGTCCCAGTCGATCCGCAGGTCGACCAGCGGCCAAGGCACGTCGCGAACGACGAGCAACGCCGCCGAGCGGAGCGGCGCCGCGGTCCCGCCGGCATCCACGCCCGCGCGCAAGCCGGCGACGAGCCGATCGGCGAAGGCGCCCGGGGCCGCGGCGAACGCCTCGATCACGACCTCCGGCACATCGGCGGCGACCAGCCCGTGCCCGAGCGCCACCATCCCGTCGCCTTCCGCCTCGGCGTGCACGTCGCCGGTGCGCTCGCCGGAGAAGACCGCCGTCGTGCCGTCGACGTCGATGAGCGCGAGTTGGCGCTCGCGGATGTGGGAGCTGGTGTCGACCAGCACGTCGAGGGCCTGCTGCGCGCTGGCCCCCTCCGCGATCAGCGCGAGGCCGCGCGCGCCGAGGCGCGGGTCGCTCGCCGCGAGGGTGACGACCGCACCGGCCTCGGCTCGGGCGTGGCTCGCCCGCGCCCCGATGGCCGCGTCGGCCGACACCACCGCCAGCCCGAGGCTGCCCGTGGCCGGGCACCGAGCGAGGATCGCCAAGCTCACCACCCCATCCTCGCCGCATCTGCCGACAGCCGTGTCGTCACGCCGGGTCCTCCATCCCCCCTCCACCATGCGCCCACTCGCGCGGAGCGGGCAAGGTGATCGTGACGCGAACGCGCGGGGCCGGCGAGGTCACGCCGCCGGCTTGAGGCTGGCCTCCAGGAGCTTGCTCATCCGCCGGGAGAAGGCGCCGGGGTCGGGCAGCGGCTCGCCCTCGACGACCCGCGCCTGGTCGAGCAGGAGGCGGGTGAGCTCCTCGACCTCGCCCGGCACCGGCGCGTCGGGCGCGAGCGCCTCGGCCATCGAGCGGATCAAGGGGTGGCCGGGGTTGACCTCCAGCACCCGGGCGGTGAGGGCGGCCACCTGGTTGTGCTGCTTCAAGAAGCGCTCGAAGCGCAGATCGAAGCCGCCCTCGTCGGCGATCAGGCAGACGGCGCTGTCGGTGAGCCGCTTCGAGCGCCGCACGTCCTTGACCGCATCGCCGAGCGTCACCTTCATCTGCGCGAGCAGCCGGTCGAGCGCCGGATCCTCAGGTGTCTCGGCGTCGTCCGCCTTGTCGGCGTCCTCCCCGATCGCGCCGAGGTCGACCGCATCGCGGGTCAGCGACTTGAAGGGCTTGTCCTCGAAGGTGCCGGCCATCGGCAGCCAGAAGTCGTCGATCGCGTCGGTCAGCAGCAGTACCTCGATGCCCTTGGCCTTGGCCTGCTCCAGCTGCGGGCTGCCCTTGAGCGCCTCGGGATTCTCGCCGGCGATGGTGAGGATGGCATCCTGGCCGGGCTTCATCCGCGCGACATACTCGGCGAGCGAGACCCAACCGTCGGTGGCGGTGGTGCGAAAGCGCGCGAGCTTCATGAGCCGCTCGCGGTTGTCGTGGTCCTCGTACATGCCTTCCTTGAGCACGGCGCCGAACGCCTCCCAGAAGGCGGTGTAGTCGGGAAACCCCTCCTCGCCCTGCTTCTTGGCGATGCGCTCGAGCTCGTCGAGGACGCGGCGGACGATGGCTTGGCGCAGGCGGGCGACGACGACGTCCTTTTGGAGGGTCTCGCGGCTGACGTTGAGCTGCAGGTCGTCGCTGTCGATGACGCCGGTGACGAACCGCAGATAGCGCGGCAGCAGCTCTTCGAGCTGATCGGTGATGAAGACGCGCTTGACGTAGAGTTTCACGCCGTGGCGCCGATGCGGGTCGTAGAGGTCGTAGGGTGCCGTGCTGGGCACGAACAGCAGGCCCGTGTAGGCGAGCACGCCCTCCACGGAAAAGTGCAGTCGGGTGAACGGCTCGTCGAAGGCGTGCGCGGCGTGGTGGTAGAACTCGGTGTACTGCTCGTCGGTGATCTCGCTCTTGGGCCGCCGCCAGAGCGCGCTCGCCGCATTGATCTGCTCGGCCTCGCCCGCCTGCTCGCCCGGCGCGGCGCCCGGCGCGCCGAGCCGAATGGGAAAGGCGACGTGATCGGAATAGGTCCGCACGAGATGCTTGAGGCGCGGCTCCTCCAGGAACTCCTTGGCGTCGTCCTTGAGCTTCAAGACGACCGCCGTGCCGCGGGCGATCGGGCTGTCCGCCTCGTCGAGGGTGAAGCCCGAGCGCCCGTCCGAGCGCCAGACCCAGGTTCCATCGCGGCCGGCCTTGCGCGAGAAGACCGCAACCTCGTCGGCGACCATGAACGCGGCGTAGAAACCGACGCCGAAGCGGCCGATCAGCTGGCTGTCCTTCTTGGCGTCGCCCGAGAGCGCTTCGGCGAAGCGCGCCGTGCCGGAGCGCGCGATCGTGCCGAGGTTCTCGGCGAGCTCGTCGTGGTCCATGCCGATGCCGTCGTCGGCGACGGTGAGCGTGCCCTTGTCCTTGTCGGCGACGATGCGGATCTCGAGATCCGGGCGGTCGCCCAGCAGCTCGGGCCGGCTCAGGCTCTCGTAGCGCAGCTTGTCGCAGGCGTCCGAGGCGTTCGATACCAGCTCGCGCAGGAAAATCTCGCGATGCGTGTAGAGCGAGTTGATGACGAGATCGAGGATGCGGCCGACCTCGGCGGCAAAGGGCTGGCGTTCGCTCACGGTCTCGGTCTCCACAGGCGCAACGGGACGCGGTTGTCCGGCGTTCATGTCCGCCGAACGACGTGCATGTAGGCGATGGCGATGACGCTGCAAGAGACCGCCCGACCCGAAGACGAGCGCTGGATGGCGTTGGCACTCGCCCTCGCCGCGCGCGGGCTCGGCCGCACCTGGCCCAACCCGAGCGTCGGTTGCGTGGTGGTCAAGGAGGGTCGCGTCGTCGGCCGCGGCTGGACGCAGCCGGGCGGGCGGCCGCACGGCGAAACGGAGGCGCTCGCCCGCGCCGGCGCCGCGGCGCGCGCTGCCGTCGCCTACGTCTCGCTCGAGCCCTGCGCGCATCACGGCCGGACCCCGCCCTGCACCGACGCGCTGATCGCCGCCGGCGTCGGTCGCGTCGTGACCGCCACCGACGACCCCGACCCGCGCGTCGCCGGTCGCGGCCACGCTCGGCTGCGCGAGGCCGGCATCGCCGTCACCGAGGGCGTGCGCCGGAGCGAGGCGGATGCTCTCAACGAGGGCTTCTTCCGCCGCATCCGCGACGGCCGGCCGCTCGTCGCGCTCAAGCTCGCCCAGACCCTCGACGGCCGCATCGCCACGGCGACGGGCGAGAGCCGGTGGATCACCGGCGGCGAGGCGCGCGCCGTCGGCCACCGTCTGCGCGCCGAGCACGACGCCATCCTCGTCGGCATCGGCACCGTGCTCGCCGACGACCCGGACCTCACCTGCCGCCTCGCCGGCCTCGAGGAACGCTCGCCCGTGCGCGTGGTCCTCGACAGCCGCGGCCGGCTGCCGCCGGCCAGCCAGCTCGCGCGGACGGCCGGTGCGGTGCCGGTCTGGGTGCTCGGCACGACCTCCGCGCAAACGAAGGCCGAAGCGGCACCGGGCATCGAGCGCAGCGCCTTGCCCGCCGGCGCCGACGGCCGCGTCGAGGTCATGGCTGCCCTGCGCGCGCTCGCCGGCAAGGGCATCACGCGCGTGCTGGTCGAGGGCGGCGCCGGCGTCGCCGGCAGCCTGTTGCGCGCGGGCGCGGTCGACCGGATCCATCTCTTCACCGCCGGCAAGGTCATCGGCGGCGACGGGCTCGCCAGCATCGGCGGCTTCGGGCTCGAGGGCCTTGCCGCGGCGCCCCGCTTCCGCCACATCGAGCATCTCGCCTGCGGGGCGGACCGCCTCGACGTCTACACCCGAGCCGACTAGGTGGCATGTTCACGGGCATCATCACGCATTGCGGGCGCGTCGCGCGCGTCGAGGGCACGAGCGACCGCCGGCTGCGGGTCGAGAGCGGGCTTGACGCGGCGGCCGTGTCCCTCGGCGCCTCGGTCGCCCACGACGGCGTCTGCCTGACGGTGGTCGAGAAGGGTTCCGGCTGGCATGTCGTCGAGGCGTCCGGCGAGACGCTCGCGCGGACGACGCTCGGCGCGTGGCGCGAGGGCCGCACGCTCAATCTCGAGACCTCCTTGCGGCTCGGCGACGAGCTCGGCGGGCATTTCGTCTTCGGGCACGTCGACGCCACGGCGCCGATCCGCGCCATCCAGCCCACGGGCGAGAGCTGGCGGGTCGAGGTGGGCTTGCCGCGAGCGCTCGCGCCGATGGTCGCGGTCAAGGGCTCGATCGCCGTCGACGGCGTCTCGCTGACCGTCAACGAGGTCGCGGCCGAGGCCTTCGCGCTGACCATCGTGCCCTACACCTGGCAGCACACCACCTTCGCTGAGCGCCGTCCGGGCGACCTCGTCAACCTCGAGATCGACATGCTGGCACGCTACGTCGCTCGACAGCTCGAAGGACGCTGAGCCGATGGCCGATCACACCGGTGAGACGCGCCCGCACGTCCTCGTCGTCGAGGCGCGCTTCTACGACCACATCCAGACGATGTTGCTCGAGGGGGCCGCGGCGGCGCTGGAGACCGCCGGCGCGAGCTTCGAGATCGTGACGGTGCCGGGAGCGCTCGAGATCCCGACGGCGATCGCGCTCGCCGACGCCGCGGATCGCTTCGACGCCTTCGTGGCGCTCGGATGTGTCATCCGCGGCGAGACCGCGCACTACGACATCGTCGCGGGCGAGAGCGCACGGGGTCTCGTCTGGCTCGGCGTCGAGCGCGGTTGCCCGATCGGCAACGGCATCCTCACCGTCGACGACGAGGCGCAAGCGCTGGTGCGGGCCGATCCCAAGCTCAAGGACAAGGGCGGTGCGGCGGCCCGGGCGGCGTTGGCGCTGGCGCGGCTCGCGGAGAACTTGCTCGCCGATGAGTAGACGCAAGACCGAGCTGGATGCCCGGCGCGCCGCACGCTACGCGGCGATCCAGGCGATCTACCAGATGGAGGTCACCCATCGGCCCGCCAGCGACATCGTGGCGGAATTCGAGCGGCATCGCCTCGACGACCTGTTCGTCCGCGACGAGACCGGCAGCCAGAGCCGGGCCGTCGACCGCGACCTCTTCCAGGCGATCGTGCTCGGCACCGCCGCCCGCCAGGCCGAGCTCGACGCCGCGCTCGGGGCGCATCTCGCCGCCGGGTGGAGCCTCGAGCGCTGCGGCTTCACGCTCCGGGCCATGCTGCGCGCCGGCGCGTTCGAGCTCGCAGCACATCCTCAGACCTCGGTGGCGACGATCATCGACGAGTATGTCGAGCTCGCCCGGGGCTTCTTCGAGGGCAAGGAGCCGGGCTTCATCCACGCCGTCCTCGACCACGCCGCGCCGACCTTGAGGAAGCCGCCGACCGCGCTCGCCGATCTCGTCGACCCGGGCGCCGCGTGAGGCCGCGCTGATGGCCGGGCGCGGCGAGTTCGAGCTGATCGCCGACCTGTTCGCGCCGCTCGCGACCGACCCCGCCGCGCTCGCCCTCACCGACGACGGCGCGGTGCTGCCGGCCGGCGACGACGACCTCGTCGTGGTCAAGGACGCGCTGGTCGCGGGCGTTCACTTCCTCAAGGACGATCCACCCTTCACCATCGCCCAAAAGGCGCTCCGCGTGAACCTGTCGGACCTCGCCGCGATGGGCGCGCGCCCGACCCACTACCTCCTGGCGCTCGTCCGCCCACCGGGCATCGCCGACGCCTGGCTCGAGGAGCTGGTGGACGGCTTCGCCGCCGATCAGGCGGAGTTCGCCGTCTCGCTGCTCGGCGGCGACACGGTGGCGACGCCGGGACCGCTGGTGCTCTCGGTGACGGCGCTCGGCCGGGTCGCGCCCGGGACGGCCCTGCGGCGCGACGGCGCGGGCATCGGCGAGGACGTCTGGGTGTCGGGCACGCTCGGCGACGCGGCGCTCGGCCTGGAGGTGCTGCGCGGTGCCTTCTCGCCCGACGAGACGGCGGCCGCAGCGCTCGTGCAGCGCTACCGCGTGCCGCAACCGCGCACGGCCTTGGGCCGGGCCCTCAGGGGTCTCGCCACCGCCTGCCAGGACGTCTCCGACGGCCTCGTGCAAGACCTCGGTCACATCGCCCGGCAGAGCGGGATCGCCGTCACGGTCGAGGCGCCGGCCGTGCCGCTGTCCGACGCCGCGGCGGACGGCCCCGATGCTTTGCGGCGGGCGCTCACCGGCGGCGACGACTACGAGCTGGCCTTCACCGCGCCCGTCGACCGGCGCCGGCGGATCGAGGGCGCGGCGCGCGAGGCGGGCGTGGCGGTCGCGCGCATCGGGCGGACGAGCCCCGGTTCGGGCGTGGTCGTGCTCGACGCCGCCGGTCGCCCTGTCGAGGTCGCCAGCGGCGGCTGGGCGCACCGCTGGGACGGCGCCTGAGCCCGATCGCGTCGAGGAGCGACGACCCGTCACCCGGTGTGCATGACCTTGCCGATCCAGGGCAGGTGGCGGTAGCGCTCGGCCCAGTCGATGCCGTAGCCGACGACGAACACATCGGGGATCGTGAAGCCGGTGATGTCGGCCTGGAAATCGACCTCGCGGCGCTCGGGCTTGTCGAGCAGCGCGCAGGTGAGGATCGGCGCCGCGCCTTGCTGCTCGAGGATGCGCTTGGCGACCTTGAGCGTGCGGCCCGTGTCCTGGATGTCGTCGACGATGACCACGGGCTCGCCCTCGAAGCGGCCGCTGAGGCCGGAGAGCACCTGGACCTCGCCGGCGCTCGTCGTCCCCATGCCGTAGCTCGCGAGCCGCATGAACTCGACCCTGGGCGTCGCTCCGGCCCGGTCGAGCGCGCGCAACAGATCGGCCGTGAAGACGAAGCTGCCGGTGAGGATGCCGACGAGCGTGAAGCGCGCGGGCAGCTGGGCGCGGATCTCCCGGGCGATCGCCTCGACCCGGGCGGCGATCTCGGCCGCATCGAACATCTTCTCCACGACCGCCTCGGCCATGCCCGTCCTTTCCGACTGCGCGCGACGTCGAACCTCAGTCTGCGCCGGTGACCCCGTTGACGGCAATGGCTCGACGGCATGGAGCCGGGCGCGGGCACGTCCTATCGCGGCGGTGGACCTCAGCCGCCCTTGCGAACGACCAGGCTCGACACACCGCCTTCCTCGCGGACGTCGACCAGCTCGTGCCCCGCGGCAAAGCAGAACTCGCCGACGTCGTCGAGCGCCTGCGGATCGGTGGCGAGCAAGCGGGCGCGCTCGCCGACCTCGAGCACCAT
>CAYZSE010000008.1:0-43831 GCA_964481035.1 uncultured Geminicoccaceae bacterium | reverse complement strand
GACGGTCGTCTGCCACAGCACCCACTGCCAGGGCTGCGGCGCCGACGTGCGGGCGATGCGGCAGCGCCGACGACGGCGCTACGATCACGTGGCGACACCGGCGCCGCACCCCGCCGGCCGCGAGCTGCAGGCGCTCGTCAAGGCGTGGCGCGGCAAGTTCTTCGTCTTCCTCGAGGACCGGCGCGTGCCTGCTACCAACAACGAGAGCGAGGTCCGCCATTCGGTCGTCTTCCGCAAGGTCACCGGCGGCTTTCGCTCGACCTGGGGCGCCGAGGTCCACGCCGGCTACCGCTCCCTCACCAGCACCGCCGCCCGCCAAGGCCACACCGCCTTCGACGCCATCCGCGACCTCGTCACCGCCAACCCGCCGATCTCCGCACGGCCGGCCTGACTGCCAACCACGTGAGCAGTTACTCGGCGAAGGCCCGCTCGGCGCCGGGCCCGGTGGCGGGCTCGACCCACTCGCCCATCTGGACCACACCGTCGCCGTCAGCGTCGAGACGCTCGAAGGTGTAGGTCGGCCCCGCGTCGCCAGCCGGCGCGGCGCCGACGTCGTAACCTTCGCCGTAGACGCCCTCGGCGGTGCGAATCGGCACCCACATGATCTGATACACTTCGAGCATCGGCACCTGGGCGCCGCTCTGCGCCGAACCTCCCCGCGTCGAACTGCTCTGGGCCGCGCCGGGGGCCGGGTGCGCGACGACGCCGGTCAGCGCCGTCGCCACGACGATACTGGCCAAGGTCTTGCTGTAGCAGGCCGTGGTCATTTCCGTCGGTCGTTCTGTCCAACCGGCAACGGAAAGCGGCGGGCCCTTCGCGAGGTTCCTCCACGCTCGACGACGCTTCGACTACCGGTCCCTTCGCCGCGGTTCCCAGGCACCGTGGCTCCGCCTAGAACGATGCGGCGTCGAGTGCCCTCCCCGCCGAAGGATGCGCCCATGAAGACCGTCTTCATCACCGGTGCGAGCCGCGGCATCGGCCACGCCACGGCCAAGTATTTCGTCGACCAGGGCTGGCGCGCGATCACCTGCTCGCGCGACGTGGTCCCGGAGGGTTGCCCCGTCCGCGAGGAGCACCAGCACATCACGGCGGACCTCAGAAAGCGCGAGAACCTGGGCTTTGCCACCGCCGAGCTCAGCCGCATCCTCGCCGGCGAGCCGCTGCATGCCCTGGTCAACAACGCCGGCTACTCGCCGAAGGGGCTCGACGGCGAACGTCTCGGCTGCCTCGACAGCGACCTCTCGGTCTGGGACGACGTCTTCGCCATCAACTTCTTCGCCGCGGTCTACTTCGCGCGCACCCTCACCAAGTCGCTCGCCCGCGGCGAGGGGGCCATCGTCAACATCACCTCGATCGCCGGCCACCGGGTGCATCCCTTCGCGGGCTCCGCCTACAGCACCTCCAAGGCGGCGCTCTCCGGCCTGACGCGCGAGCTCGCAGCCGACCTCGCGCCCCTGGGCATCCGCGTCAACGCCGTCTGCCCGGGGGAGATCAACACGGCGATCCTCTCGCCCGGCACCGAGAAGCTGGTCGAGCGGATCCCGCTCCGACGGCTCGGCTCGCCCGATGAGGTCGCCGCCGTCATTCACTACCTGTGCAGCCCGCAGAGCAGCTACGTCAACGGCGCCGAGATCCCGGTGAATGGCGGGCAGGACGTATACTGACACGGCAGCCCCGGCCGTGTCGGGCCGACCGCCAGGCCGGCGTCGACCCGCACCGCGCCTGGCGTGACGTATCAGGCCGGGCCCGCTGCCGCGGAGACCGCCCGGCCGGGTCAGTCGGCGCTGCGCGCCGCTGCGTGCGCGTGCTTCATGCCATAGAGGGCAGCGTCGGCGGTGCGGTGCATCTCGCGCAGCGGGGGCACCCGGTCGCGAATGGGCGTCGCCCCGTAGCTCACCTCGACCCGGAGCACGTCGCCGCCGACGCGCATCGGCGCGTCGAGGCGGCGTAGGAGCGCGTCGAGGCGTTCCTCCATCTCGCCGGCGCCGATCATCAGCACGGCGAACTCGTCACCGCCCATCCGCGCCACGGTGTCCCCGGCCCGAACCGCGTGGCGCAGCCGGCGCGCGGTGATGACGAGGACGCGATCGCCGGTATCGTGACCGAAGCGGTCGTTGATCGCCTTGAAGCCGTCGAGATCGAGCAGGACGTAGAGCGCCTCCACGTTATCGCCGGCCGCACGGGCATCGGCGAGGCTCTGCAGCGCCGCCTCGAGGCCGCGCCGGTTGGCGAGGTTGGTCAAGGGATCGGCGTGGGCGAGCGCGCGCACCCGGCGCCGCGCCTCCTCCTCGCGGGTAACGTCCTCGTGAACGACGACCGCCCCGCGAAAAGCTCCTTGGACGAGTGGCCAGATCTTGGCCTGGTACCAATGCATGCGCCCGTCGAACGGGCAGGCGTAGACGCTGCGGTGCAGGCTCGTGCGATTGTTGAGAACGGCGTCGATCCCGGCGAGCGTATCGGCCGCACCCTCGGCACCGCGCAGCGCGCCACGCCGGCATTCGTCGGTGTAGCTCGCGCCGACGTCGTGCGCCTCGCGGCCCCTCATCACCGAGCGCCACGCCGCATTGATCGTCACGATGCGCCCGTCGCCGTCGATGATGGCGGCCGGCTCCGGCATCTGCTCGAAGCAGAGCTGCTCCAGCTCCAGCCTCGGCCGATCACGCGTATGCGATGTTGCCAGCCTGATCCCCTCCCTTTGCACAGGGCGAAACAGATTGGTCCCATACGTAGCGGATGGCAATGACTTTTCCGCGCTAAGCCAGCCGGTTTCGGGCCGCCTCGATACACGCGTGCACACCGCGCAACTTGTGCCGCACGGCCTCGCCGAGCACGAACGGATAGAGGTCGCCGAGCCCCATCGAGCGGTTGAGGCTGTTGACCGCGAAGACGAGCGGCAGCCAGGCGTCGACGAGCGCGTCGGCGCTGCGCGGCCGATAAGGATCGCCGAGCGCCGCGGCGGCGAGACCGGACGCCGGCTTCGCCGTCGCCACCGTCGACAGCCCGAAGCTCGCCGCCGTCTCGAGAGCGTCGGCGATGTGGAGATAGTGCGCCCAGGTCTCCGCCCAGTCCTCCCAGGGATGCGCCGCAGCATAGGCGCTGATGTGTCGGGCGTTCCAGTCGGGCGGCGGCCCGGCCCGGTAGTGCCGGGCCAAGGCCGCGCCGTAGTCGGCGCGCTCGTCGCCGAAGAGCTCGCGGAACGCGTCGAGGCGGCCGGCGTCGCGAACCAGCCGCTCCCAGAAATAGTGCCCGACCTCGTGCCGGAAGTGACCCAGCAGCGTGCGGTAGGGCTCCTCCATCTGCTCCCGCATGCGGGTGCGCTCGACCGGGTCCGCCTCGGCGATGTTCAAGGTGACGATACCATCGGCGTGCCCGGTGTAGACGGGGGCATCGCCCGGTGCCTGAGCGATCAGGTCGAAGGCGAGGCCGCGGCTCGGATCGGCCGCCCGGGACGGCGGGAGGATGCCGAGGCGGTCGAGCCCGTAGACCAGCCGTCGCTTGGCCCGCTCGACCCGCTGCCAGCGCGCGACGTTCTCCGGTGAGGACAGGTCGGGGATCGTGCGGTTGAAGGCACAGGCGGTGCACAGCGCCGCGGCCGGGGCCTCGGCGAGCCAGTTGCAGCCGCCGAGCTCGCGGTTGACGCAGGCTCGCGTCGCGTCGGCGAGCGGCACGAGGTCGAGCGCCTCGAGCGAGAAGGCGACGATGGTGCCACAGGTCTCGCAGTGGGTGTTCTCGAAATAGAGCGGCTGGCCGCACCGCCGACACAGGAACTGTCGCACTTCGGGGTCCTCGTCGGGCTCCTCGCGTCGCTCGCGGCATCGCAACACGACAGCGCGCGAACGGCAAGCGGCAGCGCGCTCAGTCGGCGAGCAGCGCCTTGACCGCCGCGAGGGTGTCGGCCTCGATCGCGGGCTTGTCGCGCCGCCAGCGGGCGATTCGGGGAAAGCGGACGGCGATGCCCGACTTGTGCCGCGCCGAGCGCTGGATGCCCTCGAAGGCGAGCTCGAACACCTGCTCGCCCGCAACGGAGCGAACCGGGCCGAAGCGCTCGACGGTGTGGCGACGGATCCAGCGGTCGAGCTCGGCGATCTCCTTGTCGTCGAGGCCCGAATAGGCCTTGGCGAAGGGGACGAGGCGGTCACCGTCCCAGACGGCGAAGGTGTAGTCGGTGAAGAGGTTGGCCCGCCGTCCGCTGCCGGCCTGGGCATAGATCAGGACGGCGTCGACGGTGAGCGGCTCGATCTTCCACTTCCACCAGTCACCGCGGCGGCGCCCGACCTGGTAGGGCGCGGTGCGCCGCTTGAGCATCAGCCCCTCGACCCGCGCCGCCCGCGAGCCGGCGCGGCGCTCGCCGAGCTCCGCCCACGTGGAAGCCTCGATCAGCGCCGAGAGGAGGAGGGCCGCCGGCGCCGCGGCGAGCACCGCCTCCAGCCGCGCGCGCCGCTCGGCCTGGGGACGTGCACGCAAGTCCCGGCCGCCGTCCTCCAAGAGGTCGTAGGCGACGAAGCGGACGGGTGCGTCCGCGAGCACGCGCGCCGAGAGCTTGAGCCGGCCGATGCGCTTTTGCAGGGCGGCGAAGGGCATGACCCCGCCCTCGCCCCAGGCGAGGATCTCGCCGTCGAGGACCGTGCCGTCGGCGAGCTGAAGACCCGCTCGCTCGATCTCGGGAAAGCGCTCGGTCACCAGCTCCTCGCCGCGCGACCAGAGGTAGACGGCGCCCGCGCGCTTGACGAGCTGACCCCGGATGCCGTCCCACTTCCACTCCGCGAGCCAGTCGTCCAGGGGACCGAGGCTCTCGGGTGCCGCCTCGAGGGGCGAGGCGAGGAAGAAGGGATAGGGCCGGCTCGCGTCGGCCGCGCCGTCGTCGCCGCGCAGGAGCGCCCGGTAGTCGGCGGCGGTGGGGCGCCAGCGGCCCATCAGCCGGTGGCTCACGACCGCGGGCTCGAGCCCGCTCACCTTGGCGACGGCGCGGACCACCAGGCCCTGGGAGACGCCGACGCGGAAGCCGCCGGTCAAGAGCTTGTTGAGGACGAACCGCTGCTCGCGGTCGAGCGCCCGCCACCAGCCCTGCACGGTCGACCGCTGCGCGTCGGCGTCGATGCCACGCAGGGGCAGGACGCGCTCCTCCATCCAGGAGGCGAGGCTCGCGGGCTCGGGCTCGCTGGAGCCCACCGCATCGAGCAGGAGCGCCACGGTCTCGGCGGTGTCGCCGACGGCGGCGTAGCTCTCGTCGACGAGCCAGTCGGGCAGCCCGGTGAGATCGAGCGCCCAGGCCCGCAGGGTCCGCGAGCCGATCAGCCGCTTGAGGCGCTCGCCGGTGAGGAAGAACAGCGCCCACGCCGCATCCGCGGCCGGGGCGCTTTCGAAGTAGGCGGCCATCGCGTCGATCTTGGCGTTGGTCTTGGTCGTCGCGTCGAGGGCGGCGTAGAGCTCGGCGAAGCGCTTCATCCGTCGTCGCTCTCGCCCTCGAAAAGCGTCTCGATGCGCGCCGCCTGGAGGCCGCGCTCGTCGCGGAGATAGCGCGCCAGCGTGTCGGCGTAGCCGTGGGTGCAGAGCACGCATCGCGCCCCGGTCTCTGCGACGGTCCTGAGCACGTCAGGCCAGTCGACGTGATCGGAGAGCACGAAGCCGCGGTCGTAGCCGCGCCGCCGCCGCTGGCCGCGCACCCGCATCCACCCCGAGACGAAGGCGGTCGACGGCTCGGCGAAGCGGCGGATCCAGCTCGTTCCCATGGCCGAGGGCGGCGCCAGCACGAGTTCGCCCGCGAAGCGCTCGCCCTTCGGCGCCTCGCCGACGAGCGCCGTCGGCGCGAGCGGGACGCCGGCCTCGCGGTAGGCGTCGACCATGCCGGCGAGCGCGCCGTGCAACCACACCGTGCGCTCGCCGCGCGCGCGGATCTCGGCCAGAAGGCGCTGCGCCTTGCCGAGCGCGTAGCAGAAGAGGATCGAGGCGCGCCGCTGCCGGGCGTTCTCGTCCCACCAGGCGAGGATGTCGTCGACCACCCGCTCACCGCGGTCCCAACGGTAGATCGGCAGCGCGAAGGTGGCCTCGGTGACGAAGCCGTCGCATTCGACCAGCTCGAAGGGCGCGCAGCTCGGATCGGCCTCGCGCTTGTAGTCGCCCGAGACCACCCAGACCTCGCCGGCGACCTCGATCCGCACCTGCGCCGAGCCCAGCACGTGCCCAGCCGGATGCAGCGAGACCCGCGCCTCGCCGAGCTCGAACGCCTCGCCGTAGCGGTGCGTGGCGAGCGCGAGGTCGCGGCCGAGACGCCGGCGGAGGATGCCCTCGCCGGCGCCGGTCGCGTGGTAGCGCCCGTGCCCGTGGCGGGCGTGATCGCTGTGGCCGTGGGTGACGACGGCGCGGGCCACGGGGCGCCAGGGATCGACGTGGAAGCCGCCGGCGGGGCAGTAGAGCCCCGCAGGCGTCAAGGTGAGGAGGGGCTCGGCCATACCGCAAGGGTGGGCGCTGTCGCCGCCGCGACAAGGCCGCCTTGACCGTCCATCCGCCGCTGGTTACCGCACGAGGCGCAAGCCGAGTGAGGGAGGCGACGGTGCCCGCGAGCGAGACCGAGGAGCTTTTTCGCGAGGACGGCTATCTCCAGGCGACCGCGGCACGGATCCTGGCGGTGCGCGACGACGGCGTCGTGCTCGACCGCACGGTCTGCTACCCGACCGCCGGCGGTCAGCCCGGCGACACCGGCACGCTCGAAGGGAAGGCCGGCGCTCGCCCGATCATCGACACCGCCTATCGCGACGGCCGTCTGCTGCACGTGCTGGGCGACGGCCCGACCCTGGCCGCCGGCGAGGCCGTGGCCCTCGCGCTGGATTGGGAGCGGCGGCATCGGCACATGCGCATGCACAGCTGCATGCACCTGCTCTGCCAGGCCGTGGCCGAGCCCGTCACCGGCGGGCAGATCTCCGCGGACAAGGGCCGCCTGGACTTCGCCATCACCGGCGAGGTGCCGACCAAGGGCGCCCTGAACGACCGGCTCAATGCGTGGATCGCGGAGGACCGCCCCATCCGCCATCGCTGGATCGACGCCGACGATCTCGATCGCCATCCCGATCTCGTGCGCACCATGTCGGTGAGGCCGCCGCGCACCGCGGGAAGGATCCGCCTGATCGAGATCGAAGGCGTCGACCTGCAGGCCTGCGGCGGCACGCACGTCGCCGGCACGGGCGAGATCGGCCGCGTCGAGGTCACCAAGATCGAGAACAAGGGCAAGCAGAACCGGCGCTTCACTGTGCACCTCGTCGACGCTCGAGCTTGACCGGCCGTTAACCATGCCGCGCTAGCCTCGACGGCACATCGTCGCCGAGGTCCGAAGCCATGCAACCGCGCCACATCCACGCCGTCTGGTATCCCGCTCGCCCCGACGGCCCGCCGCCGCCGGCGCTCGCCGAGTGGCTCGCCGGCTGCACCGACGACCCGGACGCGCCGACGCTCGCCCTGATCGACGGGCGCGCCGATCCCGCCGATCTCCCGGCGGTCGGCAGCCGGATCGACGGCTTCGCGGTCGTCGCGGCGAGCGGCGACGAGGCCGCGTCCGATCTGGCGAGCCGGCTCGGCGCCGCCGATCTCGTCGATCTCGGCGAGGCCCCGGAACTCTGGCAGCATCGCCTCGCCGAGCTGACGGGACTGGCTCACCTACGGTGCGAGACGCGGCGCCGGCACGACGTGGCCGTCGCCTATTTCAATCGACACGCGCCGGCGCCGGAGCCCCTGGCGGTCCGGCCCCCGGTCCTGTTCTTGGGCCTGCCCGGACCGCACAAGCTCGCCGCAGTGGATGCGCTCACCGGCTGGAGCGTCGCGGCCTACGCCGAGACCTCGGCGCACGCCCGCCGGCACCTGGAGACCGGCGTCTACGCGGCCGTCATCCTCACCGACCTGGTGACGGTCGACGACCTCGATCGCCAGCTCGTCCCGCTCGCCGCGGTCGAAGGCCCGGGCGCACCCTCCTTCATCGTCTTCCGCCAGCGTGATGCGCTGTTCGCCGCCGCCGAGGCATACCGGCGCGGCGCGGCGGAGGTGCTGGATTGGAGCCTGCCGCGCGACCTCATGCAGCGCCGGCTGGCCACCGCCATCGAAGCCGCATCGCTGCGCCGCGTGCTGCGCGACAACACCGCCTTCACCGGCGCGATCGATCCGATCTCCGGCCGCCTCGGGCACAGCGCGCTGCACGTCTACCTGCAGAGCCAGCTCGACCACGCCGCGCCCCATGCCGCATTCATGGCCCTGGCGCTGGACAATCTCGACGCGATCAACCGCGAGGCCGGGTTCGCCGCAGGCGACCGCGCGCTCGCCGCCGCCGGCCACGCGCTCAGTCGCGGCGTCCGCGCGGAAGATGCCATCGGCCGGCTCGACGGCGCGAGCTTCGGGGTGTGGTTTGCGGACATCGCCGACGCCAACCTCGCGAGCATGGGTCGTCGCTTGCAGGAGCGGATCGCCCGGGCGTCGCGCGGCGATGCCGGCCCGGCGCTGGCGGCGCGCGTCGGCTGGGCGCGCCCGCTCAGGGGCGAGGACGCCTTGGCGCTCACCCGCCGCGCGCGGGCCGAAGCCCGTCGCGCGCTGTTGCAGGTGGTGAGCTAGGCGTAGAACAGGCCGCCGTTGACGCTGAGCGTCGAGCCCGAGAAGTAGCCGGCATCATCGCTCGCCAGGAAGACGACGCAGCGAGCGATCTCGTCGGCCTCGCCGAGACGCCCGACCGGAATTTGCGGGATGATCTTGCTGTCGAGCACCTCCTTCGGCACCGCCATGACCATCTCGGTGGCGATGTAGCCCGGCGCGACGGCGTTGACGGTGATCCCCTTGCCGGCCGCCTCGGCCGCCAGCGCACGGGTGAAGCCGATCGCGGCGGCCTTGGCCGCCGAGTAGTTGGTCTGACCGAACTGCCCCTTTTGCCCGTTGACCGAGCTGATGGAAATGACGCGGCCGAAGTTGCGGGAGCGCATCCCGTCGATGACTTGGCGGGTCATGTTGAAGAGGCTGTTCACGTTGGTGTTGATGACCGCCGTCCACTGCTCCGGCTTCATCCGGTGAAAGGGCGCGTCGGCGGTGATGCCGGCGTTGTTGACCAGCACCTCGATCGGACCGAGATCGCTCTCGACCTGCTTCACGCCGGCCTCGCAGGCGGCGAAGTCGGCGACGTCCCATTTGTAGATCGGGATGCCGGTCCGCTCCGAGAACGCCTTCGCCTTGTCGTCGCTCCGGGCGTAATTCGCCGCGACCTTATAGCCTGCTTCCTTGAGCCCGACGGAAATCGCCTCGCCGATCCCGCGGCTGCCGCCCGTCACCAACGCTACACGTCCGGTCATGCGTTCCTCCCCTCGTTGAACTACGGTGCGGGACACTGTACGGGTCGTATGCGAGATCGGCGATCCGCTTTAGGTCGAGCAAGCCGCCGTTCGCCATCGACGATGGTCGCCCTCAGCCGAGGCGGCGGGCGTTGTCGCGGACGCGGCGGCTGTAGGGCCGGACGACGCCCGGCGCCCCGCGGACGAACCGCGCGTAGTCGGCCGCCGTCAGCATCGGCCGGGCCCACAGGCGCGCCAGCCGCATCTGCGCTTCGCCCGCGGCAACCATCTTCTCGCTCACCATTCGCGTCCACTCGCGGTCCGTAGGATCGCCGCCGCCCTGCCAGGCGCGCATCGTGCGCAGCATGATGACGACCGGCGCGCCGGCGGCGACCGTCATCGCCTCGACCTGCAGGCGCCAGAGATCGTAGCCGATCCGCCAGGAAAGCATCTCGCTCACTCCTCAGCCGGGCACACAGAGAAAAGCCGCGCCCGGCGAGGGCGCGGCTTCCTGTCTTCTCGTCGGCGAGCGCTCGCTCAGCGCTCGACGCACATGGCGATGCCCATGCCCCCGCCGATGCACAGCGTGGCGAGACCCTTCTTGGCGTCGCGCTTCTGCATCTCGTAGAGCAACGTGGTCAGGATCCGCGTGCCGGACGCGCCGACCGGATGGCCGATGGCGATCGCCCCACCATTGACGTTGACCTTCGAGGTGTCCCAGCCGACCTCCCGGTTGACCGAGATCGCTTGCGCCGCAAAGGCCTCGTTGGCCTCGACGAGATCGAGGTCGTCGGGGCTCCACCCCGCCTTCTCCAGCGCCTTCTTCGACGCCGGGATCGGCCCGGTGCCCATGATCTCCGGCGGCACGCCCGCCTGAGCCCAGGACTTGATGACCGCCAGCGG
Organism: uncultured Geminicoccaceae bacterium; assembly: GCA_964481035.1. Classification (GTDB taxonomy): domain Bacteria; phylum Pseudomonadota; class Alphaproteobacteria; order Geminicoccales; family Geminicoccaceae; genus JAAAPF01. The sequence continues at coordinate 33,635 of CAYZSE010000008.1, read as the reverse complement.
CTTGAGGCCGCGCTTTTCCGCTTCGGCGAGCGGCATGAGCACGACCATGGCGGCGCCGTCGTTGATGCCCGAGGCGTTGCCAGCGGTCACCGTGCCGTCCTTCTTGAAGGCCGCCGGGATCTTGCCCAGACCCTCCTTGGTGACCCCGGCGCGCGGAAACTCGTCGGTGTCGAAGGTGATGTCACCTTTACGGTTCTTGATGACGAAGGGGACGATCTCGTCCTTGAACTTGCCGGCCTTGATCGCCGCCTCGGCCTTGTTCTGCGAGCCCGCGGCGAACTCGTCCTGCTCTTCTTTGGTGATCTGCCACTTCTCGGCGATGTTCTCGGCCGTACCGCCCATGTGATAGCCGCAGAACGGGTCCATCAGGGCGTCCTTGAGCATCGTGTCGACGAACTTGAGATCGCCCATCTTCTGCCCGGCGCGAAGATGCGCGGCGTGCGGCGCCATGCTCATGCTCTCGATGCCGCCGGAGACGACGATGCTGCTGTCGCCCTCCTGGATCGCCTGATAGCCCATCGCCACCGTCTTGAGGCCGGAGCCGCACAGCATGTTGACGCCGTAGGCCGGCGTCTCGACCGGGAGGCCGGCGCCGAGCGAGGCCTGCCGCGCCGGGTTCGGGCCCTGTGCCGCGTTGAGGATCTGGCCGATCATCACCTCGGAGACGTCGCCCGGCTCCACGCCCGCGCGCTCGAGAACGGCCTTGATCACCGTGCTGCCGAGCTGGTGCGCCGGCACCATGCCCAAGGTGCCGTTAAACGAGCCCACTGCGGTGCGTGCTGCGGCGACGATTGCGACGTCGGTCATGCCCTTCTCCTGATGATTAGCGTGCCCCCCTCGGGCGCTTCAGGCGGCCTAAGGGGAGCATCCGCGGGTGCCAATGACAATTTGGTCCGAACACCTGCAGACTGCAAAGACTTTGTTGCTGCGCAAAAAAACACGCCTCGCGCGTCAAACCTCGACGACCGAGCCGAGGAGCGCCGGGCGTGCGGCGCCCGTGGCGCTCGGCAGGTTGGCCGGGATGCCCGCCGTGCGGCAGGCGGCGAGCACGGCGAAGGCCATCGCCTCCTTGGCATCGACCGGCAGGCCGTAGCCGTCGCTGGTCTCGACCGTGACGGCATTGCCGAGCCGTCTTGCCAGTTCCGCCATGAGCGCGGGATTGTGAACGCCGCCGCCGGCGGCGATCAGCCGCCGGGCGTCCGGCGCGTGGGCGCGGATCGCCTCGGCGATCGAGCGGGCCGTCAAGGCGGTCGCCAGCGCCAAAAGGTCGCACCAGTCCTGCTCGCTCGCCGGCGGCGCCGCGGCCAGCCAAGCGTCGACGAAGGCCGGACCGAACTGCTCGCGGCCGCAGGACTTGGGCGGCCGCGTCTGCAAGAAGGGGTCGGCCATCAGCGTGTCGAGCGCCGCCTCGTCGATGCGCCCGCGCGCCGCCATGTCGCCGTCACGATCGCAGGCGAGCCGGCCGCCCGTCGCCCGTCGGGCCAGCTCATCGATCACCATGTTGCCGGGCCCGGTGTCGAAGCCCAGCGGCACGCCACCCGCCGCCGGCAGCACGGTGAGGTTGGCGATGCCACCGATGTTGAGGGCGACGCGGGCCTCGGTCGGGCTGCGCAACAGCGCCCAGTCGACGAACGGGACGAGCGGCGCTCCGGCGCCGCCGACGGCGATGTCGCCCTGGCGGAAGGCGTGGACGACGGGGCAGCGGAGCGCCGCGGCGAGAAAGCTCGGCTCGCCGAGCTGCCAGCTGACCTCGCCGTGATCGTGATAGACCGTCTGGCCATGGCAGCCCGCGAGCTCCGGGCGAAAGCCGTGCTGCGCACAGACGCGGGCCGTCGCGTCGGCGAACCACCGGCCGAGATCGACGTCCAGCGCGGCGAGAGCGGCGAGGTCCAGCCCGTCGAGCCGGACGAGACGCTCGCGCAGCACCGCCGGCACCGGCACCGTCGCGAAGCCCGAGAGCGCGCAGGCGATCCGCGGCCAGCCGCCGCCGACCTCGACCTCGACCTCGCACAGCGCGACGTCGAGGCCGTCCATCGAGGTGCCGGTCATCAGCCCCGCGACGCGCAAGGTCACAGCGTCCCCGGATAGTTGCCGCCGTCGATCAGCAGGTTCTGCCCGGTGACGTAGCCCGCCTGCGCCGAGCAGATGAAGGCGCAGTACTCGCCGAACTCGAACGGATCGCCGAAGCGCTGCGCCGGGTTCTGCTTGGCCCGCTCGGCGAACACCTCGTCGAAGGGGCGCCCCGTCTTCTCGGCCACGGCCCGGGTCGTGCCCCGGAGGCGCGCGGTGTCGAAGGGTCCCGGCAGGAGCCCGTTGATGGTGACGTTGTGAGCCACCGTCTTGCGGGCGATCCCGGCAACGAAGCCGGTGAGCCCGGCGCGGGCGCCGTTGGAGAGGCCCAAGACGTCGATCGGCGCCTTCACCGCGCTCGAGGTGATGTTGACGATGCGGCCGAACCTGCGGGCGATCATGCCGTCGACCGTCGCCTTGATGAGCTCGATCGGCGTCAGCATGTTGGCGTCGATCGCCCTGATCCAATCGGCGCGGGTCCAGTCGCGGAAGTCGCCGGGCGGCGGCCCGCCGGCGTTGGTGACGAGGATGTCCGGCTCTGGGCAGGCGGCGAGGGCATCGGCGCGGCCCTGTTCGGTCGTGATGTCGCCCGCCACCGTGACGACGCGGCGCCCGCTCCTCGCCTCGATCTCGGCCTTCGCGGTATCGAGCTTCTCGGGGGTCCGGCCGGTGATGACGACGTCCACGCCGTTCGTCGCCAGCGACGCGGCGCACGCCTTGCCGAGCCCCTCGCTGGCGGCGCAGACGAGCGCCTTGCGCCCGGTGATGCCGAGATCCATTCAACCTTCCTCCGCTGCGTCGTCGCCCATGGCGCGCAGGACGTCGCGAGCGAGCGTGGTCGTGATGGGCCGACCGCTCGCGAGCGCCAGATGGTCGAGCAGGTCGACGATCCGGCGGCACGCGGCGAACGAGCGCTCCATGCGCGCCACCAGATAGTGCACGACCGCGGGCGGCACGCGCAACTGCCGGTCCGCGAACTGCTTGACGAGGACCGCGCCCAGCAGCTCGTCGTCGATGGCGGCGATCGCGACGGTCGGCGCGGCCAGGAGGCGCGAGCGCAGATCGGGCAGGCGAGGTCGCCAGACGCTCGCGGGGAAGCGCGAGACCAGGACGAGCCCTCGCCCCTCCGCCCGGGCGGTGTTGACGAGATGGAAGAGAAACGTCTCCGCGCCGGTCCGCTCGGCGTCGTCGACGACCCACGGGCCGCGCGCCAGTACCTCCCCCTCCTCGAGGTCCGCGAGCGGCGGCGTCAGCCACGCGGCGGCGCGGCGCTGCGCCCAGATCCGGGCGAGGTGCGTCTTGCCGCAACCCGTGGGGCCCGTGAGCAAGAGCACCGGATCCGGTCCCTCGGGCCAGCGCTCGAGAAGCCCGTGCGCGACCCGGTTGCAGGGCGCTGTGAGGAAATCCTCGGCGCGCATGCGATCGTCGAGCGCGAGGCCGAGCGGCAGCTGCTCGACCGGCCGCGGCGGCGGCCCCGCGACCAGGTCGGCGACGGCGCCCCGCGGCTCACTCACCGGGCGACCGCCGGGCGACGCGCCGGGCATAGGCGGCGAGCGAGGTCGCCGCGGTGGCGACGACGACGCCGCCCAGGAGCGTCACCACCAGCGCAGGCAGCAAGCCCGCCTGGACGGCGACGCCGGCCGTCATCAGCAGGAACGCCGACGCGGTGTGCAGCTTGCCGATGAGCAGCGGCTCCATCGGTCGCTGCGGCGCGTAGGCGACCAGGGCCCCGGCGGCGATCACGGCCTCGCGCAGGAGCAGGATCAGCGTCGCCCAGGCGGGCAGCCCGCCGGTCCACCACAGCGCCGCGACGACGGCACCGACGAGCAGGCGGTCGGCGGTGACGTCCAGCCAGCTGCCCAGGACAGTGGTGCCGTAGCGCCGCGCCAGCCGACCGTCGAGCGCGTCCGTGACGACCGCCAGCACCAGCAGCACCAAGGCGGCGACCGGCCGCCCGTCCAGGATCAACAGCACGATCGGTGCGACCAAGAGGAGGCGAACGCCCGTGACGATGTTGGCGAGCGCCTGGGCCGGCGACCCGGTCACGGCCGACCCGCTCAGAGCGGGCTCGGCGTCGCGGCCGCGGTGCCCTGGACGAGCTGCCAGCCATCCTGGCCCTGCTGCAGGCGCCAGCCGGCGCGGCCGAGGGCCGGCTGGAGACCCTCGGCGCCGCCGCGGACCCGCAGATCGAAGACCGCCCGCTCGCGGGAGAACTCGCGCACCACCGCGCTCTCCACCTCGGCCAGCCCGTCGAGCAGGCCGAGCAGGCGGCCCCAGCTGTCGAGCCCCTGCACCGTCGCGCTCACCACCAGCGGCTCGGGTCGGCCGGCCGGTACGGTGGCGCGCCGCCGCGCGCGCTCATCGAGGGCCGCCTGCATCTCGGCGACCGCGCGGGCGAGGCTCGCCTCCAGCGGCTCGCCGGCATCCCGCCTTACCGTGGCGCGATAGGGCTCCGTGCCCGCATCGCCGATCCGCTGCGCTTGCACCTCGAGCGGCGCACCGGGCGCACCGCTGCCCCGCAGCCGCGCGACGACGACGTCGTCGGTGCCGTAGCGCGCGGCCAGCGCCCGCAACGACCCAGCATCGCCACGCACCGCCTGCTCGCCATCGACGAGCGCCAGGTCCTGCAAATCGCCCAAGGGCACCACGACGGGCTGCAGCGCTTCGTCGGAGCGCGCGCCGTCCCAGGCGCGCTTCCACGCGTTGTCGGCCTCCCACAAGCGCAGCCCCTGGTCGCTCTCCCAGAGCGGCACGAGCGTCACCGGCGGCGCACTCTCGGCGACATAGGCGACCCCTTCGCGGTCGAGCAGCGATCGCACCGCACCCCGATCGTAGTTGACGGTCAGCGTCGCCGCGTAGGTCGTGGGCCCGACCTGCTCGCTCAAGACCTCGAAGCTCGTCACGTAGCGGTCGATGTCGAGGCCGCTGGTGCTCGGTACCGCGCCACCCTCGGCGAGCCGCTCGAGCAGCCGGCGCAGGCCCTGGCGCTGGCCTTCCTCGAGGGCGATGGCCTGCGCCTGGACAGCATCCCCGGCCGCGGCGTTCACCTCGATGTCGCTCACCGTGTAGGACTGCGCGCGCGCCGCTGGAGCGAGCGCGAGCACGACCGCCGCGACGAGTACGAAAAGCGGCCGCGAGCGCGGCGGGTGGGCGAAACGAGGCATGATCCGAGGTCTCGGGTGGTTGATTGCCAAGCGGGCGCGGGGCGCGTAGGTGACGCCGACGGTGGGCCGCAACCGCCGACACAAACTACCCGGGTCGTCGCCCATGACACAAGCGTCCCCCCCAGGCTCCGAGCCCGCCGACGCGCCGCGCGATGCCTATCGCGACGCCGGCGTCGACATCGCGGCGGGCAACGCCTTCGTCGCCACCATCGCCCCCGCTGCCGAGCGCACCCGGCGGCCCGGCGTGATGCAGGGCCTGGGCGGCTTCGGCGGGCTCTTCGACCTGAAGGACGCGGGCTTCACCGATCCGATCCTCGTCGCCGCGACCGACGGCGTCGGCACCAAGCTCCTGCTCGCCCAGGCGACCGGTCGTTTTCGCGCGCTCGGGGTCGACCTCGTCGCGATGTCGGTCAACGACATCGCCGTGCAGGGAGCGGAGCCGCTCTTCTTCCTCGACTACTACGCCACCGGGCGGCTGGAGGCCAATGTCGCGCGCGCCGTCGTCGAGGGCGTCGCCGACGGCTGCGCCGAGGCCGGCTGCGCGCTTCTCGGCGGCGAGACCGCCGAGATGCCGGGCGTCTATCCGCCCGGGGCCTTCGATCTCGCGGGCTTCGCCGTCGGCGCGGTCGAGCGCGCACGCCTGCTGCCGCGGCCCGACCGTCTGCGCTGTGGCGATGCGCTCGTCGCCGTCGCCAGCGCGGGCCTGCACAGCAACGGCTTCTCGCTCGTCCGCCGCATCGTCGCCACCGCCGGCGCCGACCTCGCGGCTCCGGCCCCCTTCGCCCCCGATCGCGCGCTCGGCGACGTGCTGATGACGCCGACCCGGCTCTACGTCACCGCGGCGAGGCGGCTCGCCGCGGCCGGCGCGCACGCGCTCGCGCACGTCACCGGCGGCGGGCTCGTCGAGAATCTGCCCCGCGTCCTGCCGCGCGGCCTCGCCGCCCGGCTCGATCTCGACAGCTACACGCTGCCGCCGCTCTTCGCCTGGCTCGCCGAGGCCGGCGGCCTCGACCGGCGCACGCTCGCGCGGACCTTCAACATGGGCGTGGGCCTCATCGGCGTCGTCCCGGCCGACGCGGCGGACACCGCCCTGGCGGCGCTGGCCGAGAGCGGGGAGAGGGCCTGGATCCTGGGTCGCCTGGAGGCCGGCGACGGGCCGCCCGTGGTGACCCTCGAGGGCGGGCGGTCGTGGCCGCGCGCGTAGCCGTCCTCGCGTCCGGCAGCGGCTCCAACCTCCAGGCCCTGCTCGACCACCAGGCCCGGGGCGACGCCTCCTTCGAGATCGTCCTCGTCGTCGTCAACGTCGCCGACGCCTTCGCCGCCGAGCGGGCGCGGCGCGCCGGCGTGCCCGTGGCGATCGTCGAGCACCGCCGCTGTCCGAGCCGCGCCGCCTTCGAGGACGCGCTCGAGGCGGAGCTCGACGCGGCCGGCATCGAGTGGGTGGCGCTCGCCGGGTTCATGCGGGTCCTGGGCGAGGCGTTCGTCGCGCGGCGGCGCGACCGGATCCTCAACGTCCACCCCTCGCTCCTGCCGGCCTTTCGCGGCCTGCATACCCATCGCCGCACGCTCGAGGCGGGCGTGCGCGTCGCCGGCTGCACGGTGCACGTCGTCCGCCCGGCGCTCGACGCGGGCCCCATCATCGTCCAGGCGGCCGTTCCGGTGGCGCCCGACGACGACGAGGCGCTCCTGGCCGCGCGGATCCTCGCCCAGGAGCACCGCGCCTATCCGCTCGCCCTCGAGTTGATGACGTCCGGCGCCGCCGTCGTCGACGGCGACGTCGTCCGTCTCCTCCGGCCGCCCGCAGACCTGCCCGCCGGGTTTCTCTGGCCGGCCTGCTCGGTCGGGCGCGAGCCCCCGGAGCGCGCCCTCAGTCGATGAGGTCGATGCCTGGGAAGAAGAAAGCGATCTCCCGCGCAGCGGTCTCCGGTGCGTCGGAGCCGTGCACCGAGTTCTCCTGGATGTTCAAGCCCATGTCCTTGCGGATGGTGCCGGGCTCGGCCTTCGCCGGATCGGTGGCGCCCATGAGCTCGCGATTTCGGGCGATCGCGTCGTGGCCCTCGAGCACCTGGACCACGACGGGCCCCGAGCTCATGAAGGTCACGAGGCCATCGAAGAACGGCCGATCCCTGTGCTCCGCATAGAACGCCTCGGCCTGGTGACGGTTGAGCCGCAGCCGCTTTTGCGCCATGACCCGAAGACCGGCGTCCTCGAAACGGGCGTTGATCACCCCGGTCAAATTGCGCTCCGTGGCGTCGGGCTTGATGATCGAGAGCGTGCGCCTGGTGGTCATGGGAACTCCATCGATTGCGGGAGAAGGTCGAGGCTCGTCGGGCTTATAGACGGGGTGGCGCGGCTGTGGAAGAAGCCCGGGGCCGTCTTTCCCCTCGACAGATCCCGGAGCGTCGCGTGTTGCGGATCGCCGTGCCCGTCGTTTTGCTCGTGAACGCTACCGCCGTCGCCGCTCAACCTGCAGGCGTGAATTTGAACCCTTGGCGCACACAGATTCAAGGCAGCGTCATCCACCGGTTCGACACCGACATCGACGACGGCGGGGCCTTTTCGGTCACGCGCCTGTTCGTCGAGCCCGGCCTGTCCTACGCCTTCGGGCCGCGCGACAGCGTCGGCGTCGCCTTCGGCTACAGCCTCGACGACTACGACTTCAGCGGCTCCGAGGGCCTCGCCGGCCTCGATCCATGGGGCACGATCAACGAGTACCGCCTGAGCGCGCCCGCCCGGCTCGGCCTCGGCGAGCGCTTCGGCGTCTTCGCCCTGCCGTCGATCCGCTGGTCCGCCGAGAGCGGCGGCGATCTTGGCGAGGCGGTGACCGGCGGGCTCCTCGCCGGGTTCAGCTACGCGGTCAACGATCGGCTGAAGATCGGTCCCGGTTTCGGTGTCTTCAGCCAGCTCGAGGACGACGTCAGCGCCTTTCCGATCCTGCTCATCGACTGGCAGATCACCGACACGCTCTCGCTCGACACCGGCTCCGTTCTGGGCGCCACCCGCGGTCCGGGCCTGGGCTTGAACTGGCGGGGGCTGGAGGACTGGACCTTCGGGATCGGCGCCCGCTACGAGACCTATCGGTTTCGGCTCGACGACAGCGGCAGCGCCCCCGACGGCGTCGGCGAGGAGAAAGGCGTACCGATCCACCTCCAGGCGACCTACGCGCCGATCCCGACCGTCCGCCTCACCGCGGTCGCCGGCGCCGCGGTCGCGGGCACGCTGACCCTCGACGACGAGGACGGGCGCGAGATCCGCGAGGAAGACGTCGACCCTTCACCCTTCCTCGGCTTCGGCTTCCGCGCCCGGTTCTGATCGCTGCCGGGTCCTCGAGCAGGCTCGGCGATGGCCCTTCCCGGCGCCGACGGCCGGGCCGGCTACGCGCGACATCGTGTGGTCGCGGGGTCGGTCTCCGATCACGTCGCCAGGCTCGGCGACGGGCGCAGGATCGCCACCGCAAACAGAGCCTCGGGATCGGTCAGCACGCCGGCCATGCGCCAGCCCGCCGCCGCCGCCATGGCCGACAGGCTCTCCACGGTGAACTTGTGGCTGTTCTCTGTGTGGATCGTCTCACCCACGGTGAAGGAGAACGCACGCCCGGCGATCCGCACGTCCTGCGCCTGCAGGCTTTCCAGGTGCATCTCGACCCGGCTCGCCCGCGCGTTCCACACCGCGCGGTGACGGAACGCGGCGAGGTCGAAGTCGGCGCCGGCCTCCCGGTTCAGCCGCGCCAGGAGATTGAGGTTGAAGGCGGCGGTCACGCCCAGTGCATCGTCATAGGCGGCCTCCAGAAGCTCCGGCGCCTTGACGAGGTCGACGCCGAGAATCAACGCCGTGTGGCCCGGCCAAGCCCTGAGCCGTGCGAGCAGCGCCGCCGCTCCCTGCGGATCGAGATTGCCGAGCGTCGAGCCCGGAAAGAACCCCACGACCGGGCGCCCGCCCATCTCGGGAAGGACGATCTCCGCCATGAAATCGGCGACGATCGGCGTGACCGCCAAGGCGGGATAATCCGCGGCAAGGCGCGTCGCCGTTCGCGCGAGAAAGTCGTGGGAGATATCGACCGGCACATAGCCGGACAACCTGGGCAGACCATCGAGCAGCAGCCGGGTCTTGACGCTGGCGCCGCTGCCCAGCTCCACCAGCACCGCGCCATCCGGCACGTGGGCGGCGATCTCGGGCAGGCGGGCCGCGAGGATCGCGCGCTCCGTTCGCCCGAGGTAGTATTCGGGCAGCGTCGTGATCGCCTCGAACAGCTCACTGCCGCGAGCGTCGTAGAACCACTTGGGCGACAAGCCCTTCGGGCGCCGCGACAGTCCCTCGAGCGCGTGCTCCGTCAGCGCCGAGTTTCGCGCATCCGTCGCTGCCATGAAACTTCCTCGTGCTAAGGGTGGGAACGGGAGGCCGGCCGGCGCCGGCGCCGACACTGCGCGCATTTCCCGCGGTTGCTGGCGCCGTGCGGGGCGGTATCACTCCGCAGCCGCGTCGCCGAGGAGCCGAGATGGCCGAAACCGCTACGACTGCCGACACCGATATCAGCCAACCCTGGGACCAGGACAACCAGGCCTGGTGGGATTGGTACGTGACGCTCGCCGAGAATGACGGCGCCAGCGTCGAGATCGTTCCGGCGCCACCGATGCCGGACGTGGCGATCCCGAGCGACGCGGACCTGATCGCGGAGCTCGCCGAACCCTACCCGCTGCGCGACGACGAGATCGCCTTCTTCCGCGCCAACGGGTTCATCAAGCTGCGCGAGGTCTTCTCGCCCGGTGCCGTCTTGAAGCTGCGGGCGGAGCTGGTGCGGCTGCTGACGGCGGAGTTCGCCGTCGATCCCGATGAAGGAGCGCAGGGCCGCTTCCTCAGCCTGGAGATGATCTGGGCCGACAACCCGCTCTTGAAGGCCTATGTCCTGGCCCCGCGGCTGGCGCAGATTGCGGCCGATCTGCTCGGCACCGCGGCGGTGCGGCTCTATCACGACAACGTTCTGGCGAAGCAATCCGGCTGCGGCCGCACGCCGTGGCATTTCGACGATCACCACTTCCCGCTCGACAGCAACGACGTGGTCACGGCCTGGGCCCCGGCGCAGGCCATTCCGCTGGCGATGGGGCCGCTCGCCTTCGCCTACCCGCTGGACGTGCATCGACTGGTCGATGCGGTGGCGTTCGAGAAATCGGGCACGGGCTACGACCGCGCGGTCGCGGAGGTGTTCGCCCGAAACGACGTCGCGGTGAAGGAGACCCCGTTCGAGATCGGCGAGGTGAGCTTCCACCACAACCTCAATTTTCACACCGCCGCGCGCAACCGCACCGACCGCAGCCGGATCGTGCTGGCCAACACGTATTACGCGGATGGCGCTCGGATCGTCGACAAACCGACCATGGTCTCCGGCGACTGGCAGAAGTTCATGCCCGGGGTCGGCCCCGGCGACGTGGCGGCGAGCCCGTTGAACCCGATCTGCTGGCCGGTCGCCGGCGAATGACCGAGGATCTGCTGGCGCGGAGCACGGCGCACTGGTCCGAGAGCGGTCGCGCCGGGATGGACGCGTTCTACGCCCTCGCCACCGACGACTACCGGCATCTGGCGGAGCGGCGCGACTGGGCCGGCTGGCTCGCCGCGGCGCAGGCCAGGGTCGGCGACCGGTCTCTGCGGCTCCTCGACGTCGCCTGCGGCTCCGGCAAGTTCCCCAATGCGCTGGTCCGCCATGCCGGTGTCGCCGAGGTGGGATTGCGCCCGGTCGTCGCCGACCTGCTGGACCCGTCGGCTTTCTCGATCGCCGAGGCGCGCGCCGCCCTGCCGCCGCCGTTCGTGCCGGGGGCGGAACACCAGACCACCTTGCAGGACTTCGCTCCGCCATCGAACCGCTACGACATCGTCTGGGCGGCCCATGCGCTCTACGCCGTGCCGGCGCACGAATTGGCGGCGGCGGCGGCGAAATTCTGCGCCGTGCTCGGCGGTGACGCGCGCGGCGTCATCGCTCACAGCGCGGCAGCGGGGCATTATGTCGAATTCCACCGGCGCTATCTGGAGGCGTTCGGCCCGCCCGGCGCCGCGCCCTACCTCGCGGCGGAGGAGCTGGCCGAGGCCCTCCGTCGGGCCGGCGCGCGCCTCGCGGTGAGCGAGCTGCGGTACGAAACGGTGGCGGGGTGCGAGGCGGCCGGCGCGGTGGAAGGATACCTGCAGCGCTGCGTCTTCGACGACGCCGTGTCGCTCGCCGCCATGCAGTCGGCAGCGCCCACGGCGGCGTGGCTCGAGGCGTGCCGGTCGGCGGACGGCTGGCGCTTCCCGCAAGTCGTTTACCTGATCGACGTCCGCGCCTGAGACCAGCCCTCGACAGCAAAAGGATCCCATCGTTGAGCGATCACAGCCCTCTGCGCTCCGCGTGGACCGAAAGCCTCGCGCAAGGCCGGCGCCCGGACGCGCGCGCGCTCAAGGCCCATCTGCGGGCGGTGCATCGCGAGCATGCCGGCTTTACCGAGGCCTGCGCGCGCGCCTGTCGCGACGCGGCGGGACGTACCAGCTACGACTGGCTCGCCGAGGCGGTGACGCCGGACGAGCACAAGCGGGTCTTGGACCTGGCCTGCGGTTCCGGCCCGCTGCTCGATATCCTCAAGGCCCGGGCCGCCGACCTCCGCCTGATCGGAATCGACATGTGCCCCGAGGAGCTGGCCCTCGCGCGGGCGCGGCTGGCCGACGGCACGGCGGACCTCTTGCAAGCGGAGGCCCAGGACATGGCCGTGGTGCCCGACGGGTCGGTGGACGCGGTCTTGTGCCACTGGGCGCTGACCTTGATGGACCCGGTGGCACCCGTGCTCGACGAGGTGAAGCGGGTGCTGGTGCCGGGCGGGCGGTTCGCCGCGCTCGTGGACGGGCCGATGGACGCTGCGCCCGGCTACGCGGCCGCCAACGACCTGATCTATGGCCATGTCCAGGCGGAGTTGCCGGGCTACGGCGAGGTCGATCTCGGCGATCCGCGGGTGCGCGGCACCGCGAGCCTGACCGAGCTCGTGCACGCGGCGTTCCCCGATGCGGCGGTGACCGTGGATACGGGCGTGGTCGCCATGGAAGGCCCGGCCGAAACGGTGGCCGAGGTCGCGGCCGGCTTCTTCTACGCGGCCTTCATCCTGCCGCCGGCCCGCAGGGTGCGCATGCTGGCCGAGCTCGCCACGCTGCTCGCCGCGCAGACGCAAGGTGCTTCGGCCCGCTTCGCGATGCCGGTGAACCGGCTCGTGGCGACGCTTTGAAGGGGGCGCGTCGAGAACTCCGTGCGGGGCCATGACGGGGGAAAGCAAGGAGACCCTGGCATGCCACGACGCAATGCGCCCTTGATCCCGGACGAGCTTCTGGACCAGCTCCTGGCCCATGAGGCGGTGGAGGGGGGCCGCCATCGCCGCAACGGCCAAGGCCGGGAGAAGCCCTCGACCGAGACCGGCAAGCTGGCGATCGCCGTGCCACGGGATCGGCTGGCGACGTTCCGCCGTCGTCCGGCTGGCCGAGGCCGGTTGCTCCGACCGCCGGAACGCGGCGATCACCGGGCACCGCGATGCGACGAGGATCCTCGCCGCCGACTGGCAGAACGCCCGGCGCCGGGCACGAGCGGCGATGGCACGCCGGGACGCCGCGGAAGAGTCCCACGCGAGCGTCCCCACGGCGATCGGACAGGCCAGCTTAGTGTTTGAAAAGATGGTGCCCAGGGGCGGACTCGAACCACCGACACGCGGATTTTCAGTCCGCTGCTCTACCAACTGAGCTACCTGGGCGTTCGCGAGGCGAATTTCGCGGCTTATAGAAGCGGGCCAGGGCTCAGTCCAGCCCCTCGTCGACCACGAGCAGGAGCTTGCCGGTGTTGGCGTTGGCCCCCATCACGCGATGCGCGTCCGCCGCCTCGGCCAGCGGGTAGCGTGCGTGGACGACCGGCTCGAGACGACCGTCGGCCAAGAGCGGCAGGACCTCGGCCTTGAACGCGCGACAGATTTCCGCCTTCTCCGCGACCGAACGCGCGCGCAGCACCGAGCCGATGATCCGCTGGCGCTTGACCATGAGCTGCGCCACGTTGAGTTCCGCCTTGCCGCCACCGAGCAGTCCGATGACGACGAGCCGGCCGTAGGTCGCGAGGCAGCGGAGATTGTCGGCGAGGTAGCCGCCGCCGATGTGGTCGAGGACGACGTCGGCGCCCTTCTTGTCGGTCACCTCGCGCACACGATCGGCAAAGTTCTGGGTCTTGTAGAGAATCGCCTCGTCGGCGCCCAAGGCGCGGCAGGCGTCGGCCTTGCCCTCGCTGCCGACCGTCACGATGACGCAGGCGTCGCGCAGCCGTTTCGCGAGCTGGATGGCGGCGGTGCCGACGCCCGACGCGCCGCCGTGGACGAGCAGCGTCTCGCCTTGGCGCAGCGCCGCCTCGCGGAAGACGTTGAGGTAGGCGGTGATGAAGACCTCCGGGATGGCCGCGGCGGTGACCAGGTCGAAGCGGTCGGGAACCGCCAGCAGCGTGCATGCCGGCGCTGTGGCGAACTCGGCGTAGCCGCCGCCGCCGACCAGCGTCATGACGCGATCGCCGATCCGCCACTCGTCGACCTCCGGGCCAACCGCCGCGACGATGCCCGCGACCTCGAGACCGAGGATCTCGCTCTCGCCCGGCGGCGGCGGATAGGTTCCTTGGCGTTGGGCGACATCCGCCCGGTTGACCGACGTGGCGGCGACGCGGATCAAGACTTGGCCGGCGGCAGGCGCGGGCATCGGCAGCTCACCGACGCCCAACACCTCCGGACCGCCCGTGCCGGTCGTCACGATCGCGCGCATGTGAACCTCCCAAGGTGCGTCAAAACGTAGGGGTGCCACGCTCCAGCCTTGCCGAAAAGGCGCATGAATGCGGTTGATGATTTGGTCGGGTTGGTCGTTTGCGAACACGTGCGCTACATAGCTGCTCAGTGATGCAATGTTCGAGGGAACGCGTCGATGGGCGACATGCCTGATCCTGACGTCATGGCGGCAAGCGCTCAAGAAGCTTCCGGCTTTCTCAAGTCGCTGACGCACCCGCACCGCTTGATGATCCTCTGCCTGCTCGACGGCAACGAGCAGAGCGTGAGCGAGCTGGAAGAGCGCCTGGGGCTTCGCCAGCCCACCTTGTCGCAGCAACTCGCGAAGCTGCGGGCCGAGGGGCTCGTCGAGACGCGGCGGTCGGGCAAGTTCATCTATTATCGGCTCGCGAGCTCCGAGGCGAAAGAGATCATCGGTGTGCTCTACCGGCTGTTCGCCCGTGACGGCGCCGCGAGCTTCGACGATGGTCGTCAGCCGCGATTGGCCGCCGCCGAATAGCCGTCGGCCGGCACGCGTCGGCCAACCCTTCGGCCGAGCTAGGCAGGCGGGCTTCGCGCGGACGCCGCAGATCAGGACGGGCGGAACGTGCCGCGCGCGCCGTCGATGAGGCGCGCGCTCCGAAAGGCCACGATGCGGTCGCCAGGCGCCACGACGTTCACGACCTGCGCCCACGGCGCATTGCGTCGGGCGACCTCGAAGGCGAGGATGCGTACTCGGCCTGCCGCGACCCGGAACACGCGCCAGCCCCCGTCGTCACCGCGGAACAGCGCCGGCACGGGCAGCCGTGCGACCTCCTCAACAGCCCAGACGACGAGGCTGGCATCGAGCCTGAAGCCGTGCCCGAGCCGCGCCCACCGCTCGGGCGGACCCGTAAGGTCGACGATCACGTTGACCCTCTGCTCCTCGATGCCGAGCGCCGAGATCTCGGTGAAGGCGAAGGGCTCGATCCGCCTGATCCGGCCGGCCAGCTCACCCTCGCCGCGCCAGCCGGTGATGCGAGCTGGCGCGCCGGGCTCGAGCCGCACCGCGTCGCGCGAGAGAACGTCGACGACGACCTCGAGGTCGTGCGGATCGCCGATCTCGACCAGCGGCGCACCCGCCTCGATGGCGGCCTCGCTCTCCTGCAAGAGCCGCAGCACGACCCCGTCCACCGGCGCTCGGACCTCGACACAGCAGCCGGAAGGGCCGACGGCGTTCACTGCGTCCGGCTCGAGCAGCCGTGCCACGGCCCGTTTCGCCTCGAGACGGCGGACCTCCTGCTCGGCCTCGGCGCGGGCGAGTTCCTTGCGCGCGAAGCGCACCTCCGCCTCGGCCCGGGCGCGCCTGGCCTCGGCCGGTGCCAGCGCCGATTCCTCGGCCCGCAGCTCGGCCTCGAGGCGGCGCCGTGTCCGGGCGTCGAGCAGCGCGGGCGCAGTCGGCAACAGCCGCGCGACCACGGTGGTCCCGGCGGTGACCGCGTCGCCGACCTCGAGGTCGAGCCGCGACAGCCGGCCAGCCAGCGGCGCCGACACGGCGTAGACCTCGCGCGACCGCGTCACCCCCTCGGCCTCGACCGCGGCGACCAGCGGGCCGCGCTCTACCGTCGCACCCTCGACGAGCAGGGGCTGCGGTCGAACGGCGAAGACGAGTGCCCCGGGCACCGCCGCGACGAGCGGCGTCCAGAAGAGAGGACGGCGGCGACACCGCAGCACGGCGCTACTCCCGGGTCTTGAGCACGGCCAACAGCTCGAGCCGCTCGAGCCGGCGATGCACCGCGTGGATCGCGAGCGCGGTCGCCGCGAGCACCGTCACGATGGCCACGCCGACCATTGCCGGCGCCACCACGAACGGCACGCGGTAGAGTTCGTTCGCGAACAGCGCTCCGAGCACGCCGGCGAGCCCGTGGCCGAGGGCCGTGCCCGCCGGCAACGACAAGAGCGCGAGCAGGCCCAGCTCGGCGGCGAGGCTGTAGCCGATCTCGCCCCGCGTGAAGCCCAGAACGCGCAAGGGCGCCAGCTCGCGGCCCCGCTCCGACAAGGTGATCCGCGCGCTGGCGTAGACCACACCGAAGGCGACGAGCCCGGCGAAGCCGACATGGAAGCCGACATAGAAGCCGACGATGACGTGGATCGTCTCGGCCAGCGTCCCGTCGAAACTCGCCCGCGCCGCCGTCCTCGAGCTGACGGCGGCGTCGGCAATCAGCCGGGCACCCGAGACGACATCGCCGTCGCCCGCCAGCGTGTTGAGGCGTCGGAGCTCCAAATAGGCCGGCGTGCCGATGTAGGTGGTGACGACGGTGGCGACGTCGAGCAAGAGCCGGTGCCTGTGCCCCTCGAGCAGGGCGACCTCGACCCGGTCTCCGGCGGCGACGTCGAGGATGCGCGCGAGCTCGTCGCCGATGACGAGCCCCGCCCTCGTCACGCCCACGGGTCCGAGGGCGACGTCGCGCACGGCGAGCAGGACGCCATCGGCCGCGAGGCCCTCGGCGGCGCCACGATGCGTTCGCCACCCAGCCCGGAACTCGGCGGCGATCGTCCGCACGGGCTCGGCGCGCATCACACCCGGTAGATCGCGGACCGCCGCCATCGCCGTCAGCGGCTGCACCGTGGTGAAGGCGATCGGCACGTCGTGTCGCTCAGTCCGCTCGAAGTGATCCTCGACGAGCGCCTGCACCGAAGCGACCCAGTGCAGCGAGACGATGCGCAGCGCCGCCGCCGCCATGCCTTGCCCGCTCATGAGCGCGCGCAACGGGCGCCGGGCGAGCTGGCAAAGCGCCATCGTCAGCGCATCGAGCCGCAACGGCAGGGCCGCCGCGCGCGCGCCCGAAGCCGGCGGGGACCGGCGGCCGCATCGCCTCGGCGGGCCCGAGCCGCACCGCCTGGCCGACGGCGCCGAGCGCGCCCAGCGCCGCCACGGCCAGGGCGAGTGTCACGGCCCCGAGCGCCAGGCGGATGTCGAGGCCGTAGATGAGGAACGGAAAGCGAAAGACGTCGGCGTCGAGCACCGTGATCCGCAAGCCCAGCCACCAGCCGGCGAGCACGCCCAAGGATGCGCCGGCGAGCGCCGTCGCCGTGGCCGACTTGACATAGTGCCAGCCGACGGCGCGGTCGCGATAGCCGAACGCCTTCAACAATCCGATCGTCTCGCGCTCGATCGCGACGACCCGGGCCGTGGCCATGTGCAGCAGGAACGCCGCGACCGCCAGGAAGATCGCCGGCATGACCGTGGCGATCGTCGCGAGCTGGCGGATCTCGCTCGACAGGAACCCGTTGGAGAGCTGGTCCTCCCGGCCGATCGCGCCCAGCGCGCCACAGGGCGTCAGGATACGGTCGACCGCAGCGATCACGCGGGCCGGCTCGACGCCGCGACCGATGCGCAGCGAGACGTCGTTGAACGCACCCTCCATGTCGACGGCCGCGGCCAGGAGGTCGTGCCTGGTCCAGCCGACGCCGAACCGCCGGTCGTCCGGCACGAGCCCGCCCGGGGCGAGCGCAGAGCCGTATTCCGGCGAGGTGACGGTGCCGACGACGGCCAGCATCCGCCGCTTGCCGGCGATATTGGCGGCGACCGTGTCACCCGGCCGCTGGTGGTGCGCGGCGGCGAAGACCTCGTTGAGGGCCACCTCGTCGAGAGCACCGGGTGCGGGCAGGCGGCGCGTCTGGACGAGCGGGCGGTTGAGCCGCGGCGGGCCCGCATCCGGCAACGCGATGAGCCGCGCGGTGACGGGATCGACGAAGCCGGCGACGGCGAGCACCACCCGGTCGACGACGCGGGTCTCGACATGCCGCACGCCGTCGATCGCCGCCAGACGCGCGCGCGATGGCGACGCGCTGCTGCTCGCCGCCGGACAGCTCAGCCGGGAAGTGGTGTCGGCGGCGTTCGAGCCCGACCAGGGCCAGCGCGTCCTCGGGCGCCATGGGCGAAGGGGCGATCTCGGTGACGAGGGCCACGTTCTTCAGCGCGTCGAGGCTCGGAACGAGATTGTAGAACTGGAAGACGAAGCCGACGCGGTGGCGTCGATAGAGCTGCAGCTCGTCCTCGCCGAGCCCGGTCAGCTCGCGGCCGCGAAACCAGAGCCGGCCGACGCTGGGACGATCCAGTCCCCCCGACGATGTTGAGCAGGATGGACTTGCTGCTGCCGGAGGGTCCTAGGAGAACGACGAGTTCGGCAGCGAACAGCTCGAGATCGATGCCTGTCAGTTCGGCGACGGCACCGGCGCCAAACCCGTAACTCTTGTCGACGCGCGCCATGCGGACCAGCGGAGGGGCGGCTGCGGCCCGCAGGGTGACCGCATTACGCGGCGGGGGCGTTCGACTTCTGGGGCGCCAATTCCAGCTGGGCGAGAAACGCCAAGAGCTGCGCGACCCGGCCGGGATCCTCGATCCTGACGAGCCGCGCGCGACCTTCGTCCTTCAAAACGATGTCGATGTGCCCGCAATGGGTCACCAATTGGGTCCGGACCTCGGAATCGCTCATGGTGCTACGTAACCCCTGCCGGTGTCATCCGAAATATATAAAATTTTAGGAACTACCCAAGACATTTCTGGTTCCGGGAGGCATCGGCGGCAACGTCTGTGTCATGTCCGCCACAAGCGCAAAGGGCGAGCATATCAGGCCGTCGGATCGACGACGCGGGGCGCGCCCGTGGCCGGATCGATCGCGACGTAAGGCAGCTTGGCACCGCGCCACGCAGCGAAGCCGCCTTCGAGGTGCGCGATCCTCTCGAAGCCGGCGGCGAGACAGGCTTCCGCGATGCGGCGGGAGCGGACGCCGGAGCCGCAATGAAAGACGATGGGCTTGCCCTGTTGGCTCGGCAGGTTCGCCGGCTTGAAGGTGGCCATCGGCGCCAGCAGCGCGCCCTCGATGTGCTCGAAGGCGAATTCCTGGGGCGTGCGGACGTCGATGATCACGACCTCGTTGCGATCGAACGCGGCCTTGAGCTCGGCGGGCTCCCATTCCTCGAAGACGGCCTCGCCGATGGTCTCGCTGCGCATCCGCTTGCCCCCTCGCCGGCACCGATGTGCCGTCTGGATCGCCCCCGACCACCGCACCTTCGAGGTTGTTTCTAGCGCACCGCAGCCGACATCGAAAGGTGCCGATCGAGCACGGCAACCCTGCACCGAGCGAGCCGATCAAGCGGCCACGCCCGATCATGGTCGGCCGAGCATTGCAACCAGAAGTTAATCATCGCCAGGATCGAGATCGACCCGCCCCGGGGTCAGGCCTCGTCGGCGCGGATCTCGTTGCGCATCTCGCCCAGCTTGGCGATGCCGGTGATCATGATCTGGCCGGGCTGGAGGAAGATCGGGGCGGGCTTCTTGCCGGCACCGACGCCGGGCGGCGTCCCGGTCGCCACCACGTCGCCGGGCTCGAGCACGAACATCCGGCTGAGGTAGGCGATGATCGCCGGAACGCGGAAGATCATCGTCGCCGAGGTGCCGTCCTGCATCCGCCGGCCGTCGACGTCGCACCACATCGCGAGGTCGTCGAAGTCGCCTACCTCGTCCTTGGTGACCAGCCAGGGGCCCGTCGGCGCGAAGGTGTCGCAGCTCTTGCCCTTGGTCCACTGGCCGCCGCGCTCGAGCTGAAACTCGCGCTCGGAGACGTCGTTGAGGATCGTGAAGCCGGCGACGTGGTCGAGCGCCTGCGCCTCGCTCACATATTTGGCGCGGGTGCCGACGACGCAGGCGAGCTCCACCTCCCAGTCGCTCTTCGTCGAGCCGCGCGGCAGGACCACGGGATCGTAGGGCCCGGTGATCGCGCTCGTGGCCTTCATGAAGACGATGGGCTCCGCGGGAATGGGACTGCCCGTCTCCTTGGCATGGTCCTCGTAGTTCAAGCCGATGCAGACCAGCTTGCCGACGTTGCGGCGGGCGATGGGCGGACCGAGGCGCGGCTCACCGCCGATCTCGGGCAACGTCGCCGGGTCGAGGGCGGCGAGCTCGGCGAGCTTGCCGGGTGCCAGCGCCGCCCCGTCGATGTCGCCGACCACGGCGCCGAGGTCGCGGAGCCTGCCCTCCCGGTCGATCAGCCCCGGCCGCTCGTGGCCGGGCTCGCCGTAGCGCACCAGCTTCATCGCTCGCTCCTCCCTGCGGTCGGCCGTATCAGGGCCGTGTTGATAATGCCCGGTAGCCCATGCGCGGCCGGGGGACCAGCCTCATTGCCGGTGCGGCCCGCCACGCTTGTCGGGGCATTGGTTGCAGCCAGGAGTGTGTTAGGCGGGATCTGGCGACCGCACCGAGGCACGAAATGTGCAAAGCGGCTGTCGTCCACGAGCGAGGGGATCGCCTCTTTGAGTACGAGCAACCGACCGCCGGCGCACATCGTCTTGACGTCGCACCCGCGCACGCGCGGGCCGAAGCCGCGGCCGATCGCCTGGGGCGCGGCGACGCCCGCGGCGCGGGGTCCGGTGATCGGCTCCCTCACCGAGCCCCAGCGGCGCAACGTCATCGGCGCGCACAGCGGCGCTTACGGCTTCTTCAGGGCGCTCGCCGTCGCCGCCGGCACGTTGAACGCGATGCACAAGCCGGACCTCGCCGACACCCATCCGGCGGTGCCCGTCGGCCCGCATCCGCAGTGGACCGAGCCCGCCAAGATCGTCTCGCTCGATCCCTGGGGGCACATCGCCGCCGAGGTCTTCGCAAGTGACATCGAGGCCGGGATCGATGTCCGCCCGACGATCGCCGTGACCAAGGCGTTCCTGCACGTCCCCGAGCTCAAGGAGGCGATCGCGGCGGGCCGGTTGCGGCCCGACAGCCGCATCCTCGCCGCCAGCGGCGAGGCCGCCTGCACCAAGATCGCGATCGAGCCCGTCTGGCACCTGCCCGGCGTCGCCGAACGCTGCGGCATCGACGAGAACCATCTGCGGCGCACGCTCTTCAGCCACTCGGGCGGCATGTTCCCGGAGCTCGTCACCCGCGACGACCTGCACGTCTTCCTGCCGCCCATCGGTGGGGCGACGGTCTACCTCTTCGGCGACATCGCGGCGATCGCCGATCCGGGCCGACCGGTCGCCTGCCGGGTCCACGACGAGTGCAACGGTTCGGACGTCTTCGGCTCGGACATCTGCACCTGCCGGCCGTACCTGACCCACGGCATCGAGGTCTGCATCGAGACCGCGCAGCAAGGTGGCTGCGGCATCATCGTCTACAACCGGAAGGAAGGCCGTGGCCTCGGCGAGGTCACCAAGTTCCTCGTCTACAACGCCAGGAAGCGCCAGCCCGGCGGCGACACGGCGGCCAACTACTTCGCGCGGACCGAGTGCGTCGCCGGCGTCCAGGACGTGCGCTTCCAGGAGCTGATGCCCGACGTGCTCCACTGGCTCGGCGTCACCCGCATCGACCGCTTCGTCTCGATGAGCGACATGAAGTACGCGCCCTTGATCCGGCAGGGCATCGAGATCGCCGAGCGGGTGGCGATCCCCGACGCGCTCGTCCCGGCCGACGCCCGGGTCGAGATCGACGCCAAGAAGGCCGCCGGCTACTTCTCGCCCGACCCCGCCGCCTCCGATCTCCAGGCCGTGAAGGGCCGCGATTGGGGGGGCAAGGCGTGACGCGTGCCGGTCAGCGACCGCCCGCCCGAAGACGCTCGGCCATGCTGCCCGCGCGCGCCTCGACCACGGCGCAGGCGTCGAGGACGAGGTCCTCGCGGAAGCGTGGGCCGACGATCTGCACGCCGATCGGTTGGACGCCGTTGAAATGGGCGGCGGCGATCCCCGCCGGCAGGCCGAGGAAGTTCATCGCGAACGACCAGTAGGCGGCGCCGAGCGCCTCGCGGGCCCCGTCGACGCGCGCGATGTCGCGGTCCGGCGCGAAGAACGGCGTCGGCAGGAGCGGGGTGAGGACCAGCGGGTAGGCGGCGAGAAAGGCGTTCCAGGCGCGCGCGTAGAAGCTCCGCCTGGCCATCGCCGCCACCAGCTCCGTGCCGCGGAGCGGTGGAAACAGCTCGTGATAGCTGGCGAAGGCGTCGTTGATCGTCTTCGAGCCGTGGCGGCGGATGATGTCGCCGAGCAGCGCCTCGGTCTCGCCCATGAGCGCCCGATAACCGACCTGGCCGATCTCGCGTACCAGCGGCGCCTCGGCCGGCACGACCTCGTAGCCGGCCGCGCCGAGCGCCGCGGCGGCCGTCTCCAGCGCCGCCCGCACCTCCGGGTGCAGCGGAAACTCGAAGGTGTCGGTGCAGAAGGCGACCGTGATCGGCCGTTCCACCGGCGGCTGATCGAACGGCTGGGGCACGTGCCACGGATCGCGCCCGTCGGCGGCCACGAGTGCTCGCATCCCCAGCGCGACGTCACGCGCGTCGCGAGCGATCAGCCCTTGCACCGACATGGATTGCGCCAGCAGGCCGCGCTCGGCCGTCTGGCTGGGGTTGAAGGCCGGCACCCGTCCGAGACCGGGCTTCACCGTCGCGGCGCCGCAGGCGTAGGCCGGAAAGCGCAGGGAGCCGCCGATGTCGTTGCCGTGGGCGAGCGCGCCGATCCCGGCCATGACCGCCGCCGCCGCCCCGCCCGACGAGCCCCCCGGCGACACGTGCGGCCCCCACGGGCTGTGCGTGCGGCCGTGCAACGGGTTGTCGGTGTCCGCGCGGAAGGAGAACTCCGGCGTGTTGGTCCGGCCGATGACGACGGCGCCGGCCTTCTTCAGGTTGGAGACCACGGGCGCGTCGTCGGGGGCGATGACGTCGGCGAAGGCGACGACGCCGTTGGACGTGGCGTGCCCCTTTTGATCGACGTTGATCTTGATCGTGACCGGCACCCCGTGCAGGACCCCTTGCGGCGCGCCCTTCGCCGCGGCCTCGTCGAGCGCCGCCGCCGCCGCCATCGCCTCCTCGGGGCAGGGAACGACGACCGCGTTGAGCCCGGGGTTCACGGCGTCCATGCGGTCGATCGCACTGGCGACGGCCTCGCGCGCCGAGACCTCGCCCGCGGCGATCCGCGCGCGCAGGTCGCTCGCCGACCATCGCCAGAGCTCGTCACCCATCCCCAGCCCCTTCGCGTCGTTCGCCTGCTCGTCACCTAAGCCACGCGCGGCGCGCGGTCACCCTCCATCGCCAGCGATGGGACCCGACTTGTCGCCCGACGGCGGGACGACGCTCAAGCCGCGGCGCGGCCGTCTTCCGCGTCCAGCCGGAGCCCCGTATCGGGATCGAAGAGGTGCAGCGCGCCGGCGGCGGGAGTGACGTGGAGAACATCGTCGTCGGCGACCGGGGCCGTGCCCGGCAGGCGGACGAGAAAGGGCGCGCCGGCGACGTCGCTGAAGACGACCTGATCGGCGCCGAGGCGCTCGACCAGACGGACGGCAAGGCAAAGGGCGCCGTCGCCGTCGGCGAGGTGGAGATCCTCCGGGCGGACGCCGAGGACGACGGGGCGGCCCGCATCGACGGGTCGCGGCTGGGCGAGCGGGATCGCCAAGCCGTCGCGCTCGAAACGGGCGCCCGCGCCGTCGAGGCGGCCGTCGACGAGGTTCATCGAGGGCGAGCCGATGAAGGTCGCCACATGGGTCGTCCGCGGCCGGCGGTAGAGCTCGAGCGGCGCTCCGATCTGCTCCACCCGGCCCTGGTGCAGGAGCATGATGCGGTCGGCGAGGGTCATTGCCTCGACCTGGTCGTGGGTGACGAAGATGCCCGTGGTCGCGAGGCGCTTTTGCAGCTGGCGGATCTCGACGCGCATCTGGCCGCGGAGCGCCGCATCGAGGTTGGAGAGCGGCTCGTCGAAGAGGAAGACCTTGGGCTCGCGGACGATGGCGCGCCCCATGGCGACCCGCTGGCGCTGCCCGCCGGAGAGCTGGCGGGGCTTGCGGTCGAGGAGGTCGGCGAGCCCGAGGATGCGCGCCGCGTCCTTCACCCGGCGGTCGATCTCGTTCTTGGCCATGCCGCGATTGCGCAGGCCATAGGCCATGTTGTCGTAGACCTTCATGTGCGGGTAGAGCGCGTAGTTCTGGAAGACCATCGCGATGTCGCGGTCCTTGGGCTCGACGTCGTTGACGACGCGTCCGCCGATCTTGATCTCGCCCGCGGTCACGGTCTCGAGGCCGGCGACGAGGCGCAGCAACGTCGTCTTGCCGCAGCCCGACGCACCGAGGATGACCAGCATCTCGCCGGCGGCGATGTCGACGTCGATGCCCTTGAGGACCTCGACGGCACCGAAGCGCTTTTCGACGTGCGCGACCTGGACGTCGGCCACCTCACTTCTCCGTCTCGATGAGGCCCTTGATGAACCAGCGCTGCATGAGCACGACGACGACGACGGGCGGCAGCAACGCCAGCGTCGCCACGGCCATGACCTCGTGCCACACGGGCGTCGAGTCGGCGACGTTGGCCATGCGCTTGATGCCCATCACGATGGTCGTCATCTGATCGCCGGTGGTGATCAACAGCGGCCAGAGATACTGGTTCCAGCCGTAGATGAAGAGGATGACGAACAGGGCCGCGATGTTGACCTTGGAAAGCGGCAGCAGAATGTCCCAGAAGAACTTCAACGGCCCGGCGCCGTCGATCCGCGCCGCCTCGGTCAGCTCGTCCGGCACGGTCAAGAAGAATTGGCGGAAAAGGAAGGTGGCGGTGGCCGAGGCGATGATCGGCAGGACGAGGCCGCTGTAGGTGTTGAGGAGCCCGAGATCGGCGGCGACCTGGTAGGTCGGCAGGATTCGCACCTCGACCGGCAGCATCAGCGTCAAGAAGATGGTCCAGAAGCACAGCATGCGGAAGGGAAAACGGAAGTAGACGATGGCGAAGGCGGACAGGAGCGAGATCGCGATCTTGCCGACGGCGATCGCCAGCGCCATGACGAGCGAGTTGGCGAGCATCGTGCCGATCGGCGCGCCGCCGACGCTGCCGACGCCCTCGAACAGCACGCGGTGATAGTTCGCAACCAGCTGATCGCCCGGCCACCAGGGGATGGGTGCGCGGGCCATCACCGTCGCCGGATGGGTCGAGGCGACGAAGGTGAGCCACAAGGGAAACACCGTGACGGCGATGCCCAGCAGCACCACCGCGTGGGCGAGCCAGTCCAGCCAGCGGGTGCGCTCGATCATTGATATTGCACGCGCTTTTCGACGTAGCGGAACTGCACGACGGTGAGCGCGATGACGATGACCATGAGCACCACGCTCTGCGCCGCGGAGGAGCCGAGGTCGAGGGCGATGAAGCCGTCGCGGTAGACCTTGTAGACGAGGATCTCCGTCGCCCGCGCCGGGCCGCCCGAGGTCACCGCGTCGATGATCGGGAAGGTGTCGAAGAAGCTGTAGACCAGCGTCACCACCATCAAGAAGAAGCTCACGGGGGCGATCAGGGGGAAGACGATCGTCCAAAAGCGCTTCCACGGACCCGCCCCGTCGATCGCCGCCGCCTCGATGAGGCTCTTGGGGATCGACTGCATGCCGGCGAGGAAGAAGAGAAAGGCGTAGGCGATCTGCTTCCAGACGGCGGCGATGACGACGAGGGCGAAGGCATGGCTGCCGTTGAGGTTGTGGTTCCAGCTGTAACCCAGGCCCTGCAGGACGTAGGCGACGATGCCGACGGTCGGGTTGAACATGAAGAGCCACAAGACGCCGGCGACGGCGGGCGCCACCGCATAGGGCCAGATCAGCAGCGTCCGGTACGCGGTGATGCCGCGAACGATCCGGTCCGCCATGGCCGCGAAGAGCAGGCCGAAGAACAGGATGAGGAAGGTCACCGCGGCGCTGAAGGCCAGGGTCGTCCAGAAGCTGTCGAGATAGAGCGGGTCGTTGAAGAGCCGCGCGAAGTTGGCGAGGCCGACGAACTCCCGCCTGAGCCCGAAGGCGTCCTCGCGCAGCATCGACGTGTAGAGAGCCTGGGAGGCCGGCCAGATGAAGAAGACGAGCGTGATCGTGATCTGCGGCGCGACCAGCAGATAGGGCAACAGCCGGTGGCGAAAGACGACGCGCTTTTCCATGGGCGGGCGGGCCGGAGCCGCCGGGCTCCGGCCCTGGCCTTCACGCCGTCAGGAGTTGTCGGCCTCGAACTGCCGCAGGAGTTCGTTGCCGCGGGCGACGGCCGCGTCCAGGGCGTCTTGGGCGCTCTTGCTGCCGGACCAGACGCTCTCCAGCTCTTCGTTGATGATGTCGCGGATCTGCACGAAGCTGCCGAAGCGCAGGCCCTTCGAGTTCGCCGTCGGCTCGTTCAGCGTCATCTGCAGGATCGAGGTCTCGGTGCCGGGGTTCTTCTCGTAGAAGCCCTGCTCCTTGGTCAGCTCATAGGCCGCATAGGTGATCGGCAGGTAGCCGGTCGCCTGATGCCAGTCCGCCTGTACCTCCGCCGACGACACGTGGTTGAAGAACTGCGCCACGCCGGCGTACTCCGCCGTCTCCCCGCCCTGCAGAACCCACAACGTGGCCCCGCCGATGATCGAGTTCTGCGGCGCGCCAGCGACGTCCTCGTGATAGGGCAGCATGCCGATGCCGAACTCGAAGTCGACGTTGTTGGCGACGCCCGCATAGGAGGCCGAGCTGTTCATGTAGAAGGTGCATTCGCCCGAGTAGAACTTGGGCGCGCTGTCCGAGCGGCGACCGCCATAGTCGAACTTCTTGGTCTGCTGCCACTCCCCGAGCATCGCGATGTGGTCGACGGCGACGGTCTCGTTGAAGACGAGCTCGGTGCCGAGGCCGGCGAAGCCGTTCTCCAGGGTGCCGAGCGGGACGTCGTGCCACGCCGAGAAGTTCTCGAGCTGCACCCAGCTCTGCCAGCCGGTGGTCATGCCGCAGGGGATGCCCGCCGCCTGCAGGGCGTCGATCATCGTCGACATCTCCTGCCAGGTCTCGGGCGGGCTGTCCGGATCGAGGCCGGCCTGCTCCAAGTGCGCCTTGTTGTAGTAGAGCACGGGCGTCGAGCTGTTGAAGGGCATCGACAACATCTCGCCCTCGGGGGTCGTGTAGTAGCCGACGACCGCGGCGAGGTAGTCGTTCGGATCGAACGGCTCGCCCGCGTCTTCCATGAGCTGGTGGACCGGGTAGATGGCGCCTTCTGCGGCCATCATCGTGGCGGTGCCGACCTCGAAGACCTGGACGATGTGCGGCGGCTCGCCGGCGCGGAAGGCGGCGATGGCGGCGGTCATCGTCTCGGTGTAGTTGCCCTTGTACTCGGGCACGACGACGAACTCGTCCTGGCTGGCGTTGAAGCCGTCGGCGATCTCTTCGACCTTCTCGCCGAGCTCGCCGCCCATCGCGTGCCACCACCGTACCTCGGTCTGCGCCGCCGCCGGGCTCGCCGCGCCGTACATCGCCACGGCTGCGACCGTGGCCGGCAAGAGCATCTTTCGCATCGCCTTCCTCCCACTGCAGGTGAAGGCCTGCTAGACCCCTTGCGTGACAATTCAAAGACAGCTCCTCGCTTTTCGCCGCCGGAGGCAGCATGCGCGCGCGCCTGATCCCGCCGCCGCGGGCGATCCCCGAGACGGGCGACCCGACGCCGGCAAGGACCCTGGCGGGCTATGTCTGGCGCATGAGCGGCTGGCACCAGGCCGCCATCTCGGTCATCGCGCTGATCGTCGCCGCGCTCGCGATGGCGCCGTTGGAGCTGCAGCGTCGGCTCGTCAACGACGGGATCGGCGGTGGCGAACTCGACCTGGTCATCGGGCTCGGCGCCCTCTGGCTGGGCTTCGTGCTCTCGACCGGCGCGATCAAGTACGGGCTGCGGCTCTATCAGGAGTGGCTGAGCGAAAGCGCCATCCGCTACTGTCGCCGCCATCTCCTGCGCCGCCACGGCGAGCACCTCGCGGCCGATGCCGAAGCGGACGAGGGCCGCGCCGTCGCCATCATCAACAACGAGATCGACCAACTGGGCGGCTTCGTCGGCGAGGGGGTCTCGCAGGTCGTCGTCAATGTCGGGATGCTCATGGCCATCGCCGGCTACATGCTCGTCGTCGACCCGCTCATCGCGGCCGTCGGCCTCGCCCTGGTCGCACCGCAGGCGCTCGGCGCCGGGCTCGCCCAACGGCGGCTGAACCGCTTCGTCGCGCGCCGGGTCCGCCTCTTGCGGCGGCTCAGCGACGACGTGGCGGAGATGGCGCCGGACGCCCGCCGCGCGCCCGAGCACCTGTGGCCCCGGCTCGACGAGATCTACCGCAACCGCGTACGTATCGCCGCCCTCAAGCACCTCATCAAGACCGCCGTCAACATCGTCAACAACCTCGCACCGGCGGCCGTCTTCATCGTCGGCGGCAGCCTCGTGATCGAGGGGTCGACGAGCCTCGGCGTCGTGGTCGCCTTCGCCTCCGGTGTTCAGCGGATGGCCGAGCCGATGCGCGAGCTCGCCAACATCGTCCGCGTCGTCGCCCGCGCCGGCGTCCAGCACGAGATGATCGCGCGCTGGATGTAGCAGGGCGCAGCGCCGGCCGATGAAGCCCGGTGGCGCGCTCGCGAAGGCAGGCGGGAATGCACATCAGGCGAGTGCGCGGATCTCGGCGTTGGCGCGGCGCAGGCGCTCGGACAGGTCGCGATTGATGTTGGTGAGGATGGTCAAGAGGATCTGCGGCTGCGCGCGGCCCAGCGCCTGCAGCGCGTCGACCGCGAAGGCGTAGGCGATGACGGTCTCGAGCGCCACCACGTCCGCCGAGCGGCGGCCGCCGTCCAGAAGCGCCATCTCGCCGAAGGTGAGGCCTGGCCCGATGCAGGCGATCCGCTTGGTCCGCCCGCCCTCGAGCTGCAGCTGGACGCTCACCGCGCCGCGGGCGAGGACGAAGAAGAGATCCGCCGGATCGCCTTCGCGAAGGATCGTCGTGCCGGCCTCGAAGCGGCGCGGCTGGACGATGTGCTCCAGCCGACGGCAGTCTTCGGCGCTCAGGCCCTTGAACACGTCCATCTGGCCGAGCGCGAAGCGGGTCCGGTCGCGCACCGGGACCTCCGCCGCGACGAGCAGATCCTCGCCGAACTCGAGGGCGGCATCGGTCTCGGCGAAGATCGCGACGCCCGCCGCCTCCGCCGCCGCGCGCAAATCCTCGAAGCCAACGCACGTATCGTCGAGATGGCTGAGGGCGAGCCGGCAGCCGGGCACCGCGAAGCCCTCGATCAGCCGCCGGAGGAGCGCGCGGGCGCTGAGGTCGGCGACCAGGACGCGACGCAGGTCGAGGACCACCAGTCGCGCACCCTGCGCCACCTCCCCGACGCGCCGCATCAGACGCTCGACGGAGGCGAAGACGAGGCTGCCCTGCAGCTCGATGACCCGGACGCGAACGCCCGCGGCGGTCAGCACGTCGCGCTCGTCCGGCGGGCGGCGCCGGGTGGAAGCGACGAGGTCCGCGCCGTATTCGCGCCGCAGCACGTGGCCGACGTCGATGCGGTTGTGCAGCCCGTGCAGCCCGAAGTCCGCCGACAGGCGCCGGCAGGCTTGGACGCCGCGGATGCTGTTGCCGTAGCGGTCGACGCGCGGCGAATAGACGGCGATGCCGAGCTGACCCGGGATGACCGCCAGGATCGCGCCGGACACGCCGCTCTTGGCGGGCAGGCCGACGTCGTAGGACCATTGCCCGGCATAGTCGTACATGCCGCAGGTGGTCATGACCGTGAGCACGTCGCGGACCTCCTCCTCGCCCAGTGCCTCGCGGCCCGTGCGGGGGTTCACGCCGTAGTTGGCGAGCGTCGCCGCCATGACCGCGAGGTCGCCGCAGGTGACGCGCACCGAGCACTGCTTGAAGTAGAGGTCGAGCACCGCCGCGGGCTCGCCCTCCAGCATGCCGCTGTTGAGCATGAGGTAGGCGATCGCGCGGTTGCGGTGGCCGGTCGCGTCCTCCGAACGGTAGACGGCCGTGTCGATCTCCAGCGGACGGCCGGCGAAGGCGCCGAAGAGCTCGAGCATGGCCCGTTCGCGCTCGGCGGCATCGGCGCCCGGCACGAGGCCCGTCATCGCGATCGCGCCGGCGTTGACCATGGGGTTGAAGGGACGGTTGTTGGCCTCGTCGAGGACGATGGCGTTGAACGCCTCGCCGGTCGGCTCGACCCCCACCCGGGCGCGCACCGCCTCGCGGCCGAGATTGCGCAGGGCGTAGCCGTAGAGGAACGGCTTGGAGACCGACTGGATGGTGAACTCCCGCCCGACGTCGCCGACCTCGTAGAGGTGACCGTCGGCGGTGGCGACGGCGATGGCGAAGTCGTCGGCCGGCACTCGGGCGAGCTCGGGGATGTAGTCGGCGACCGCACCCGACATGTCGGCCGCCAGGCTCGCGTGCAGCCGGGCGAGATAGGCGTCGATGGGCGAGCTCGCGGCGATGTCCAACGCTGCCGCGGCCGCTGCCGGTACCGCAGAGCACCCGGCAATGGTGTCGGCAGCGCGCAGCTCAGTCGCATTCATCGCCGAACCCTCCGTCACCGAGTCGGGTTGCGCGTGGCGTCGGCCGCCGGCACGCGCCTTCCAGCGCAATCAGCCTGAGCACGACATGCCGACGCTGGCCTGTGACGAATTGCACAGATCCGCCCTGCGCCCGAGGAGAGGACCGCCGAGCCGCGCGCTCACGCCCCGCCGCGGCGGGGCTTCGCCGACCATTTCCCCTTGCTCGTCCGCGGCTTGCGCTCCGGGCGGCGCTTCTGCGGCGCATAGTCCTGCTTGGTGCGGGTCGGCATCCCGGGCTTGGTGAGGCCCAATTCGTCGGCCTCGAGCCGCTTGATCTCGTCCCGGAGCCGCGCCGCTTCCTCGAACTCGAGGTTGGCCGCGGCCTCCTTCATCTTGTGCTCGAGCTGGCCGATATAGGCCTGAAGGTCGAGGCCCTGGAGGCTCGCCGGCGCGTCCTCGCCGACGTCGATGGTGACGTAGTCGCTCTCGGCGACGCTGGCGAGCACGTCGCCGATGCGGCTCTTGATCGACTGTGGGGTGATACCGTTGGCAGCGTTGTACTCGAGCTGCTTGGCCCGGCGGCGATCGGTCTCGTCGAGGGCCGCCTGGAGCGAGCGGGTCATGGTGTCGGCGTAGAGGATCACGCGGCCATCGAGGTTGCGCGCGGCCCGCCCGATGGTCTGCACGAGCGAGGTCTCCGAGCGGAGATAGCCCTCCTTGTCGGCATCGAGGATGGCGACGAGCCCGCATTCGGGGATGTCCAGGCCCTCGCGCAACAGGTTGATGCCGACGAGCACGTCGAACCGGCCGAGCCTGAGGTCGCGGACGATCTCGATGCGCTCGAGGGTGTCGATGTCCGAGTGCATGTAGCGGACCTTGACGCCCTGCTCGTGGAGGTACTCGGTGAGATCCTCGGCCATGCGCTTGGTGAGCGTCGTGGCGAGCACCCGAAGGCCGCGCTCGGCGCAGCGCCTGGCCTCGGCCAGGAGGTCGTCGACCTGGTGCTCGACGGGGCGCACCTCGCAGACCGGGTCGACGAGGCCGGTCGGGCGGATGACCTGCTCGGTGAAGACGCCGCCCGTGCGCTCCATCTCCCACGGCCCCGGCGTCGCCGAGACGAAGAGCGTCTGCGGCCGCATCTGCTCCCACTCCTCGAACTTCAAGGGGCGGTTGTCGGCGCAGGAGGGCAGGCGAAAGCCGAACTCGGCGAGCGTCGACTTGCGGGCGTAGTCGCCCTTGTACATGCCGCCGACCTGCGGCACCGAGACGTGGCTCTCGTCGACGATCAAGAGCGCGTTCTTCGGGATGTACTCGAACAGCGTCGGCGGCGGCTCGCCCGGCGCGCGGCCGGTCAGGTAGCGCGAGTAGTTCTCGATGCCGGGACAACTGCCGGTCGTCAGCATCATCTCGATGTCGGCGGTGGTCCGCTGCTCGAGCCGCTCGGCCTCCAACAGCTTGCCGGTGGTCCGGAACTCCTCGAGGCGCGCGGTCAGCTCGACCTTGATCTTCTCGACCGCCCCCTGCAGCGTCGGCCGCGGGGTGACGTAGTGGCTGTTGGGGTAGAGCTTGATCTGCTCAAGCGTCGCCGTCCTCTCGCCGGTGAGCGGGTCGAACTCGGTGATCTTCTCGATCTCGTCGCCGAACAGGGAGATGCGCCAGGCCTTGTCCTCGAGGTGCGAGGGGAAGATCTCGACGACGTCGCCCTTCGCGCGGAACTGGCCGCGCTGGAGATCGAGCGCGCTGCGCTTGTACTGCAGCTCGACGAAGGCGCGCAGGAGCTTGGTCCGGTCGACGCGCGTGCCCTGGCGCACGGCGACGACCATCTGCGAGTAGAGCTCGGGCGAGCCGATGCCGTAGATGCACGAGACCGAGGCGACGATGACGACGTCGTCGCGCTCGAGGAGCGCCCGGGTCGCGCTGTGCCGCATCCGGTCGATCTGCTCGTTGATGCTCGCCGTCTTCTCGATATAGGTGTCGCTGCGCGGCACGTAGGCCTCGGGCTGATAATAGTCGTAATAGCTGACGAAATACTCGACGGAGTTGTTCGGAAAGAACTGTTTCATCTCGCCATAGAGCTGGGCCGCGAGGATCTTGTTGGGGGCGAGGATGACCGCGGGGCGCTGCTGCTGGGCGATGACCTGGGCCATGGTGAACGTCTTGCCGGAGCCGGTCACGCCCAACAGCACCTGATCGCGCTCGCCGGCCTCGAGACCCTTGGACAGCTCGGCGATGGCCGCCGGCTGGTCGCCCGCGGGCTGGTAGTCGGAGGCCACCTCGAACGCCCTTCCCGCCTCGGGCCGAAGCGCGCGCAGCGGGTCCTTGGCGAGCTGGAGGAGGATGTCGAGGCTGGCTTCAGCCTGCTGGTCCATCGAGAGCCTCCTCGGGCAGGTGCGGGGCGACGAGCCGTTCGCTCAGCTCCCACAGGCGTTGGGCCGTCGCCGGGTCGCGCGCGAAGGTGCGGGGCTCGGCGGGCCGGCAGCGGATGAAGTAGCCGCCCGTCGCGGTGCCGCCCTCGTGCGCGCTCGCGAGGAAAACGCTGGTCGCGGCACCTTGCTCGGGCGTCTTCATCAGCGGGCGCGCGAGCTTGAAGAGCCAGCGCACCCGGCCCGCGACGTCCTCCGCGCTGCCGAAGCCCGAACGGATCACGCCGGGATGCAAGGCGTTGGCGACGATCCCGCGGCCCTCGGTCCGCCGCGCCAGCTCTTGCGAGAACAGGATGTTGCAGGCCTTGGACGCGGCATAGACCTGCATGGGATCGTAGCGCCGCGGCGCGGCGAGCTGCTCCAGGTCGAGGCCCTTGACCATGCCGTGGGCGCCGGAGGCGACGGTCACGACCCGCCCCGCGCCCGCCCGCTCGAGCGCCGGCAGCAGGCGCAGTGTCAACAGGAAATGCGCCAGGTGGTTGATCTGGAAGACCTCCTCGACACCGTCCTCGGTGAGGATCAGCCTGTCGCGGATCAGGCCGGCGTTGTTGACGAGCACGTCGAGCCGGTTGTGGCGCGCGATCACCTCGTCGGCGAGCCGGGCGACCTCGGCGAGCCGGGCGAAGTCGGCGACGACGCCCTCGACCTCGCCCCCGCCGGCGGCCCGGATGTCCGCCGCCGCCGCCTCGACCTTGGCCGGGTCGCGGCCGTGCAGGAGGACGTGCGCCCCGGCGACCGCGAGGGCGCGCGCCGTGGCGCGGCCGATGCCGTCGTTGGCGCCGGTCACCAGGACCCGCTTGCCGCGCATGTCGTGGGTTTCGACCATGACCTTCACCTAGGCGCTCGCGGCCGGTCCAGCTAGGGTCGCGGCGACGCCGCGAGGAGAATGACGTTGGAACCGACGACGATGGA
>CAYZSE010000007.1:0-46451 GCA_964481035.1 uncultured Geminicoccaceae bacterium | reverse complement strand
CAGCAGCGGGGCGAGCGGGTGAGCCTCGGTCATGGGGATCTCGGAGCTTCTGGCGGCGACGCGCTGTCATAGGCGACGGGTGTGATCGTTGGCAAACGCCGCTACCGTGGCTATATGAGAGCACGCGCTCACGCCGATCCGGACACGTCATGCTCATCTCTCCCGCCTACGCCCAGGCCGCCGGCGGCGAGCCGAGTTTTCTCGTCTCGCTGTTGCCGCTCATCCTCATCTTCGTCGTCTTCTGGTTTCTGTTGATCCGCCCGCAGCAGAAGCGGATGCGCGAGCACCGCGAGATGGTGCAGGCGACCAAGAAAGGCGACAAGATCATCACCTCGGGCGGTATCTACGGCACCGTGGTGAGAGCCGCCGCCGCGACCGCCGAGAATGCCGAGGAGCCGGCGACCGTCGACGTCGAGATCGCGCCGAACGTCAAGGTCAAGCTCGATCGCTCGACCATCGCCCAGAACCTGACCCGGGCCGACGCGGCCAAGACCGCCACGCCCGCCAACGACGCCGGCAAGGGCGGTCGCGGTCTCTTGGGCAGGCTCACCGGCCGCTAGGTTCGCGCGGGTGCTTCGTCAGATCAACTCGGTCGGCGCCATCGTCGTCATCGTCTGCTTGTTGGGCGTGCTGTTGAGCCTGCCCAACCTGTTCTCGCGCGAGACCGTCGCGAGCTGGCCGGACTGGTTGCCGCAGGGCCAGATCAACCTCGGCCTCGATCTCCAGGGCGGCTCGCACCTGCTCTTGGAGGTCGACGTCGAGGAGGTCATTCAGGACCGGCTGCAGACGCTGGTCGGTGAGGTCCGCGTCGCACTCAGGACCGCCCGCGTGCAGTATCGCGGCCTCGGCGTGCGCGGCGACGTGGTGAGCTTTCAGCTCGTCGATCCCGAGCAGCGCGCCGCGGCGCTGGAGGTCCTGGACGGGATCAACCCGCGCGGCCCGGTCAACCCGATGACCGGGAGCTTCGCCTTCGAGCGGCAGTACGAGCTGACGACCGAGGGCAGCCGGGTGAGCTTCACCTTTAGCGAGGGCGGGCGCGACGCGCTGATCGCTTCCGTCGTCGAGCAGTCGCTCGAGGTGGTCCGTCGGCGCATCGACGAGCTCGGCACGCGCGAGCCCACGATCCAGCGCCAGGGCGACGATCGGATCCTCCTGCAGGTTCCGGGCGAGCGCGACCCCGGGGCGCTGCGCCGCCTCCTCGGTCAGACGGCACAGCTGACCTTTCATATGGTCGACATGTCGACGACGCCCGCCGAGGTGCGCAGCGGCGCCGGGCCGGCTGGCGTGTTCGTCGTCCCCTCCGCCGAGACCGACGAGGCCGGCGAGCCCGTGACCGAGTGGGTCTTGAACCGCCGCGTCGAGCTCTCCGGCGAGAACCTCGTCGATGCGCAGCCGAGCTTTCAGGACAACCAGCCGGTGGTCTCGTTCCGCTTCGACACCACCGGCGCGCGGCGCTTCGCCGACATCACGTCGGAGAACGTCGGCCGGCTCTTCGCCATCGTGCTCGACGACGCGGTCATCTCGGCACCGCGCATCCAGGAGCCGATCACCGGCGGCAGCGGCGTGATCTCGGGCGACTTCACCGTCGAGAGCGCCAACGAGCTGGCACTGCTCCTGCGCGCGGGCGCCCTGCCGGCACCGCTCGACGTGCTCGAGGAGCGAACCGTGGGGCCGGACCTCGGCGCCGACAGCGTCGCCGCCGGCGAGCTCGCGGGCTTGATCGGCCTCGTGCTCGTCGCCGCCTTCATGATCGCGTACTACGGTGTCTTCGGCGTGATCGCCGTGATCGCGCTGTTCACCAACCTCGTCCTGATCGCCGCCGCCCTGTCGACGCTCGGCGCAACGCTCACGCTGCCGGGCATCGCCGGCATCGTCTTGACCGTCGGCATGGCGGTCGACGCGAACGTTCTCATCTTCGAGCGCATCCGCGAGGAGGCGGGCAACGGCCGCGGCCCGATCGGCGCCATCGACGCCGGGTTTCGCGGGGCGACGCGCACCATCGTCGACGCCAACGTCACGACCCTCATCGCCGCGCTCTTGCTGTTCCAGTTCGGCTCGGGGCCGGTCAAGGGCTTCGCGGTGACGCTGGCCATCGGTGTCCTCGGCTCGATGTTCACCGCCATCGCCTTGACCCGCCTGCTGTTGAGCCTGTGGTATCAGCGTGTTCGCCCCAAGGCCCTGCCGCTTTGATCCGTTAGCGCCTCTTTGCCGAGGAAGGCCGCCTTGCGCACCATCCGCTTCTTCAAGAACACCCCGAGCATCCCGTTCTTGAGCTTCCGCCGTCCGGCGGCGCTCGCCTCGGCGGGCTTGTGCGCGCTGTCGGTCGTCCTCGCGCTCGTGCTCGGGCTGAACTTCGGCATCGACTTCCGCGGCGGAACGGTCATGGAGGTGCGCACGCCGGTCGCGGCGGATCTTGGACGGCTCCGTGCCGAGCTCGGCGGTCTCGGCCTCGGCGAGGTGGCCCTGCAGGAGTTCGGCGCGCCCACCGACGTCCTCATCCGCATCGAGCGGCAACAGGGTGAGGCCAACGAGCAGGCGCTCGCCGTCGAGGCCGTCAAGGCCGAGCTCATCGAGATCTACGGCGACGAGGTCTCCTTTCGCCGCACCGAATATGTCGGGCCGAAAGTGTCGGGCGAGCTTCTGAGCGCCGGCGTCATGGCCGTCATGTTCTCGCTCGTCGCCATTCTCGTCTACATCTGGTTTCGCTTCGAGTGGCAGTTCGGTCTCTGCGCCGTTCTCGCGCTCGCCCACGACGTGTTGTTGACGATTGGGCTGTTCGCGCTGACGCGCCTCGAGTTTAACCTGGCGACGGTGGCGGCGCTGCTGACGATCGTCGGCTACTCCTTGAACGACACCGTTGTCGTCTTCGATCGGGTGCGCGACAATATTCGCAAGTACAAGAAGAAGCCGATGGTCGAGCTGCTCGATCTCAGCCTCAACGAGACCCTGGCCCGTACCGTCGTCACCAGCACGACCACGCTCTTGGCGCTCATCGCGTTGTTCGTCATCGCCGGCGGCACGATTAGCGGCTTCACCGTCGCGCTGATCTGGGGCGTGCTGATCGGCACCTACTCCTCGCTGTTCATCGCCACGCCGGCGCTGCTGGCGTTGAACCTGCGCCGCGAGGGCGAGCCCGGCGGCGAGACCCAACCCGCGCAATAGGGAGAAGGGCCATGGAATTCGTGCCCTTGAACGCCGGCGAGCGGCTCACGGTCGAGGGCTACGGCGCCGGCACCTTCAAGGTGGCGGGCGCCGAGGTGGCGGGCTCGATGCTGATCTGGGCCGAGCGCTTCGAGCCCTGGCCGGTCCAGGACGTGGCGGGCTTGGACGACACGGCGACGGAGCCGCTGCTCGCGCTGGCCCGCGACATCGACATCCTTCTCATCGGTACGGGCACGCAACCCGCGCAGCTGCCGCCGCCGCGGCGCCGGCAGCTGCGCGAGGCGGGCCTGGGCGTGGAGATCATGAACACGCCCGCGGCGTGTCGGACCTACAATGTTCTCGTCGCCGAGGGCCGCCGGGTCGCCGCGGCCGTCGTCGCCATGCCGGCGCGCTGAAGCTCGCCTCGGCGGCGAATGACGCCGCTGGGGGCGGGGACCTCGCCGGCCGACCGGAGGTCCGCCTCGGGCCAGCGACCCGCCGCAACGCGGGCAGCGTGTATTCGGCGCCGTCAGGCGTCGCCGAGCGCCTTCGCCATGTAGCGCACCCGCTTGCCCGTCTCGGGGAAGGTGGCGCTGCCGACCTCGCGAAAGCCCAGCGCAGCGTGCATCACGGCCGAGGCGGAATTGGCGGGTTCGGCGTTGATTTCGCACGTGACGACGTCGTGGCCGACCTCGCGGGCGTGCGCGAACAGGTTGTCGTAGAGCCGCCGAGCGAGCCCCTGGCGCCGCACGGCCTGATCGACGACGACGCGGTCGACGTAGACGAACCGGTCGTAGCGCGCTCGAAACCAGCCGTGGTTGGGGTTGGCGTAGGGCGCGCCCTGGTCGAGGGCGATCAGAAAGCCCGTCGCGTCATCGACCATGACCGCCCAGAAAGCGTGCTCGACGAGCCTTGCCCAAGACTCGACACCCAGCGGCGACGTCTCGGTGGTGTGGCGATTGTTCAACTCGAGGAGGCGTTCCCACGCCTCTTCGGCGATCGGCACGATCTGGCGGCTCACCGCGGCATTCCCTGTCGTTCGGCTTCAAGCAACCGACCTTAGTGTAGCATAAGCCGGGTGGCGGATCGCGGCCACTGGACCAAGGCGCATGTTCCTCGTGGCCCAGCCGAGCCGTGCCCGCGTCCTCGGCGTCAGGCCGCCGCCGCCTGCCGCGCCACCACGTCCTCGGCGAGCTTGTCGGGGACGATGTCCAGCCGATCGCGCCGCCACTCGAAAAAGCCGACGCCTTGGGTCTGCGAGCGGAGGTTGATGACGAGATCGGTCATCTCCGCGTGCGGCAGCTGCACCTTGACCTCGTCCCAGCCGGGCCAGTCGCCTTTGGGCTCGAACCCCAGGATCTGGCCGCGCTTCTGGGTGACGAGCTGGAGCACCTTCGAGGTGTGCTCGGTCGGCACCGAGACGGTGACCTCGTTGATCGGCTCGAGCAGGACCGGCGCGCACCGCGGCAGCCCCTCCTTGAGGGCGAGGGCGACGGCCATCTTGAAGGCCATCTCGGAGCTGTCGACCGTGTGGAACTGCCCGTCCGTCAAGGTCACCGCCACGTCGACCACGGGAAAGCCGAAGACGCCCTTGTCGAAGAACTCGCGCGCACCCTGCTCGACCGCGGGGATGTACTGCTTCGGCACGGCGCCGCCGACGATCCGGTTCTCGAACAGAAAGCCCTCGCCGCGGGCTTGCGGGCGGATGTCGATCTTGACGTCGCCGAACTGGCCGTGGCCGCCGGACTGCTTCTTGTGGCGACCGTGCGCCGAGGCGGGCTTGCGGATGGTCTCGCGATAGGGCGTCGCCGGGCGGAAGGTCTCGACCGCGAGCTTGTGCTTGTGGGCGAGGCGCTCCAAGGCGAGCCGGACATGGACGTCGCCCTGGCCCCAGACCAGCGTCTGGCGCAGCTCCGGGTCCTGCACGACCTCGAGGCTCGGGTCCTCGTCGGTGAGCTTGGCGAGCGCCGCCGAGAGCTTGACGTCGTCGCTGCGGTTGGTGGGCCGGATGGCCAGCGCATACATGGGTGCCAGCGTTCCCGGCCGCGGCAGCTCCGGCGTGTCCGCATCGGCGGCGAGGGTGTCGCCGGTCGCCGCCTGGTCGAGACGGCCGAGCCCCACGATCTGGCCCGACTGGGCCTCGCTCACGCTCCGCTGCTCGGCGCCGAACAGCCGCACGATGCCCGAGAGCCGTTGGCCGCCCAGCGTCGTGCCGTCCTTGAGCGGGCCGCGCCAGACCCGAACGATCGACAGTTTGCCGGCATGCGGCTGGTGCACGGTCTTGAGGACCTGCACCACCGCCGGCCCGGCACCGTCGAGGCCGACGCGCGCGGCGCTGGTCTCCGCCGTGGGCGCCTCGCGATGCAACGCCTCGAGAAGGCGCCGCACGCCCATGTCCTGCTCGGCGACGCCCATGAACACCGGCACCACCTGGTCGGCGCCGAGCGTCTTCTGCAGGTCGCGGAGAACCTGCTCCGCGGGCGGCTCCTGATCCTCGAGCAGCGCCTCGAGGAGGTCGTCGTCGAAGTCGGCGAGCGTCTCCAGCATCTCGGCGCGGGCCTGCTGCTCGCGCTCGCGGTAGTCCTCCGGGAGCAAGATCGCCGACGACGGCTCGCCCGGATGGTAGCCGAAGGCCTGCTCGGTCAAGAGGTCCACATAGCCGACCAAGCTCTCGCCCCGCCCGATCGCGTATTGGTGCGGCACCACCGGGCGCTGGCTGATCAGGCGGAGCGCGTCCAAGAGGTCGCGGTAGGGCTGATCCGAGCGGTCCATCTTGTTGACGAAGACGAGGTGCGGGACGCCGAGCTGGTCGAGGAGGTGGAGAAGCGGCGCCGCCGCCACCATCCGCTCGGCCAGCGGCTCGACGACGACCAACGCCAGATCGACGCCCGGCAGGACGTTGCGGGCCTCTTGCGCGAGCTCGACCGAGCCCGGCGTGTCGATGAAGGTGAGGGCGAGGTCGTCGTGCGCGAAGCTGGCGACGCCGATCTCGGTGGTCATCTGCCGCGCCTTCGCTTCGGCGGTGGCGTCGCCGAGCACGAACCCTTCGCCGGCACGGCCACGTCGCGGGATGGCGCCGGCGACGTGGGCCAGGCTCTCGACGAGCGTCGTCTTGCCGCTGCCCGCCGTTCCCACCACCGCCACGTTCTGCGTTCGCGCCGGACCGTCCATCTCCCACCTCCCCAACAGAAGCCTCGCGCACCGCCGGCGCCTCGGCTGCCTCGAGGTCGCGGCAGGCAGGCCCGACAGGGTGCCGCGCTCTTCAAGGGCGCGCAAGCTTGCTCGGCCCTTGCGGACCTTCGCCTTTTGGGGTGTCTTCTGGACGGCGAGCGGGCGCGGGAGGGTGCCTTGGACTGCCGACAGGTCGACCGACTGCTGGAAGCCAACCTCGATGGTCGTCTGAGCGGCTTCGAGCGGATGGCCTTGCGCCAACATCTGCGCGCCTGCCGCGTCTGCCGCGCCAAGGTCGACGCCATGAGCGCTTTCGCGGAGAGCGTGGAGCGAACGCTCGCCTGCGCCGACGGGCCCGACTGGGAGCGCCTGGCACCACCGCCGCCGGCACCAGAGCGCGCCGGCCCGCGCGTCGGC
Organism: uncultured Geminicoccaceae bacterium; assembly: GCA_964481035.1. Taxonomy (GTDB): domain Bacteria; phylum Pseudomonadota; class Alphaproteobacteria; order Geminicoccales; family Geminicoccaceae; genus JAAAPF01. The sequence goes on along the minus strand of CAYZSE010000007.1, from coordinate 39,722 downwards.
CCGGAATCGCGGACCCCGGTGTCGCGCACGCCCGCGCTGCGACGGCTGCCGCCGCGCCGCAGACCCTGGGGGGCCTTGGGCTTCCTGCTGGCCGGGGCGGCGCTGGTCGCGCTCGCGCTGCCGCTCGCGTCGACGCCCGAGCCGCGCGCCCGTTGGCTCGACGAGGCGCTCGCGGTCGAAGCGACACGGCTCGCCGGCGGCGGGCGCGTCGACCTCGAGACGGAGGATCTGGACGCGGCGCTCCGCTGGCTCGGCGCTCGCGGCCTGCCTTCGGTCCCGCCCTTTGGCTTGGCCGACAGCATCACCCTCGAAGGCGCCTTCCTCGCCTACTACGCCGAGCGGCGTGTCGGCGGGTTGGCGCTGCGGACGCCGGACGGGCGCGTCGCCGTTCATCTGCACGACGCCACGCACGGCGACACCGCCCGCCGGCCGCACCGGGCGGGCGGTCTCGAGGCCACCACCACTTCCTTCGGAGACTGGCGCCTCGTGGTCATCGCACCCGAGGGAACGAGTGCCGGCTCAACCGTCGTCAGCGGCCTCACCGGAGCGGCCGTCCCGGCGGCGCTCTGAGGGCGCCTCGCGCTTGAGCTCGGCGAGCCGGGCGAGCGGCCGTTCCAGCGCTCGCGTACGCGGGCCCCGCAGGCCCTCGAACAGCGCTTGGGCCTCCTCCAGCTTGCGACCCAGCCGGGCGAGCTCGCCCTTGAACGCGTCCCACTCGCCGCTGAACCGAGCCATCTGCTGCAAGAGTTCGTCGGCGGCCTCGGCCAGGACGAAGTTGTCGACGGCCTGGCGGACGACCGCCAGCACGGCAAAGAGGCTCGCCGGGGCGCACGGCACGACCTTCTGGGCGAGCGCCTCGTCGACGATCTCCGGGCGCCGCTCGAACACGAAGCCGGCGAGCGGTTCGCTCGGGATGAACATCAAGACGTAGTCGACGGTATCTTCGCCTGCGCCATAGCCGCGGCCGGCGAGCTCCTTCACCTTGCCGCGCACGTCGTTGAGAAAGGCCCGCTCGAAGCGCGTGCGCTCGGTCTCGTCCCGGGTGGCCGTGAGACGGAGGTAGTTCTCGAGCGGGAACTTCACGTCCATGTGCAGGCGCCGGCCGCGCGGCAGGAGAAAGGTGAAATCCGGCCGGCCACCGTCGTCGCGGGTCGCTTGGCGGAGATAGGAGGCGCCTTCGACGAAGCCCGCCTGGCGCAGCAGGTCCTCGGCGAGCCGCTCGCCCCACTGGCCGCGCTTGGGGGCGTTCTTGAGCGTGTGCTCCAGGCTCTGGGTCGTGCGGGCGAGATCGCTCGTGGCCTTGTGGGCGAGTTCGAGCTGGGCGGTGATCGAGCCGAGGCCGCGGGCGCGCTCGCGCTCGAGCCCGGTCACCAGCTGGCGCACGCGCTCGAGCTCGAGGCTCACCCGGTCGAGCTCACGGTCGATCGTCTCCTTCTTGTGCTCGAGCATCGCCGCCTGGCGGTCGCGCTCGGCGCCGAGGCGGGCGTCGGCCAGATCGAGCAGGCGCTCGCCGGAGCGGCCCAGCGCCTCGAGCGAAAGCTCGCCGAAGGCCGCCCGCGCCCGCTCCAGCATCGCCTCGGTCGCCATGCGATGGCGGTCCTCGCTCGCCTCGAACAGCCGCCGGGCGTAGCGCTGAACCTCGCGCTCACGCACGCGGCCGAGACGGACACCGAAGGCCATACCGAGGACGAGCCCGGCGACCAGCGCCGCCGCGGCGACGACGATCAGGTCGCGTTCGGGCTCGCCCGCAAGAAGCCAGTCGGGGACGAGCGTGGTCACGCCGCGTCGCGTTCCACCGCCGTGCTGTCACCTTGCAATTCTAGGGTCTCCCGTTAGAAGGACGCGCGATGTCGCGCCACCGGACCGCCGTGTCCGCCCGTCCCGCCAAAGATTGGCCCACCGACGATTGGCCTGGGAGAGCCGCCGATGACCCGCCTGCCGTCCCGCGTCTTCACGCGTCGCCGCCTCCTGCGTTCCGGGCTCACGGTCGCGGCCGTCGTGCCGTTCCTGCCGCGCCCGGTTGTGGCCCAGGACCGCCGCCTGGTCATCTTCAATTGGGACAGCTACATCGACGACGCGACCATCCCCGAGTTCGAGCGTGCCGCGGGCGTGCGGGTCCAGTACGAGCTCTACGGCTCCAACGACGAGCTGTTCGCCAAGCTGCGCGCCGGCAATCCGGGCTACGACCTCATTTTCCCCTCGAACGACTGGGTCGGGCGGATGATCGCCGCGGACATGCTGGTCCCGCTCGACAACAGCCGCCTCGAGGGCCTCGACAACATCGGCGAGGCCTTTCGTGATCCGCCACACGATCCGGGCCGCGTTTACACGGTCCCGTATTTCTGGGGCACCTTGGGCATCGGCTACCGGAGCTCCGTCGCGCAGCCGACGAGCTGGAGCGCGCTGTTCACCGACGAGACGCATGCCGGCCGGATCGCGCTCCTGCAGAGCAAGGATTCGCTCGAGGCCGCGCTCAAGTATCTCGGCTACTCCCTCAACGCGACCGAGCCCGACAAGCTGGAGGAGGCGGTGGCGCTGCTGATCGCCGCCAAGCCGCGCATCAAGCAGTTCGCGCCCGATACCGGCCAGGACTTGCTGCTCGCCGACGAAGTGGACGTCTGCCTCGAGTACAACGGCGACATCCTGCAGGTAATGGAGGAGGACGACGATCTCGCCTACGTCGTGCCGGAGGAGGGCTCGCAGATCTGGGAGGACTGCATGTGCATCCCGACCGGCGCGCCGCACCCGGAGGAGGCGCACGAGTTCATCAGCTATCTGCTGCAGCCCGAGGTGAAGGCGCGGATCGCCGAATGGGTGCTCTATCCGACCCCCAATGTCGCGGCCAAGGCGCTGTTGCCGGAGCACATTCGCGACAATCCGTCGATCTACCCGCCCGACGCGGTGCTCGCGCGCTGCGAGTTCTCGCGCTACCAGGGCGAGGACGTGCAGCAAATGCGCGACGACGCCATGACCCGCGTGCTGGCCGCCTAGCGGCCGGCGCCGAGGGGGCCGCCCGAGGTGCAGAGCTGGCGCGATCATCCCGCCGCCTTCTTCATTCTGGTTCTGCCCGCGTGTCTGTGGCTTCTCGGCTTCTTCCTGGTCCCGCTCGGCTACATCTGGGCGATGAGCTTCGGCGAGCGGGCGGGCCCGGTCGATATTGTCTACAACTGGACGTTCGCGAACTACCGCGCCGCCCTCGATCCCATCTATCTCGGCCTCTTCTTCAAATCCTTGTGGATCGGCGGCATCGCCACGGCGATCGTCCTGGTGGTGGCGTTGCCGGTGGCGTTCGCCATCTCCTTCGCGGGCGAACGCTGGAAGCCGCTGCTCCTCTTGCTGGTGATCCTGCCGTTCTGGACCAACATGCTCATCCGCACCTACGCGATGATGGCGGTGCTGCGCGGCAACGGCTACCTCAACTGGTCGCTGGAGGGGTTGTGGGAGGCGGCACGGCTGCTCTTGACGCCCGTCGGGCTCGCCGGGTTGTTCGGTGAACGGTTCGAGGGCTTCGACCTCCTCTACAACAACACCGCCGTCGTCTTCGGCATCGTCTACGTCTACCTCCCTTTCATGGTCCTGCCGCTGTACGCCTCGCTCGAGCGTCTCGACCGGTCCTTGCTGGAGGCGAGCCTCGATCTCGGCGCCAGCCAGCTCGCCACTTTCTTTCGGATCGTTGTCCCCCTGGCGCGGCCGGGAATCGTCTCGGGCCTCATGCTCGTCTTCATTCCGGCCATGGGGACCTTCCTCATCTCCGATCTCCTGGGCGGGCCGAACAGTCTGCTCTTGGGCAACGTCATCGAGCGGCAATTCAAGAGCGCCAACAACTGGCCGCTCGGCGCGGCGATGTCGTTCCTCCTCCTCTACGTAACCTTCGCGCTGTTGCTGTTGCGCGCCTGGCTCGCCAACCGAAAGCCGATAGATGCTTAGCCGATGGGCTCCGCCCGGCCCCCTCGACTACACGAGGCGCTGGTGGTTGCGCCTGTGGCTCGCGCTGACCTTCCTCTTCCTCTACGCGCCGATCGTCATCTTGATCCTCTTCAGCTTCAACGACAGCCGCCGGAACATCGTCTGGCGCGGCTTCACCCTCGAATATTACGGCAAGGCGGCGCAGAACGTGACGTTGATCGAGGCGTTCGCCAACAGCCTGGTCATCGCCCTGATCTCGACCCTCATCTCGGTCGTCCTCGGCGGCCTCTTGGCGCTCGCGCTGCACCGCTACCGCTTTCGCGGCAAGTCCGCCGTCGAGGCCGCCAACACCCTGCCGATCGTCGTGCCCGAGATCTGCATGGGCGTGGCGCTCCTGGTCTTCTTCGCCGAGGTCGGCTGGCCGCAGAACCTGCCGTGGCCCGCAAGCCTCGCCAACATCGTCGCCGGGCACGTCGCCTTCAGCTTTCCCTTCGTCGCCATCGTCGTCCGCGCCCGGCTCGCCGGGCTCGATTCGGCGCAGGAGGAGGCGTCGCGCGATCTCGGCGCCTCGGAGTGGCAGACCTTCCGCTACGTGACGCTGCCGTTCATGCGCCCCGGCCTCGTCGCCGGCGGGCTTTTGGCGATGACCCTGTCGCTCGACGACTTCGTCATCACCTTCTTCACCAGCGGGCCGGACACGCTGACCTTCCCGGTCAAGGTCTACTCGATGGTCCGCTTCGGCGCGACGCCCGAGGTCAACGCCGCCTCGACCGTGCTGATCCTCCTCACCGTCGTCTTGACCGTCGTCGCCCTGCGGCTGCAGTCGCCGACCAGGACGGGAGCCTGAGCCGATGGCCGAGCCCATTGTCGAGATCGACGGCGTCAGCAAGTGCTTCGGCTCCTTCACCGCGGTCGACAACGTCTCGCTGACGATCGCCAGGAACGAGTTCTTCGCGCTCCTGGGGCCGTCGGGCTGCGGCAAGACCACGCTGTTGCGGATGCTGGCCGGCTTCGAGATCCCGACGGCCGGCGGCATCGCCATCGACGGCGAGGAGATGACCCGGGTGCCGCCCAACCGCCGGCCGGTCAACATGGTCTTCCAGTCCTACGCGGTATTCCCGCACATGAGCGTCGAGGAGAACGTCGCCTACGGCCTCAAGGTGGCGGGAACGCCGGGCGCCGAGAGCGGCGCGCGGGTCGCCGAGGCGCTCGCCATGGTCCGTCTCGAGGACTTCGCCGGCCGGCGCCCGGACCAGCTCTCGGGCGGTCAGCGGCAGCGCGTGGCGCTCGCCCGGGCGCTCGTCAAGCGGCCCAAGGTGCTGCTCCTCGACGAGCCCCTCTCGGCGCTCGACAAGAAGCTCAGGGAGGACATGCAGCTGGAGCTCGTACGCTTGCAGCACGAGGTCGGGATCACCTTCGTCATGGTCACCCACGACCAGGAGGAGGCTTTGTCGATGGCCGACCGCATCGCGGTGATGGATCAGGGACGGGTGCTGCAGGTGGCCGATCCGCGGACCCTCTACGAGAACCCGACGCACCGTTTCGTCGCCGACTTCATCGGGACCATGAACACCTTCGAGGTCGAGGTGCGGGGCCTCGCGGCCGCGCACGCGCGCGTCTTCCATCCGCTCTTGGGCGAGGTCGAGGTGGCCCGCGCGGCGCCGGAGATCCGCACCGGCGTCGTCATCGTCCGGCCCGAGAAGCTGCGGCTCGACTTCTCCGTGCCGCCCGTCGAGGGCGAGGTGCTGGTCGACGCGGAAATCGAGCAGATCGCCTACTACGGCGATCTCAGCTTCGTCTTCGTCCGCCTGGACGACGGCACGCGGCTGCAGGTGAGCCGCTACAACGTCAATCGCGTCGATCGCGGCGATCCGCCGGCCGGCACGCGCTGCCGGATCGGCGTCCATCCCGAGGATTTGCTGCTCGTCGCCGCCGATTGAACGGTCACGGCGAATGACGCAGTGGAATAATCATCTAGTGCGTTCGTAAACCATGCATATGCGCCGATCGAAGCGGACGCCGGGACGTCATGATGCCGCAACGGGACACGTTACCGCGTCGGATCGTGGTGATCCTGCTGACGATGGTGTGCGCGACGGTGGCGTTGCTCGGGCTGCAGCTGTGGTGGGGCCACGCATCGGCCGGCCTCGTGCGGGCGCTCGATCCGCGGGCACCGGTGCCGCTTCTCCAAATCGAGGCCGAGCTCGCTCGCCTGGAGCGAGCGCTCGATCGTTCGGGGCCCCAGGACGTTCACCATGCTGCCCAGGCGGGGTCGCTCGAGCTGCTCGCACGTCTCGATCGACTGCGCGCGCAGGTGCGCGCCGACCGGCTGCCAATGACGCGGGCGCAACTCGCCGAGATCGAGCGGGGTGCCGCGTGGTTGGCGGCCGTCCTCGACGACGGCCCGAGCGAGCCTGCCGACATCGTCGATGCGCGCCTGGCCGTCGCCGCGCTCAGCGAGCCCGTGACCGCAGCCCTCGACGAGGCACGAGCGCGCGCCCTGGCGGGCGCGGTGCGCCTGGAGCGACGTGGCGCCTCAGCGCAGGCCGCGACGGCGGTGCTCGCGAGCGTCTCGCTCGTCGCCGGCGCACTTCTGGTCTTCACGCTGCGCTCGGATTTCCGCCAACGCGAGCGTCGGCTCGTGGCCGCCGAGGTAGCGCACGCCAAGGCCTGCCACGAGGCCGCGCACGATCCGCTTACGGGACTGCCCAATCGGCGGTGTCTCGGCCGCGACATCACCCGCCGTCTCGCCGATGCCGGTCGCCCGCAAGGCAACCCCTTCGCGCTCCACCTCGTCGATCTCGATGATCTCAAGGGCCTCAACGACGGCCATGGCCACGCCGCCGGTGATCGCGTCCTCGAAGCGGTCGGCCGGGCGCTCGCATGCTCCGTGCGTCGCAGCGATTTCGTCGCCCGCATCGGCGGCGACGAGTTCGTGGTGGTCCAGCACGACGCCAGCACCGCCCAAGCCGAGGCGATGGTTCACCGCCTGGTTGATCGGGTCCGCCGGCCGGTACGGCTCGCCGACGGCACGATCGTCGTCCCGTCGGCGAGCGTCGGCGTGAGCCGCTACGGCGAGGATGGCACGACCTGCGAGGCATTGCTCGAAGCGGCCGATCGCCGTCTCTACGCCAGCAAGCGGAGCGGGCGGTCGAGCCAGGTCTGGCGGCCGTTGCGCGCGGTGACGGCCTCGGCCGGCTGAGGGTCGGCCGCTACCGCTCAGCGGGCGGCCGTGGCCAGCGCCTGGTCGAGATCGGCGATGATGTCCTCGACGTTCTCGATGCCGATGGAGAGCCGCACGACGTCGGGGCCGGCGCCCGCGGCGACCTGCTGCTCCGGCGCGAGCTGACGGTGGGTGGTCGAGGCCGGGTGGATGATGAGCGAGCGGGTGTCGCCGATGTTGGCGACGTGCGAGAAGAGCTCGCAGGCGTCGACCAGCTTGACGCCCATCTCGTAGCCGCCCTTGACGCCGATGGTGAACACCGAGCCGACGCCCCGCGGGCAATACTTGTCGAGGCTGGGGGTACGGTTCTGGGGCAGGCGTGGGTAGGACACCCACTCCACCTGCGGGTGCTCGGCGAGCCACGCCGCCACCCGGTCGGCGTTGGCGACGTGGCGCTCCATCCTGAGGCTCAGGGTCTCGAGACCCTGCAGCAGCAAGAAGGCGTTCATCGGCGCCAGCGACGGGCCCATGTCGCGCAGCCCGATCGCCTTGCTGCGCACCACGAAGGCCAGATTGCCGAAGGTCTCCGAGAAGCGGAGCCCATGATAGGCGCCCGTCGGCTCGGTCATCAGCGGGAACTTGTCGGACGATCCCCAGTCGAAATTGCCGCTGTCGACGATGATGCCGCCGATCGAATTGCCCTGGCCGCCGATATATTTGGTCAAGGAGTGGGTGACGAGGTCCGCGCCGAACTCGAAGGGGTTGCACAGCGCGGGCGAGGGCAGGGTGTTGTCGACGATCAGCGGCACGCCGTGGGCATGCGCGATGTCGGCGATGGCCTGTATGTCGGCGACGATGCCGTCCGGGTTGGAGGCGCTCTCGATGAAGACCGCCCGGGTCCGGTCGGTCATCGCGGCGGCGAACTTCTCCGGCTCGCGCGGATCGACGAAGGTGGTGCCCCAGCCAAATTGCGGGAAGGTCTCCTTCATCTGGCTGATCGAGCCGCCGTAGAGCTTGGAGCTGGCGACGACGTGGGTACCGGCCGTCAGGATGTTGAGGAAGGTGAGGAACTGCGCGGCGTGGCCGCTCGCCGTGGCGCAGGCCGCGACGCCGCCTTCGAGCGCGGCGATGCGCTCCTCGAGCACGGATACGGTCGGGTTGGTCAGCCGCGAGTAGATGTTGCCGAACTGCTGGAGATTGAACAGCGACGCCGCGTGCTCGACGTTCTCGAAGGCGTAGGACGTCGTCTGGTAGATCGGCACCGCGCGCGCGCCGGTGGTGGCGTCGGGCGCGTAGCCGGCGTGCAGCGCCAAGGTGTCGAAGCCGTAAGCGTTCTCGCTCATGCTGGGTGCCCTCTCGTGGCTGTCAGTCCGCCCGGCGTGTCGGCCAGCCGGAGAGCTGGCGGGCGGTGGATCGCTTGGCGGAGATGACCCGGCGGTTGACGCCGAGCCAGCCGATCTCGCCGAAGAGCCGTCCGTATTCGATCTTCGGGCAACGGTCCATGACGACCCGGAGCCCCGCCGCCTCGGCCTTGGCCGCCGCCGCGTCATCGCGCACGCCGAGCTGCATCCAGACGACCTTGATGTCGAGGCGGATGGCGTCGTCGACGATCGGCGCGACGTCCTCGGACCGGCGGAAGATGTCGACCATGTCGGGCTTCACCGGCAGGTCGTCGAGGGTGGCATGGACCTCCTCGCCGAGGATCGTCCGCCCGGCCGCGCGCGGGTTCACGGGAAGGACGCGGTAGCCCTTTTTCTGCAGGTAGAGCATCGCGAAGTAGGAGGGCCGCATCTCGTTGGTGCTGGCGCCGACCATCGCGAGCGTCTTCACCTCGCCGAGGAGGCCCTTGATCCAGGTGTCGGGGTAGCGCAGCGGCTGGCTCATTCCAGCTCCAGAATGCGGCGGCCGTCGGCGATGAGGACGAGCTCGTTGCCGACGAGGCGGAAGCGATCGACCTCGCCCAGGAGCTGCAGATAGCGCTGCTCCTGGGCCATGCGGCCGTCCGGTCGGTCGTTGTACATCATTGTCGACGCCGCGGGGCCGAAGGCGAGGCCCATGCCGTCGATCCGGTAGCCACCGGTGAAGCGGTTGGTGCTCGCATCGCCGAAGGCGCTGCCGTCCTCGGCGAGCCGCAGGGTCGGCGCCGTACCCTCGAGCACCGGCTCGCCTCGGATGCGCACGAGCTGCCAGTCGCGACCGACGACGCCCGCGCCGCCCGCGGCGGCGGGGCGGCCTCCGACCTCGCTCCAGAGCGTCGCTGCCCGTGCTTCGGCGAGCTCGGCGCGGCAGGCGAGCTCGGCTCGGCCCGCCCCGGTGCCGGCGTCCATGAACGCCCGGCGCCGCTCGCATTCGCGCTCCAGATAAGTCGTGAACGCGGCCTCGCTCGCGACGAGCGCGGCAACCGCGGCGTTGCGGCCTGTCGCCTGGGCGAGCGCCATGGCCGCCTCCGTGGCCGCGTCCAACGCCGCCCGCGCGTCACCCGTCGCGGTCCGGACGCGAAGCTCTAGGCACCCCGTCACCGCCGCGCCGGTCTCTCGGGTCGCCATGCAGTCCTCCAGCGGCCCGGCCGCTGCCGCTCCCGCCAGGAGAATGGCCGCGACCGCAGCTCGGATCACGACTCGTTCCAACGCGGCTGCCGCTTCTCCTTGAAGGCCGTGAGGCCCTCGTCGAAGTCGTCCATGAGCGCGTTGTCGACGATGACCTCGGTGGTGAACGCATAAGCGTCGGCGAGGCCCATCTCGAGCTGAGCGTAGAAGGCGCGCTTGCCGAGAGCCAGGACCTCCTTCGGCTTGTCCACGAGCCGGCCGACCAGGGCCGCGAGCGCATCGTCGAGGGCGTCCGGGGCTACGACCTCGTTGACGAGCCCGTGGCGAAGCGCCGTCGCCGCGTCGATGAAGTCGCCCGTCAAGAGCATCTCGAGGGCGGGCTTCCTGGGCACGTTGCGCGCGAGCGCCACCATCGGCGTCGAGCAGAAGAGACCGTACTTGACGCCCGAGGTGGCGAAGCGCGAGCGGTCGGAGGCGATGGCGAGGTCGCAGGCGGCGACGAGCTGGCAGCCCGCCGCCGTGGCGATGCCGTCGACGACGGCGACGACCGGCACGTCGAGGCGGGTGAGACGGGTCATCATCGCCGAGCAGCGACCGAACAGCCGGCCGAGATCGGCCCGCGTCCGATGGTCACCCATCTCCTTGAGGTCGTGGCCGGCGCAGAACGCCTTGCCCGTGCCCTGGAGGACGAGGATCCGGCAGGCCGGATCGCCCTCGATCCGGTCGAGCTCGCCCTGTATCTCGGCGATGAGGGCTTCCGAGAGGCTGTTGAACGCCGTCGGTCGGTTCAAGGTCAGCGTGACCACGCCGCCCGCGTCGTGGCGCAGGAGGATCGGCTCGTCGAGCGCGTCGGGCATCTGGGCCTCCCTTATCTGTCTGGATCGACCGCCGGCTTGGGATCAGCGAACGACGAGGGTACTGCGGTGGTTCCTTCCACCCCGCCGACGCCTCCCCTACAACACTCTGGGTAATCTCGCAAAGCAGCGCAGGAGCGCCGTGTGGAACGCAAGCTCACGACGATCTTGGCGGCCGATGTCGCGGGGTACTCGCGCCTGATGGCGCTCGACGAGGAGGGCGTCATCGCGCGGCTGCGCGCCGTCCGCGCCGACGTCGTGGACCCGGCGGTGGCCGCGGTCGGCGGACGCGTGGTCAAGACGATGGGCGACGGGCTTCTCGTCGAGTTCGGCTCGCCGGTCGCGGCGGTGCGCGCCGCCCTCGCGGTCCAGCGGTCGATGGCGGTGGCGGAGACGGGGCCGGAGGCGACGCGGCTCTGCTTTCGCATCGGCATCCATCTGGGCGACGTCGTCGTCGACGGCGACGACTTCCTCGGCGACGGCGTCAACATCGCCGCCCGGCTGGAGACCCTGGCGCCGGCCGGCGGGATCTGCGTCTCGCGCGCCGTCGAGGAGCAGGCAAGGGGCAAGCTCGACGCCGCGCTGACCGCGCTCGGGCCGCATCAGGTCAAGAACCTGCCGACCCCGGTCGAGGTCTGGCGCGTCGAGATCCCGGGCGTTGAGGCCGCGAGCCGGGCGAGCGCAGGGGCGCGGCCGTCGCTCGCGGTCCTGCCGTTCGACAACATGTCGCGCGACGCCGATCAGGACTTTCTCGCCGACGGCCTCGTCGAGGACGTGATCACCGAGCTCAGCCGCTTTCGCGAGCTGACCGTGATCTCGCGCAATTCGAGCTTCAGCTTTCGCGGGCAGGCGCACGACATTCGCCGCGTCGGCCGTGAGCTCGGCGCGCGCTACGTCATCGAGGGCTCGATCAGGCGTGCCGGCGACCGGTTGCGGCTCACGGCCCAGCTCATCGACGCGACGGACGGCAGCCACGTCTGGGCCGGGCGCTGGGATCGGACGATGGCGGACCTGTTCGATCTCCAGGACGAGCTGACCCAGGCGATCGTCGGTGCCGTAGCGCCCGAGATCGGCGCGCACGAGCGCGCACTCGCCGCCGGCAAGGCGCCCGACAGCCTCACCGCCTGGGAGCTCGCCCATCGGGCGCACGCGGAGTTCCTGCGCTACACGCCCGAGGCCGTGGCGGCGACGAAGGCGCTCGCCGAGCGGGCGATCGCCATCGACCCGGGCATCGGCCTCGCCCACACGATCCTCGCCCGGGCGCATGCGTCGGAGGGCCTGGCCGGCTGGTCCCAGAACCGCGAAGCGAGCTTCGCAGCCGCGCGCGCGGCGGCCGAGCGGGCGATCGCGCTCGACGGGCGCAACGACGCGGCGCACGCGGCGCTCGGCTTCGCGCTCAAGCTCTCAGGACACGACGACGAGGGGATTCGGCTCCTCGAGCGGGCGCACGCGCTCAACCCCAACAACGCGACGACGCTCCTTCATTTGGCGGCCGCGCATCTCGATCACCCGACGGTGCGGGAGCCCTCGCGCGCGATCGCGGCGGCGCGCGAGGCGCTACGCCTGAGCCCGGCCGACCCGTTCGTCTGGGCAGTCCAGACGATCATCGGTGCGGCGCACGCGCAGATGGGCGAGTACGCGGCGGCGTTGGACGTCCTCGATGCCGCTCGGAGCCATCCCAGCAGCGATTTCAAGCCCGCCCTGTTGGCAGCCGTGGCGGCGAACGCGGCGGGCGAGCGCGAGCGCGCCCGCGCGCTGGTGGCGGAGGCCCGCGCGCGCCGGCCCGAAATCTCCTTAGCGCTTGCACGGAAGGCAGCACCCACCTTGGCCATCGCACCCCTCGCGAGCCTGGTCGAGCCGCTGGTCGAGCTGGGCCTGCCGCGGGGCTCCGCCCCATGACCGCCGGGCTCGGCGAGCCCCTGGACCGGGAGAGCTTCGCCGCCCTCGCCAGCGAGGGGGTGCCCTATGTCGGCCTGCTCGACGTCCACGTCGTCCACTTCCGCGAGGGCGACGTCGCCGTGCGGCTGCCCTACCGCGAGCTGTTGCTGCGGCCCGGCGGCACGATCTGCGGGCCGGCGATCATGGCGCTCGCCGACATCGCGCTCTACGGCATCGCCTTGAGCCATGTCGGCCGGGTGCCGCTCGCGGTCACGACCGATCTGACCGTGCACTTCCTCGCCAAGCCGCACCCGGGCGATCTCGTCGGCTATGCCCGCACCCTCAAGGCCGGCAAGCGGCTCATCGTCGGCGAATGCGAGGTCAGAGCCGCCGTCGACGACCAGCGCGTGGCGCACGTCGTCGGCACCTACTCGGTGCCGCCCGTTCAATCCGGATAGTCGCTGCGCCAGCTGCCGTCGGGCCGCGCCGCGGCGGCGCGACCGAGATCGGCGAGCGCGTTGGTCACCTCGGGATCGAACGGCGTCGCCGAGCCGGGATCCCAGACATAACTGTCCGGCACGGCCACCCAACGGACCTCGAGGGGCGGCAGATCCGTCTCGGGGCCGGCCTGTGCCTGGAGGAGGTTGACCTCGAGCGGCGCCCGGAAGGCCGTCTGGTTGATGGTCTGATAGCTCCTGTAGACGACCTCGTACCAGGCGAGCCCGGTCGCTTCCGGCCTGAGCGACAGTTGGTTGTTGAAGATGAACCAGAAGCGGAAACGCGGCATCGGCCGGTCGCCGTAGCGCGCGCGCCAGCGCTCGGCGAACAGCGGGATCTGGCTCGGCGCGATGCCCGGCACGCCCTGGACGGCGCCGCCGTCCGCGTGGAGCCGGCCGTCGATCGAGACCGGCGGAAACGCGCCGGGGATGGCGGTCGCCGCCATCAGGATGTCGACGATGCGCCCGTGCGGGTCCGGGCGCGCCGTGGCCACTTGGCCGAGTTCCCAATAATGGAGACGGCCGAGGTCGAGATCGGTGGTGCCGACGGCGATGATTCGCTCGTCCGCGAACGCCGCTCGCAGGTCGCGGAGCAGTGCGTCGTCGACGGACGCCGCGACCTCGGCACGGATGCCGGCGTTGTCGAAGATCGAGCCGCTGCTCGGCAGGAACCCGGCGAGCCCGGCGAACTCGACCCAGTCGGGGCTGGTCGCGCGGTAGAAGTCCTCGATGCCGCGGTAGCGCGCGGGCTCGCCGCTGGCGACGTAGGTGGCGATCAGCGCGCCCGTGCTGATGCCGCCGATGACGTCGAACTCCGGCATCGCGATGGCGGCGGCGTCGCCGAGCTCGCTCCAGCCGGCCAGGTAGCCGGCGCCGAAGGCGCCCCAATCGGCACCGCCCGACAATGCCAGGACGTCGAGGGTCTCGTCGGCGGTGGCGCCGCGCGCGACCCGGTCCGCCCTGGCCAGCACCCGCTCGAGCGCCCGTTCCCTGAACTCGGCGAGCTCGACCTCGAAGGCGGCCTGGCCGGCAGCGATCGCCTGGACCTCGAGCGGGTCGCGCTCCGGCGCGCTGCAGGCGTTCAAGGCGAGCAATGCCAGGGCCGGATAGGGAAGGCGACGCGCTTGCATGACAGGTCCTCGTGGGGAGCGGGCGAGACCGAAAGGTAGCCCGGCGCACACCTCCTCTCCAAGCTCGGCGGCGTGCGCGGATCGTTGACGGCCATGCGGTTCGCGCGTAAAGCGCGCGTCTACTGTCGAACCCGATGGCCGAGCCCGGTGTCTTTTCGCCGAGGCGGTGAGCGGATCGTCGGTCTGGATTGGAACCGTGATGAAGACCTACAGCGCGCGCCCGGCCGACATCGCGCCGGCCTGGGTGCTCATCGATGCCGAGAACCTCGTTCTCGGCCGCCTCGCCGCCCTCGTCGCCAACCGGCTGCGCGGCAAGCACAAGGCCATGTACACGCCGCACATGGACACCGGCGATCACGTCGTCATCGTCAACGCCGACAAGATCAAGCTCACCGGCAACAAGCGCCAGCAGAAGACCTACTACTGGCACACGGGCTATCCGGGCGGCCTCAAAGAGACGACCGCCGACAAGGTGCTCGCCGGCCGCTTTCCCGAGCGGGTGGTCGCCAAGGCCGTCGAGCGGATGGTGCCGAAGGGCCCGCTCGGCCGGCGGCAGCTCAAGAAACTGCACGTCTACGCCGGCCCCGAGCACCCGCATCAAGCGCAGCAGCCGACGCCGCTCGACATCGCCGCGCTCAACCGCAAGAACACGACGGAAAAGGCCCATGGCTGAGACCCGCACGCTCGCCGACCTCAAGTCGCTGACCCAGCCCGCGGGCATTGCGACCGACACCGCCCCCGAGCCCGTCGAGCCGAAGATCGACCGGCTCGGCCGGTCCTACGCCACCGGCCGCCGCAAGGACGCCATTGCACGCGTGTGGGTCAAGCCCGGCACCGGCAAGGTCGTCGTCAACGGCAGGACCATGGACGTCTATTTCGCCCGGCCGACCCTGCAGATGATCCTGCGCCAGCCCTTCGAGGCGGTGAACAAGGCGACGCACTTCGACGTCATGTGCACGGTCAAGGGCGGCGGGCTCTCGGGCCAGGCGGGTGCGGTGCGCCACGGCATCAGCCGCGCGCTCACCCACTACGACCCGGCGCTTCGTCCCGCCCTCAAGGCCGGTGGCTTTCTCACCCGCGACGACCGCGAGGTCGAGCGCAAGAAGTACGGCAAGGCCAAGGCCCGCCGCAGCTTCCAGTTCTCCAAGCGCTGATCCGGCTGGCCCCGCTGCGGGCGGGGCCAGGGCGGCTCGCCGAGACGCCGGCGCAGGGGACGGGCGCGCCGAACCGCCGATCCCTTGTTGGGCCGCCGAGTTCCGGCCGAACGAGCGCGGTCGCGCGGCCGATGGACCACCGGCCGACCGGTTTTAACGCCGCTTTTCGAACGCGCCGTTCGCCTCGTCCGCGCGATCGCGCGGTGCCTGATGCCTCCACCGCCCCTGCCTCGAGCCCGGCTCACCCGAGCGGATAGACCGACGCCAGAGCGCAGGGCGGCGACCGGAGCACCGCCGCCGGGCCTCGCAGCGTTCAGCCGTCGGCGCGCAGCATGGCGCCGTGGAAGGCGGCGCGGGGCAGGCTCGTAAGTGCCTCGGCCATCGCCTGCGCCACCGCCGGCGCGTCGGCGCCCCCCTCGCGGTCGAGATCGGTCACCATCTGGCGCATCAGCCGGGCCAGCGCCGCCTTGGTGATGCGGTAGATGGCGGCGCCGGGCTGCGGCCGGTCGGCGATCCCGCCCCGACCAGCGGCACCCGTGCTGCCGGCGCGCGGCGCAGGGGTGCGAGCAGCCCCTGGGTCAACGCCAGGGGCGCCACCACGTTGACGGCGAAGGTCTGCTCCAGGGCCGCCGGGTCGGTCCCAGCGAGGTCCGGCGACGGCGCGCCGATCCCGGCATTGTGGACCAGCATGCGCCAGGTCCCGCCGTCCGCCGCAAGCCGGTGCACCAGCTGCGCGCACAAGCGCGCACGGTCGGCGGCGACCGCGATGTCCGTCGGCAGGACGAGCGTCGGCACGGGGCCGAGGTCGGCGGCCACCGCACGCGGGCGCTCGGCGCGGCGCCCGACCAGGGCCACGGCGAGGCCCGGCGCCGCGAGCGCGCCCGCGAGCGCGGCGCCGATGCCGCTGCCGGCCCCGGTGGCGAGCGCCCAGCCCGGCCGGGCGGTCAGGGCGCGTCGCGCTCCGACGGCGCGCGCACAAAGGCGCCGGTCACGGGCGTCGCCTCCGCCGCCCGCTGCCGGCGCGCCGCCTCGCCCCACCATTCGAGCTGGGCGAGCACCCGGCCGAGATAGCCGTCCCAGCGGTCCGCATCCGCCACCCAGGCGCCGTCCTCGGCGAGGACCTCCTGGGCGCGGGGGATGTGCGCCATGGCCGACACCGGCAGGCAGCCGAGCTCCGAGAGAAAGCCGCGCATCCCCATCGCGGCCCGCGCCCCGCCCCACTGCCCGGCGGAGTAGGTGACGATGGCGCTCGGCTTCCAGGCGAAGCGCGAGGCCCCGAAATGGTTGAGCAGATGCGCGAGCGCCGGCGACATCGAGTGGTTGTATTCGGGGCTGGTCATGACGTAGCCGTCCGCCGCCGAGATCGCATGGCTCAGCTCGTCCAGGGCCGCGGGTGCCCGGCCGTCGCGGTAGGCGAAATGCGGCTTGAACGGGCCGTGCAGGTCGAGCGTGAGAGGATCGATGAGCCGCGCCTGGTGACCACGTGCGGCGACCAGGCGTCGACAGGCCGCCGCCACGCGCGCGCCGAGCCGAGCCGGTCGCGGCGGGGCGCTGTCGCGCACCGAGCCGAGGAAGATGAGAAACTCCATGGCACCCGGATACCGCGCCGAAGCCGCCCGCTCAAGCGGCGCCACAGGCCGGCAAGCGGTGCTTTCAAGCCGGGCGGCTTCGCCTTACGCTAGGCGCGCCCCAGGGAGGCTCGCATGGCGCAACGCACAAGCCCGACCCTCGACTTCGCCCTCGGCGAGACCGCCGACGCCATTCGCGCGGCGGTCCAACGCCTCGCCGACGAGGCCATTGCGCCCAGGGCCGAGGAGATCGACCGCAGCAACGAATTCCCGCGCGACTTGTGGCCGCTTCTGGGCGAGCTGGGGCTCTTGGGGATCACCGTCGAGGAGGCGGACGGCGGCAGCGGGCTCGGCTATCTCGAGCACACGGTCGTGGTCGAGGAGATCAGCCGCGCCTCGGCCTCGGTGGGCTTGAGCTACGGTGCGCACTCGAACCTCTGCGTCAACCAGATCCGCCGCTACGGCACGCGCGAGCAGAAGCGCCGCTATTTGCCCAAGCTCATCTCGGGCGAGCACGTGGGGGCCCTCGCCATGAGCGAGACCGGCGCCGGCTCGGACGTCGTCGCGATGCGGCTTCGGGCCGAGCGGAAGGGCGACCGCTTCGTCCTCGACGGCAGCAAGATGTGGATCACCAACGGCCCCGAGGCCGAGACGCTGGTCGTCTACGCCAAGACCGATCCGGCGGCGGGCCCCAAGGGTATCACCGCCTTCCTCGTCGAGAAGGGCTTCGCCGGCTTCACCACGGCCCAGAAGCTCGACAAGCTCGGCATGCGCGGCTCGGACACCTGCGAGCTCGTCTTCGACGGCTGCGAGGTGCCGGCGGAGAACGTGCTCGGCGAGGTCGGCGGCGGCGTCGCCGTGTTGATGTCGGGGCTGGACTACGAGCGGCTGGTCCTCGCCGGCGGCCCCTTGGGCATCATGCAGGCGGCGATGGACACGGTCCTGCCCTATGTCCACGAGCGCAAGCAGTTCGGCCAGCCGATCGGCGCCTTCCAGCTCATGCAGGGCAAGCTCGCCGACATGTACGCGACGATGAACGCCTGCAAGAGCTACGTCTACATGTGCGCCAAGGCGGCCGATGCCGGCCGGATCACCCGCCAGGACGCCGCCGGCTGCCTGATGTACGCCGCCGAGAAGGCGACCTGGATGGCGCTCGAGGCGATCCAGGCGCTCGGCGGCAACGGCTATATCAACGACTACCCGACCGGCCGCCTGCTCAGGGACGCCAAGCTCTACGAGATCGGCGCCGGCACCTCCGAGATCCGCCGCATGCTCATCGGCCGCGAACTGTTCGAGCTGACGGCGTAGGGGGCGCTTCCTGTCTCTGACCAATTGCCGTGATGACCGAGTGAGATCGCCGCTCCATAGATTCTCGATTGATGCATCGTTTCAGCACTAAGGAAGCAGCCCGATCATGAGCCTCCTCGAAACCCTTCAAATGCTGAGAAAGAACGGGGAGCGTGTCCGTGACCGCCTCGACACCGAGGAAGCAACCAAGAACGCGCTTGTCATGCCCTTCTTACGCGCTCTCGGCTTCGATCCGTTCGATCCAGACGCTGTTGTGCCTGAATTCACCGCGGATGTCGGCGTAAAAAAGGGTGAAAAGGTCGATTATGCGCTGAAGAAAGATGGTGAGCTCATTGTTTTAGTCGAATGCAAAGCCTGCAATGCCAATCTCAAAGATGTTCACTACAACCAGCTCTTCCGTTATTTTTCTGTAACCACTGCGCGCGTCGCAGTTCTTACCAACGGATTTGATTGGTGGTTTTTTAGCGACGTTGATGAGAGGAATAAGCTTGACACCAAGCCATTTTATCGTTTCGCACTCGATGAATTTAATGAAGCCGACGTGCGGCAGTTAGAGAAATTTTCATCAAGAACTTTTGATGCAAACGCACTCGATGAAACTGCGAGCACCCTAAAATATACTAGTCTGATTAAGAACGAAATCAAGAATGAAATCTCAAATCCTTCAGATGACCTCGTAAGACTTCTAACGAAGCGAGTGTACTCTGGACATTATACGAACTCAATTCGTGAATTATTCAGCCCACTCGTGGCAACAGCATTCAATGAGACCATCCGTGATTTGGTAAATATACGACTAACACATGCATTATCACAAGTAAATGATACTACTGACAGCCAGGCCGAGGCTACAACCTTCGACGAAGAAAAGCCGGATAGCGACATTGTCACTACGGAAGAAGAAATTGAATCTTTTCTTATCATAAAGAATATTGCGCGCCGCTATGTTAACAAAAATCGCATTGTCATGCGCGATCAGAAAAGTTATTGTAATGTTTTGCTTGATAACAACAACAGGAAGCCGATCATACGGTTCTATTTCTCGGGCAATCAGAAACGGGTTTCCTTTGCCAAGGAAAGTGATCGCGTTCCGATCGAGACCGTTGACGAGCTCTTCGATATGGAGGAGCGAATTCGTCAGGTCATCGAGGCCTATGAATCTGGGGCGGACGCCTGAGATACGGCCGCTCCTGAGCCGACAACGTTATTGTTCAACTCGTTGTGGTACGGAGAGGAACAACTGGCTCCTGCGCGACGCCAAGCTCTACGAGATCGGCGCCGGCACCTCCGAGATCCGCCGCATGCTCATCGGCCGCGAACTGTTCGAGCTGACGGCGTAGGGGCGGCGCCGCCGGCCGTCCCCCTGCCGCGCGCCGGTGCGGGCCGGGGTCACCCGGCGGCGGGCGGCGTCCACAGGCGCATGGCGGCGCTGCGACCCCGCAGGCGCCGCTCCCCCAAGCGTTCCCAGCCGGCGGTCGCCCCGCCGGCGGCCTCGAGCAGCGCGTCGCTGACCACCACGGCCCGGTCCAGGGCCTTGGCCACCTCCTCGATCCGGGCGGCGACGTTGACGGCATCGCCCAGCACCGTGAACTCCAGCCGGGCGTCGTCGCCGACGGCGCCGGCGAACACCTCGCCCCAGTGCGCGCCGATCGCCAGGCGAACGGGCCGCCCCTCGACGCGGCGCAGCGCCGCGGGCAAGCGGTGGGCGCAGGCGACGGCCCGGGCGGCGGCGCTGGGCTCGTCGCCGAGCACGCCGAAGAGGACCACCGCGCCGTCGCCGACGAACTTGTCGACAAGGCCGCCGTGCTCGGCCACGAGCTCCGTGAGCCGGCGGCGGTAGGCGGTCACGAACCGGCCGACCTCGTCCGCCGCCAGCGTCTCGGCGAGGCTCGTGAAGCCGCGGATGTCGACGAGCACGATCGCCGCCTCGATCCGCCAGCCGCGCCGCAGCCGGTCGATCTCGCCGGCGGCGACGAGGGCCGCGACCGGCGGCGGCAGGTAGCGTTGGTACTCGGCGCGACGCTCGGCCTCGACGACGGCGCGAGCGAGCAGGGCGCGGCGGCGATAGGCGGCGAGCACGAGCACCGCCGCAAAGCCGGCCAGCATGCCCAGCCGCATCACGTTCGGCGGAACGGCGAAGGTCGCGATCGGGATCGCCGGGCCGGTCGGCTGCGCGCCTTCAATCGCCGCCAGCGCGAGCAGCCCGCCGACGATCAGCGCGCCGCCGTAGGCCTGCAGACCCGGCCGGTAGCGTAGCGCCGTGAAGCTCAGCACGAGCGGCGCGAGCCAGAGGACCGGAAAGGCCGTGGCGAAGGCGAGCGACACGCCGAGATTGTCGGCGTTGAAAGCGACGTTGAACAGCAGCAGCGCGGCATCGGCCGTGGTGAAGATCCACGGCATCCAGGGCTTAAGGACGCCCGGCCGGGCGAGGCGCCAGGACAGCACCCCGAGCGCCGAATAGAGCACGAGCACGGCGACGGCCATCCCCGCCTGGCGACGCATCAGCTCCGGCGGCGGCGCGGCGAGGCCGCCGAGCGCCACCACCAGCAACGCGAGCAGGCCCGCCCCCATCAGCATCCGCAGGACCGCGACGGTGCGCTCGGCCTCGATCTCGGCCTCGGCGAGCAGGCGCTCGCGGATCGAGCCGGCCGCATGGCTGGCGGAAGACGTGGGCATGCGGATCCAGCGTTCCTTCCTGGAGCGCTTCCTGCTACCTCGACGGTGGCTGGCGCGCTAGGCCGGCCCACGACGACGAGCAGCGGAGGCCCCTCGCGCATGCCCGTGTGGCAGAGCCGCGTGCGTCCCCAGGACGCGAGCTTCGAGGCGAACCGGCGGGCGATGGCGGCGCTCGTCGCGGACCTGCGCGCCCGGCTCGACGAGACCGCCCTGGGCGGCCCGCTTCAGGCGCGCGAGCGGCACCTCGCTCGCGGCAAGCTGCTGCCCCGGGAGCGGATCGAGCGGCTCATCGACCCCGGAGCCCCCTTTCTGGAGATCGCGCCGCTCGCCGCGCACGGGGTCTACGCGGAGCCCGTGCCGGCGGCCGGGCTGATCTGCGGCATCGGCCCGATCCACGGCCGGCCCTGCGTCGTCGTCGCCAACGACGCGACGGTCAAGGGCGGCACCTATTATCCTCTGACGGTCAAGAAGCACCTGCGCGCCCAGGAGATCGCCCGGGCCAACGGCCTCGCCTGCATCTACCTGGTCGACAGCGGCGGCGCCAACCTGCCGAACCAGGACGAGGTCTTCCCCGACCGCGACCATTTCGGGCGGATCTTCTTCTATCAGGCGCGGATGTCGGCGGAGGGCGTGGCCCAGATCGCCGTCGTCATGGGCTCGTGCACGGCGGGCGGCGCCTATGTGCCGGCGATGGCCGACGAGACCGTCATCGTCAAGAACCAGGCCACGATCTTCCTCGGCGGGCCACCGCTGGTGAAGGCGGCGACCGGCGAGGTCGTGAGCGCCGAGGACCTCGGCGGCGGCGACGTCCACACGCGGCTTTCCGGGGTGGCCGACCACCTCGCCGACAACGACCTGCACGCGCTGGAGATCGCCCGTGGCATCGTCGAGGACCTGGGTCCGCGACCCCGCGCGATGACGGTCCACGCGCCACCCGAGCCCCCGGCCTACGACCCGGGCGAACTCTGGGGGGTTGTTCCCGCCGATCCGCGCGCGAGCTACGATGTCCGCGAGGTGATCGCCCGCATCGTCGACGGCTCGCGCTTCCAAGAGTTCAAGCACCGCTACGGCACGACCCTGGTCTGCGCCTTCGCCCATGTCTGGGGCTATTCGGTCGGCATCCTCGCCAACAACGGCGTGCTGTTCTCGGAGAGTGCGCTCAAGGGCGCACACTTCATCGAGCTCTGCTGCCAGCGGCGGATCCCGCTCGTCTTCCTGCAGAACATCACCGGCTTCATGGTCGGCCGCGCCTACGAGGCGGGCGGCATCGCCAAGGACGGCGCCAAGCTCGTCGCCGCCGTCGCCTGCGCCGAGGTGCCCAAGCTCACCATCGTCATCGGCGGCAGCTTCGGCGCCGGCAATTACGGCATGTGCGGGCGCGCCTACGACCCGCGCTTTTTGTGGATGTGGCCGAACGCCAGGATCTCGGTCATGGGCGGCGAGCAGGCCGCGAGCGTCCTCGCCCAGGTCCGCCGCGACAATCTGGAAGCCGAAGGCCGGAGCTGGTCGGCGAGCGAGGAGGAGGCCTTCAAGGCGCCGATCCGCGACAAGTACGAGCGCGAGGGCCATCCCTACTACGCCACGGCGCGCCTTTGGGACGACGGCGTGATCGATCCGGCCGACACCCGCCGGGTGCTGGCGCTCGGCCTCGCCGCGGCCCTGGAGCGGCCGATCGCCCCCACGCGCTTCGGCGTCTTTCGGATGTAGGAGGGAACGATGGCAGGCGAGTTCGTCGCGGTGACCGACGACCTCTCGGGGGTGCGCACGCTGACGCTCGCGCGGCCCGAGGTGCACAACGCCTTCGACGACGCGCTCATCGCCGAGCTGACGGCCCGCCTCGAGGCCGCGGGCAGCGACGAGCTCGTGCGCATCGTCGTCCTCGCCGGGGCCGGCAAGAGCTTCTCCGCCGGCGCCGACATCGCCTGGATGCGCCGCGCGGCCGACTACGACGAGGCGGCAAACCTGGCGGACGCGCGCGCCCTCGCCCGGCTCATGACGACCCTCGACCGCTGCCCCAAGCCGACGATCGCCAAGGTCGACGGCGCCGCCATCGGCGGCGGGCTCGGCCTCGTCGCCGCCTGCGACATCGCCGTCGCCTCCGAGCGCGCCGTCTTCGCCGTCACCGAGGTGCGCCTCGGCATCGTGCCGGCGGTGATCTCGCCCTTCGTCGTCCGCGCCGTCGGCGCGCGCGAGGCCCGCCGGCTGTTCTTGACGGGCGAGCGCATCGACGCCGTGCAGGCCCAGGCCATCGGCCTCGTCCACCAGGTCGTGCCCGCCGCCAGCCTCGACGACCGGGTCACGGGCTTCGTCGCCGACCTGCTCAAGGGCGGCCCCGAGGCGCTCGCTCGGGCGAAGCGGCTCGTCGGCGCGGTCGCCCAGCGCGTCCCCGACGACGACAGCATGGAGGCCGCGGCCCGGCTGATCGCGCGCGTGCGCAGCGAGGACGAGGCCAAGGAGGGGCTCGGCGCCTTCCTCGACAAGCGCCCGCCGGCGTGGGTGCCTTGATGTTCGAGCGCGTCCTCATCGCCAATCGCGGCGAGATCGCCTGCCGCGTCATCGCCTCCTGCCGGCGGCTCGGCGTCGAGAGCATCGCCGTCTACTCCGATGCGGACGCGACCGCGCGCCATGTCCGGCTCGCCGACCGCGCGGTGCATCTGGGCCCGGCGCCGGCGGCGGAGAGCTATCTCCACATCGAGCGCGTGCTGGCGGCGGCGCGCGAGACCGGCGCCGAGGCGATCCACCCGGGCTACGGCTTCCTCGCCGAGAATGCCGTCTTCGCGGAGGCCTGCCATGCGGCGGGCGTCGTCTTCGTCGGGCCGCCGGCGCGCGTGATCCGGGCCATGGGCGCGAAGGACGAGGCCAAGCGCCTGATGGAAGAGGCCGGCGTGCCGTGCGTGCCCGGCTACCGCGGCGACGACCTCGCGCCGGCGCGCCTGGCGGACGAGGCCACCCGCATCGGCTTTCCCCTGCTGGTCAAGGCCGTGGCCGGCGGCGGCGGCAAGGGCATGCGGGTGGTCCGCGAGCCGGGCGAGCTCGAGTGGGCGGTCGCGGCCGCGCGGGGCGAGGCGCTCAGGGCCTTCGGCGACGATCGGGTCCTGCTGGAGCGCTATCTCGAGCGAGCGCGGCACATCGAGGCGCAGATCCTCGCCGACGCGCACGGCCAGGCGCTGTTCGTCTTCGAGCGCGAATGCACGCTGCAGCGCCGCCATCAAAAGGTCTTGGAGGAGGCGCCCTCGCCCACCCTCGCGCCCGAAAAAAGGGCCGAACTCGGCGCTTTGGCGCTGCGCGCCGCGGCGGCGGTCGACTATGTGAACGCCGGGACGATCGAGTTCCTCTGGGCCGACGGCCGACCGTGGTTCATCGAGATGAACACCCGGCTGCAGGTGGAGCATCCGGTGACCGAGATGGTCACCGGGGTCGACCTCGTCGCCTGGCAGCTCAAGATCGCCGCCGGCGAGCGACTGGATCTCACGCAATCGGCCCTGCGGCTCGACGGCCACGCGGTCGAGGCCCGGCTCTACGCCGAGGATGCCGAGGCCGGCTTCCTGCCGGCGACAGGGTCACTGCTGGCCGTCCGCTGGCCCCCGGCGGCCGAGCATCTGCGACTAGAGACCGGCATCGTCGAGGGCGACCTGGTGGGCCTCGACTACGACCCGATGCTCGCCAAGCTCGTCGCCTGGGGGCCGGACCGGCGCACGGCCCTGGCCCGGCTCGGCCGGGCGCTGGCGGCCACCCGGATCGCGGGCGTCGTGACCAACCGCGACTACCTCCGCCGGCTCGTGGCCGACCCCGCGGTGCACGCCAACGAGGTCGACACGACCTGGCTGGAGCGAGCCTCGCCGGCGCCGGACGCGCGCCCGCGCGACGACGCGATCCGCCTCGCCGTCGCCGATCGTCTGGCCGAGCGGGCGGAGCGGGCCGCGACGCTCGCCGCGCAAGCCGGCGACCCGCACTCGCCGTGGCAGGCAACCGACGGCTTCCGGCTCGGCGCGCCGGCGCCGCAGACGGTCCGCCTCGACGACGGCAGCGGCGTCGTCGAGGTCGAGGTCACCCGCGACGGGACAAGCTGGCGGCTGGCCTGGGAGGGGCGCCGCGAGCGGCTGCGGGTGGTGGCCTTCGACGGGCGGACGTTCAGCGTCGAGTGTGACGGGCGGCACCTGGAGGGCCAGGTGACCCGCGACGGCGATCTGCGCTGGATCGGCTTGGCCACCGGCGACACCCGCCTGCGCCGGGTCGCGGCCGTCGCCTCGGGCGTCGACGAGACGACCGCCGACGGCGCCCTGCGCGCGCCCATGCCGGGCCGCGTCATCGAGGTCGCGGTGACCGTGGGCGAGCGCGTCGCGCGCGGCGCCCTGCTGCTCAAGCTCGAGGCCATGAAGATGGAGCACCGGGTGCTCGCCGATCTCGACGGCCTGATCGCCGATCTGCCGGTCGCGGTCGGCGAGCAGGTGGCGGCGGGTGCGGTGCTGGTCGTCGTCGACGCCGACCGCGAGGAGACCGCCCCTTGAAGCTCGCGGCCGAGGTGACGATCGTCGAGGTCGGACCCCGCGACGGCTTGCAGAACGAGCCGGCGACCGTGCCGCTCGCCGCCAAGCGGGCGCTCGTCCAGGGACTGGACGCGGCGGGCTGCCCGCGGATCGAGGTCGGCTCCTTCGTCTCGCCCCGATGGGTGCCGCAGATGGCCGACACGGGCGCGCTCACGGCCGGCCTCGGCCAGCTGCGCGCCCGAGCGAGCGTGCTCGTCCCCAACCTCGAGGGGCTGGAGGCGGCACTCGCTGCAGGCGTGCCCGAGGTCGTCGTCTTCGCCGCCGCGACCGAGACCTTCTCGAAGAAGAACACCAACTGCTCGATCGCCGAGGCCAAGGCCCGGCTCACCGACGTGATCCGGGAGGCCAAGCGTCACGGTCGATCGGTCCGCGTCGACATCTCGTGCGCCACCGACTGCCCCTACGAAGGCCCGGTGGCACCCAAGCCGGTGGCCGAGCTCGGGGCGGCGCTGATGGCCGCGGGCGGCGACGAGCTCGCCTTGTGCGACACCATCGGCAAGGCGACGCCCAACCGTGTCCGCGCGGTGATCGACGCCACGGCCACGGCGGTACCGCGGCGCCGGCTCGCCTGGCACGGCCACGACACCTACGGCCAGGCGCTGGTGAACGCGCTGGCCGCGCTCGAGGCCGACGTCACGGTTCTCGACGCGGCGGTGACGGGCCTCGGCGGCTGCCCTTTCGCGCCCGGCGCCGCGGGCAACCTCGCGACCGAGGACCTCGTCCACCTGCTCGACGGGCTCGGCGTGCGCACGGGTATCGACCTCGACGCCCTCGCCGCCGCCGGGCGCGGCATCACCGCGGTGCTGGGCCGCCCCCCCGCCGGCCGCGTCGCCCGCGCCCTCGCCGCGGGCCTCGAAGCATGACCTCAGCGGCGGGCGCGGGGCATGCGGAACGGCAGGAGCATCTTGACCCAAGGGTTCGCGAAGCGCTCGAGGTCGAGGCTCTCGTGCATGGCGAGGCCCGGGCGGTCGCGGAAGCCCGAGGCCACCAGCGAGCGCGCGTAGAAGGGCGTGTCCTCGAAGGTGTGGAGCACCCGGGCGCGGTCAGGCACGTCGTCGCGGGTGACCCTGGGAATGCGCCAGCCGGTGGTCGGCAGCGCCACCGGCGGCGGCGCCTCGGCCGGCTCGACGCGGCCGTCGGGATGGCAGGCGAGCGCCAGCAGCTTGCCGGTGCCGTCGCGGTACGTGCTGTCGTAGTAGATCATGCTGTCATGGCCGAGGTGCAGCCGCGACCAGTGCCAGCCCTTGAAGTCCGCCTCGAGCGGCGCGTCGCCGTGGTTCATGTCGAGATAGCCGACGCCGCGCCAGCGGCGCGCGGGCTTCTTCATCTCGACCTCGATCCGCGCGCAAGGGGCGATCGGCCACCAGCGGTGGCGGCCGTGGGCGTCGAGGACGACGCGATGCGAGGTCAGGGCTTCGGGCGTGAGGCGGACCTGGCCTTCGAGCGGCAGCGGCAGCGGCGCGCCCTTCTCCTTGATGTCGACGATCAGCGTGGTGCCGTCCCAGCGCAGCGAGCTCGGCCCGATGGCGAGGTCGTGGCGACCTTGGGCCAGGCTCGTGCCGCGCCGCTCGGTGACCGCCCAGCGCTTGCCCGCGCCGCCGTAGACCGCAACGTTGAGCGCCACGTGATCGAGCGGATCCCCGCGACCCGCCCAGGCGTAATAGGGCGAGAAGACGCTGCCGAGCATGGCGATCAGCGTGATGCCGTGGGCACCATCGTCGCTGATGCCGTCGACGTACCACCAGAGATATCCCTGCGGCCGCGGCGAGAGATCGAAGCGCAAGTCGTCGGGGACCACGCCGTCGGCGCCGGGTGCGTGCTCGGGCGCGGGGTGCGCTGAATTCATGGACCTGTCCCGCTGCTTCGCTGGTTCCCCCGGTCGCGGGCATGCGCCGCGCGAGACCCCTTGGCAATGGGCCGATAGGCGGACCGGTCGCGGCGTGGGCGCAAAATTGCTCATTGCCGCCACGCCCTATTGTCCATATAGCCTGACACTGACGGGTGACAGGTTGACGTGACACCCGGTGTTCATGGACGCGTGACGCTCGGGAGGCTGCGATGGTTGCTCAAGACCGGATCGAGAACGCGCTGCTCGCCGCGGTGCATCGCGCCGACGTGCCGGGCTGCCCGCCGCGGCTCGCCGAGGCGATGCACCATGCCGTCTTCCCGGGTGGCGCGCGCGTCCGTCCGCGCCTGTGCCTCGCCGTCGCGCACGCCTGCGGCGACGACCGGCCCGAGGTGGCCGACGCCGCGGCGGCGAGCATCGAGCTCTTGCATTGCGCCTCGCTCGTCCACGACGACCTGCCCTGCTTCGACGACGCCGATACCCGGCGCGGGCGGGCGTCGGTGCACCGCGCCTTCGGCGAGCCGCTGGCGGTGCTGGCCGGCGACGCGCTGATCGTGCTGGCCTTCCAGACGCTCGCCCAGGGCGCCGCCGCCGCGCCCGAGCGCCTCGCCCGCCTCGTCGAGATCGTCGGCGCCGCCGTCGGCGTGCCGCGCGGCATCGTCGCCGGCCAGGCCTGGGAGAGCGAGCCGGAGGCGGCACTGGTCGAGTACCAGCGCGAGAAGACGGGTGCCCTGTTCATCGCCGCCTGCATGGCCGGTGCGG
The DNA here is from genome assembly GCA_964481035.1 of uncultured Geminicoccaceae bacterium. GTDB lineage: Bacteria > Pseudomonadota > Alphaproteobacteria > Geminicoccales > Geminicoccaceae > JAAAPF01. Next base: position 11,887 of record CAYZSE010000007.1, on the reverse strand, counting down.
CCGCTTCGGGTGCCGAGCCCAAGCCGTGGCGGGCCCTCGGGGATCGGCTCGGCGAGGCCTATCAGGTCGCCGACGACCTCAAGGACGTGGCGGCCGATGCCCTCGAGCTCGGCAAGCCGATCGGGCAGGACGTCCTGCTCGGCCGGCCGAGCGCGGTGGTGGAGCTCGGCATCGACGGCGCGCTCGCGCGGCTGCGCGGGCTCGTCGAGACGGCGGCCGCCTCCATTCCCGAGAGCCCGCGCGCCCACGACCTCAAGGCGCTGGTGCGCCTCGAGGCCGAGCGGCTCGTGCCCAAGCGCCTCAAGGCCCAGGCCGCCTGAGCGGTGGCCGCTGTGGCCGTGGCGGACGAGCCCGCCGCCTTGGCGCCGCGGCGCGCGGCGACCTTCGGGGACCGCTGGCGCGGCTGGCGTGACCGGCTGCTCGCCTCGGCATCCTTCCAGCGTTGGGCCGTGGCGTTTCCGCTCACCCGACCGATCGCGCGGCGCCGGGTGCGCGCGCTGTTCGATCTCTGCGCCGGCTTCGTCTATTCGCAGGCGCTCTACGCCTGCGTCCGCCTCAAGCTCTTCGAGCGGCTGGCCGCAGCGCCGGCGACGGCGGGCGAGCTTTCGGCCGCGCTCGACATGCCCGAAGACGGCATGCGCCGGCTGCTCGCGGCGGCGACGGCCCTGCAGCTGGTCGAGCGCCGCCGCGGCGGCCGCTTCGGGCTCGGGCCGCTCGGCGCCGCCATGGTGTCGAACGACGGCATCAAGGCCATGGTCGAGCACCATGCGATGCTCTACGCCGACCTCGCCGATCCGGTGGCGCTGCTGCGCGGCGAGGTCGAGACCAAGCGACTGCAGGACTATTGGGGCTACGCCGCGGGCGACGCCGCCGACCGCCTCGGCGGTGACGACACCGCCGGCTACAGCCGCCTGATGGCGGCGTCCCAGGCCTTCATCGCCGACGACGTCATCGCCGCCTATCCCTTCAAGCGCCACCGTCGCCTCCTCGACATCGGCGGCGGCGACGGCACGTTCCTGCGCGCCGTCCACCGCGCGGCCCCGCGCCTCGAGCTGATGCTGTTCGACCTTCCGGCCGTGGCTGCGCGCGCCGAGGCGCGGTTCGCCGAAGCCGGTCTCGCCGCCTCGACCCACGGCGGCGACTTCTTCCGCGACCCCTTGCCCACCGGCGCCGACGTCGTCTCGTTGGTCCGCGTCGTCCACGACCACGACGACGACGACGTCCGCACGCTGCTGGCGAACGCCCGGCGCGCGCTCGTCCCGGGCGGCACCTTGGTGCTCGCCGAGCCGATGTCCAACACCCCCGGCGCGGAGCCGATCGGCGGCGCCTATTTCGAGTTCTACTTGCTGGCGATGGGCTCGGGCCGGCCGCGGACGCCGGCGGAGCTCGCCGATCTTCTGCGCGAAGAAGGCTTCGCCGCGCCGCGGCTCGTCGCCACGCGCACCCCTCTTTTGACCCGCGTCATCGTCGCGCACGCTCCCAAAGGCGACGTCGGCCGGCTGTAAGTCAATCTTGACAGTCTTAGGCGTCAAGTTAGGGTGACAGACAGCTGAAGGCCGCGCTTTCGAGCGATCCGGGCCGAGCTGGGAGGTTGCCGGTGCAGACCACCGCCGTCGTCATCGAAAGGCCCGAGGAGCTGACGCTCCGCCGTCTCGAGCTGAGTCCGGCCGGCGCCGGCGATGTCGTCGTCGACGTCGAGTGGAGCGGCATCAGCACGGGCACCGAGCGGCTGCTCTGGTCCGGGCGGATGCCGGCCTTCCCCGGCATGGGCTACCCCCTGGTGCCCGGCTACGAGACCGTCGGCCGCGTCGTCGAAGCCGGCCCCGCCTCGGGGCACGCGATCGGGGCTCGCGTCTTTGTCCCCGGCGCCCGCTGCTTCGGCGACGTGCGCGGGCTTTTCGGCGGCGCCGCCTCGACCCTCGTCGTGGCCGGCGAGCGCGTGCAGGCGGTGCCCGACACCCTCGAGGCCGAAGCGACGCTCCTGGCGCTGGCCGCGACCGCGCACCACGCAGTGGCCGAGGCCCTGCCCGATCTCGTGGTCGGGCACGGCGTGCTCGGCCGCCTGGTGGCCCGGGTCGCGGCGGCGCTCGGCGGCGCGCCGGTCGTCTGGGAGACCCAGGCCGAGCGGCGCAGCGGTGCCGCTGGCTACGTCGTCGTCGATCCCGCGGACGACCCGCGGCACGACTATGCGACCATCTGCGATGTCAGCGGCGACAGCGGGCTGCTCGACACGCTGATCGGCCGGCTCGCGCACGGCGGCGAGGTGGTTCTCGCCGGCTTCTATGCCGAACCGCTGAGCTTCACCTTCCCTGCGGCCTTCATGAGGGAGGCGCGGCTGCGCGTCGCCGCCGAATGGCGCGAGGCCGATCTCGCCGCCGTCCAGCAGTTGATCGGCGCCGGCAGGCTCGCGCTCGACGGCCTGATCACCCACCAGGCACCCGCCACGGCGGCCGCCCTGGCCTACCGGACGGCGTTCACCTCACCCGACTGTCTGAAGATGGTCCTCGACTGGAGAGCCTGCTCATGACGTCTCCCGCCGCCACGACCGTCGAGCGCTCGCCCGTCCGAGCGCGCCGCCCCGAGGCCGCGGCCGAGGACGCCGGCCAGATGGCGCCGGCCACCCGCGAGACCGAGGTCATCGCGATCTACGGCAAAGGCGGGATCGGCAAGAGCTTCACGCTCGCCAATCTCAGCTACATGATGGCCCAGCAGGGCAAGCGCGTGCTGCTGATCGGCTGCGATCCGAAGAGTGACACGACCTCGCTCTTGTTCGGCGGCCGGAGCTGCCCGACGATCATCGAGACCTCCTCGGAGAAGAAGCTCGCGGGCGAGGAGGTCGCCATCGGCGACGTCTGCTTCAAGCGCGACGGCGTCTTCGCCATGGAGCTCGGCGGCCCCGAGGTCGGCCGCGGCTGCGGCGGGCGCGGCATCATCCACGGCTTCGAGCTCCTGGAGAAGCTGGGCTTCCACCGCTGGGACTTCGACTACGTCCTCTTGGACTTCCTGGGCGACGTCGTCTGCGGCGGCTTCGGGCTGCCGATCGCCCGCGACATGTGCCAGAAGGTCATCGTCGTCGGCTCCAACGACCTGCAGTCCCTCTATGTCGCCAACAACGTCTGCTCGGCGGTCGAGTACTTCCGCCGGCTCGGCGGCAATGTCGGCGTCGCCGGGCTGGTCGTGAACAAGGACGACGGCACCGGCGAGGCGCAGGCTTTCGCCGACGCGGTGGGCATCCCCGTCCTCGCCGCGATCCCCGCCGACGATGACATCCGCCGCAAGAGCGCGAACTACGAGATCATCGGCCGGCCGGGCGGGCGCTGGGCGCCCGTGTTCGAGGCGCTGGGCGAGCAGGTCGCGAGCGCACCGCCGGTACTGCCCAGGCCGTTGAACCAGGACGGGCTGCTGAACCTCTTCAAGGCCGAGGCGACTGGCCGCGACGTGGTGCTCGACCCGGCGACCCTCGCCGACATGTGCGGCACCGAGGATCTCGCGAAGCCGTCCCTCGAAATCGTCTACGACGAGGTCTGAGCGATCATGACCACCGTCTACGCCAACCCCGCCCTCGTCGCGAAGAGCCCGGCCTCCCCGCCTGCCGACGGCCAGGGCTGCCACGCCGGCAAGGACGAGATGGCCAAGGCGGCGGCCGCCGCCGGGCAGAGCGAACTCCTGGCGCAGTACGCTGCCGACTATCCAACGGGACCGCACGACCAGCCCCAGAGCATGTGCCCTGCCTTCGGCTCGCTCAGGGTGGGCTTGAGGATGCGGCGCACGGCGACCGTGCTCTCGGGCTCGGCCTGCTGCGTCTACGGCCTCACCTTCACCTCGCACTTCTACGGCGCCCGGCGGACGGTCGGCTATGTCCCGTTCAGCTCCGAGACGCTGGTCACGGGCAAGCTCTACGAGGACATCCGCGACGCCGTCCACGAGCTCGCCGACCCCCGCCACCACGATGCCGTGGTCGTCACCAACCTCTGCGTGCCGACGGCCTCGGGCGTGCCGATCGCCAAGCTGCCGCGTGCGATCAACGGGGTGCGGATCATCCCGATCGACGTACCCGGCTTCGGCGTGCCGACCCATGCCGAGGCCAAGGACGTCCTCGCCGCGGCGATGCTCCGCTATGCCCGCCACGAGGCCGAGCAGGGCCCGGTCGCGGCCCCCAGCGGCGGTCGCGGCGAGCGGCCGACGGTCACCCTCGTGGGCGAGATGTTCCCGGCCGATCCCGTCGGCATCGGCATGATGCTCGCACCCATGGGCCTCGCCTGCGGCCCGGTCGTGCCGACCCGCGAATGGCGCGAGCTCTACGGCGCGCTCGACGGCACCGTGGCGGCGGGTCTGCACCCGTTCTACACGGGCGTCTTCCGCGAGTTCAGCGAGGCCGGCCGGCCGGTCGTCCCCTCGGCGCCCGTCGGCCGCGACGGCACGGCGGCCTGGCTCGAGGCCGTCGGCGAGGCCGCGGGCGTGGCGCGCGCGCGGATCGACGCCGCCAAGGACGAGGTGCTGCCGGCCATCCGCGCCGCCCTCGAAGCCACGCCCATCCGCGGCCGCATCACCCTCTCGGGCTACGAGGGCTCCGAGCTCATCGTCGCCCGGCTCCTCGTCGAGAGCGGCGCCGACGTCCGCTATGTCGGCACGGCCTGCGCGAAGACGCCCTTCTCCGAGCCCGACCGCGCGTGGCTGGAAGCCCGCGGCGTCGAGGTCAAGTATCGGGCCTCGCTCGAGGCTGATCTCGCGGCGATGGATGCCGTCCGCCCCGATCTCGCCGTCGGCACCACCCCGGTGGTCCAGGCGGCGAAGGAGCGCGGCATCGCCGGCCTCTACTTCACCAACATCATCTCCGCCCGGCCGCTCATGGGCCTCGCCGGCGTTGGCGCCATCGCCGAGGTCGTCAACCGCGCCATGGGCCAGCAGCAACGCTTCGACCGCATGAAGAGCTTCTTCGCGGGCGTTGGCGTCGGTGCGAGCGCCGGCATCTGGCAGGGGACGGGCCGCCTGCCGGCCACCCCCGTCGTCGAGGAGGCCGCCTGATGCTCGTCCTCGATCACGACCGGGCCGGTGGCTACTGGGGTGCCGTCTACGTCTTCACCGCGGTCAAGGGGCTGCAGGTCATCATCGACGGCCCGGTGGGCTGCGAGAACCTGCCCGTGACGTCGGTGCTCCACTACACCGACGCGCTGCCGCCGCACGAGTTGCCGGTGGTCGTCACCGGCCTCGGCGAGGAGGAACTCGGCCAGCACGGCACCGAGGGCGCCATGAAGCGGGCGCACGCCACGCTCGACCCGAAGCAGCCGAGCGTCGTCGTGACCGGCTCGATCGCGGAGATGATCGGCGGTGGCGTCACCCCCGAGGGCACCGGCATCCGCCGCTTCCTGCCCAGGACCATCGACGAGGACCAGTGGCAGAGCGGCAACCGCGCGATGCACTGGCTCTGGACCGAGTACGGCCTGAAGCGCGGCAAGGCGCCCAAGCCCGCCAAGCGTGCGCCCGACGCCAAGCCGCGGGTGAACCTCATCGGCCCCTGCTACGGCACCTTCAACATGCCGTCCGATCTCGCGGAGATCCGCCGGCTCGTCGAGGGCATCGGCGCCGAGGTCAACATGGTCTTCCCGCTCGGGACGCACCTCGACGAGGTACCGCGTCTGGTCGACGCCGACGTCAACATCTGTCTCTACCGCGAGTTCGGCCGCCAGCTGTGCGAGGACCTGGAGCGTCCCTACCTCCAGGCGCCGATCGGCCTCGACAGCACCACCCGCTTCCTCGAGGAGCTGGGCCGGCTCTTGGAGCTCGACCCGCAACCCTTCATCGAGCGCGAGAAGCACACCACGCTCAAGCCGCTGTGGGACCTGTGGCGCTCGGTGACGCAGGACTTCTTCGGCACGGCGAGCTTCGCAATCGTCGCGTCCGAGACCTACACCCGCGGCATCCGTCACTTCCTCGAAGACGAGATGGGCCTGCCCTGCACGCTCGCGGTCGCACGCCGTGCCGGCGCCAAGACCGACAACGCCCAGATCCGCCGCTCGCTGCACGAGACCCCGCCCTTGGTCTGCTTCGGCAGTTACAACGAGCGGATGTACCTCGCCGAGGCTCGTTCGGGCGCGGTCTACATTCCCGCGTCGTTCCCCGGCACGGTGATCCGCCGGCACACGGGCACGCCCTTTATGGGCTACGCCGGCGCGACCTATCTCGTCCAGGAGGTCTGCAACGCGCTGTTCGACGCGCTCTTCCACATCCTGCCCCTGGGCAGCGATCTGGACGCGGCCGAGGCGACGCCGTCCCGTTGGCGCGAGGAGCTGGGCTGGGACGAGGCCGCCAAGCGCGAGCTCGACCGGCTGGTCGCCGCGGCACCGATGCTCACCCGTATCTCCGCCGCCAAGCGCCTGCGCGACCGCGCCGAGCACGCGGCGCGGGACGCGGGCGAGCCGAGCGTGACGCTCGCGCGCCTGAGGCACGCGACGGCCGGCACGGAGGCATCGTCGTGATGGCTCTCCATCCCCGGCTCCTCACCTTTCTTGCGGCGACGGCATGGGGCCGCCGCCCTCCTTCGCCCGGACCGCGCGTGCGGCCTACCGGTGCGTTCCAACCGTGGGGTTACTATGGCTGAGATCGCGAAAACTTGTGGGTCGACGTTGCAGCTGCGGCGCGAGATGCGGTGGGAATACCGCGTCATCTTCTTCTTGGCTTTCGTCTACTTTCTCGTGGTGGCGACGATGAGCCGGCTCCTGCCCTCCGCTTGGCGGCCGCACCTGCCCGGCGCAGAGCCGCGGCAATCGGTGTTCGGCGAGGCCTGGTCGATCGCGGGCACGCTCGTCCCCTTCGCCTTCACACGGTGACGAAGGCCCTACCCTTTCGTCCGGTGGCTCCGGGCGAATCCGCCGGAACGCGGCGCGTTTCGGCAAGACCCCGCCGCGCGGGCGAAGCGCGGCAACGGCACAATCGGGCCAACATCCGGAGACCAAGATATGGCTACCGAAACACGGACCGGCTCCATGACGGGGCTGACCGACGCCGAGGCAAAGGAATTCCACGCGATCTACGTGCAGGGTTTCCTCTTCTTCACCGCGGTCGCGGTCATCGCGCACATCCTCGTCTGGATCTGGCGCCCCTGGCTCTAGATCCACGGCGTCCACGACACCGACGTAACGCTCTCTTCTCCAATATGGGGACCTCTACATGTATAAGATCTGGCTGCTTTTCGACCCCCGGCGGGTGCTGGTGGCGAACTTCGTCTTTCTCTTCTCGTTGGCGCTGCTGATCCACTTCATCCTGCTCAGCACCGACAAGTACAACTGGATCGAGGGGACCGCGGCCGAGGCGACGGCGATGACGCAGATGTCGCCACTGCCGCCGGTGCAAGGTCGGTCGAACTAGCGTTGGCCCCACGGCAGCGGGCTCGGACCTCGGTCTCCCGCTGCCGGGACCCACGCTCGCCGCGCGCCCGACGGCGCGCCGCCTGACCGGAGAAACACAAGATGGCCATGCTCAGCTTTGAAAGGAAGTATCGCGTTCGCGGAGGGACGTTGATTGGCGGAGACCTGTTCGACTTCTGGGTGGGGCCATTCTACGTTGGCTTCTTCGGGGTCGCGACGATCTTCTTCTCGGTCCTCGGAACGCTACTTATCTTTTACGGTGCCGCGATCGGCGACACCTGGAACCCTTGGAAGATCAACATCGCGCCCCCGGACCTGAGCTATGGTTTGGCGGCGGCGCCGCTGGCCGAAGGTGGCCTGTGGCAAGCGATCACCGTCTGCGCCATCGGCGCTTTCGGCACCTGGATGATGCGGGAGGTCGAGATCTGCCGCAAGCTCGGTATCGGCTATCAGGTGCCGATCGCTTTCGGTGTCGCCATCTTCGCCTATGTCGTGCTCGTCGTCGTCCGTCCGGTTCTGATGGGCGCCTGGGGCCACGGTTTTCCTTACGGCATCTTCAGCCACCTCGACTGGGTGTCGAACACGGGCTACCAGTATCTACATTTCCATTACAATCCCGCCCACATGTTGGCGATCACCTTCTTCTTCACGACGACGCTGGCGCTCGCGCTGCACGGCTCGCTGATTCTGTCCGCGATCAATCCGCAAAAGGGACAGACGGTCAGGACGCCGGAGTACGAGGACACCTTCTTCCGCGACTTCATCGGCTACTCGATCGGTACGATGGGCATCCATCGGCTCGGTCTTCTCCTCGCCCTCGCTGCAGGGTTCTGGAGCGCCGTATGCATCGTCATCAGCGGACCGTTCTGGACCCGAGGCTGGCCGGAATGGTGGAACTGGTGGCTCACCCTGCCGATCTGGTCGTAGGGGAGGGGTAGGAAATGGCCGACTTTCAAAGCATCTGGACCCAAGTGCAGGTCCGCGGTCCCGCGGAGGCGGGTATCCCGCAATATCCGGGCGCCCTTCCTCGCGAAGGCAAACCCTTCTTCAACTACTGGGCCGGCAAGATCGGCAACGCCCAGATCGGGCCCATCTACCTCGGCTACACGGGGATCCTGTCGATCGTCTTCGGCGTCATCGCCTTCGAGATCATCGGCTTGAACATGTGGGCGTCGGTCGGCTGGGACCCGGTGGAGTTCGTCAGGCAGCTTCCGTGGCTCGCCCTCGAGCCGCCGGCGCCGTCCTACGGGCTCAGCATCCCGCCGATGAACGAGGGCGGCTGGTGGCTCCTCGCCGGCTTCTTCCTCACGGCGTCGATCCTGCTCTGGTGGTGGCGGACCTATCGTCGAGCCGTGGAACTCGGCATGGGTACGCACGTCGCCTGGGCCTTCCTCTCGGCGATCTGGCTCTACCTCGTGCTCGGCTTCATCCGGCCGATCGCGATGGGCAGCTGGGGTGAGGCGGTGCCCTTCGGCATTTTCCCGCACCTCGACTGGACGACCGCGTTCTCGATCCGCTACGGCAACCTCTTCTACAATCCGTTCCACGCCCTCTCGATCGTCTTCCTCTACGGCTCCACGCTGCTCTTCGCGATGCATGGCGCCACCATCCTCTCGGTCGTCCGCTACGGCGGCGAGCGCGAGGTCGAGCAGTCGACCGACCGTGGCACGGCCGCCGAGCGGGCCGCCCTCTTCTGGCGCTGGACCATGGGCTTCAACGCGACCATGGAATCGATCCATCGCTGGGCCTGGTGGTTCGCGGTCTTGACCACGCTCACGGGCGGTATCGGGATCCTTCTGACCGGGACCGTCGTCGACAACTGGTATCTCTGGGCGATCAAGCACGACTTCGCGCCGGCCTATCCGGACGTGCTGCCGCCGGTCCCTGATCCGTCCCTGACGGCGGGAGGCATGCAATGAGACGCAACCTCAATCTCGGCATCGGCGCCAGCGTCGCCGTCGCGGTCGTGGCCATCTTGACGATCGCGATGATGACCAAGTCCGGCTGGGATCGCCCGCCGATCGAGACGGTGCAGAACGGCTTTCGCGGCCTCGGTCTCGAGCAAGTCTACAACCCGCGCGAGGTGCGCGAGCTCCTCGCCGAGAACCAGGTGCCCGAATCTTTCTGGCCCCTGGAGGACGTCGACATGACCACGCCGCTCGCCGGCGAGATCTACGAGAACGTCCAGGTCCTCGGGCATCTGCCCGACGACCAGTTCAACCGGCTCATGTCGGCCATGACCGAGTGGGTGGTGGGCGACGCGGCGGCCTGCGACTACTGCCACGACACGGCGAATTTCGCCGACGGCTCGATGTACACCTATCAGGTCTCGCGCAAGATGTTGCAGATGACCCAGTACGTAAACTCGGAGTGGGCGGCCGATCATGTCTACCCGACCGAGGGTGCTGCCGGCGTCACCTGCTACACCTGTCACCGCGGCAACCCGGTGCCGCCCGGGATCTGGTTCGAGGACACCCGCCCTGGGACCGGCAGCGTCGGCAATCTCGCGGGGCAGAACATCGCGTCCACCGCAGCGGTCTATTCCTCGCTGCCGTTCGACCCGTTCACGCCGTTCCTCGAAGAGGACAACGAGATCCGCGTCCATACGCTGACCCCGTTGCCCACGGGCAACCGTACATCGATCAAGCAGACCGAATGGACCTTCAGCTTGATGATGCACATGTCCGATTCGCTCGGCGTGAACTGCACCTACTGCCACAACAGCAACGCATTCTACGAGTGGGACCAGGTCCCGCCGGCTCGGGCCTCGGCCTGGTACGGCATCCGCATGGTCCGCGACCTCAACAACGACTGGCTCGTACCCCTGCAGCCGATCTACCCGCCGAACCGGCTCGGGCCCAACGGCGACGCGCCGAAGGCGAACTGCACGACCTGCCACTACGGCGTCTACAAGCCCTTGTTCGGCGCCGACGTCATCGACGCGTACCCGTCCTTGAAGGGGCCGGGGCCGATGGAGGAGGCACATCTGCAGTAGTGCCGCATCCGCCGGTCGGGCGCATTCCGCAGCGCCGGCGCCTCGCGCCGGCGCCATTTCTTTGTCCTCTCGGCCGTCGTCGCCGGTCGAGAACGGCGCTCGAGGCAACTGAACGGTAGGGCCGCCTGACAACTGACGAGCGTTTGGATAGGCTCATGCCGCTGGAGGCGATGCGGCGGAGACCGGCGTGACCAAGATCTACCTCGATGCGGATGCCTGTCCGGTGAAGGACGAGACCTATCGGGTAGCGGGCCGCTACGGCGTGCCTACCGTCGTCGTGGCCAACATGTGGATCAACGTCCCCGACACCCCGCTGATCGAGCGGGTGGTCGTCGAGGCGGGCCTCGACCGCGCCGACGACTGGATCGCCGACCGCGCCGGTGAGGGCGATGTCGTCGTGACCACCGACATCCCGCTGGCGCACCGCTGCGTCACCGCCGGCGCCCGGGTGATCGGCCCGACCGGGCGGGTCTTCAGCGCGCAATCGATCGGCAACGACCTCGCCAACCGCAATCTCCTGACCGAACTGCGCGAGACCGGCGAGATCCGAGGCAGCGGGCGACCCTTCACCAAGCTGGACCGCTCGCGCTTCCTCCAGGCCCTCGATACGGCGCTGCAGCAGATCAGGCGGCTGGGCCGCTGAGCGGTGATCGCCGGGTCGACGATCCTCCAGCGATCGTCTCTTCCCGCCGACGCTCGACGAGCGGATGGGGATTGTCGCCGCGCAGGTCGACCGTGACCCTTGCCGGCGCCCGGCCAACTCCCCTGATCCGGATGGCGCGTCCTGCAACGAACCGCTCTGGGTTCTTCGGCCGGCGGGCGCATCCGATGCACGGCGCCGCCGCGGTTCCAGCCATCACCGCCGCCGTGATCGGGCCCTCCTCACGCTCGCCCGAGGCCGCACGAGGGGTTCTGCTCGCGGCCCGGCGCGCCATGTCTGGAGCGTACCGAGTTGCGGAGGATCCATGCGTCGCCTGAACCTGCTCGCCGGCCTCGCCGGCCTCGCCGGCCTCGCCGCCCTTGCCGCCACGCCCGCAGGCGCCGAGGAGCCCGCGACCGCCATCTTCGCCGGTGGCTGCTTTTGGTGCGTCGAGAGCGACTTCGACAAGATCGAGGGCGTGCTCGAAACGACCTCGGGCTACACCGGGGGCGACTTCGCCGACCCGACCTACCGCCAGGTCGTGGCGGGTGGCACCGGGCACCGGGAAGCCGTCGAGATCCGCTTCGACCCGGCTGTGGTGAGCTACGAGGAGCTGCTCGAAGCTTTCTGGCGGTCGATCGACCCGACCGATGCGGGCGGGCAATTCTGCGACCGCGGCTTCTCCTATACGACGGCGATCTACGCCGTCGACGCGGCCCAGCGCGCAGCGGCAGAGGCGTCGAAGGCCCAGGCGGAGGCGGCCTTGGACCGGACGCTCGCGACGCCGATCGAGGACGGGGGTCCGTTCTACGCCGCCGAGAGCTACCACCAGGACTATTACGAGAAGAACCCGGCCCGCTATCGCTTCTACCGCTGGAACTGCGGCCG
>CAYZSE010000006.1:1938-47361 GCA_964481035.1 uncultured Geminicoccaceae bacterium | reverse complement strand
AGGTTGAAGCCGAGCTCCGCCATCTGGCCCATCATCTCCTGCCAGTTGCGGACGTGCAGACCGTCCGGGGCCGAGCGGTCGGTCTCGAGACCGAACCAGTTGACGCCGGCGAGCGTGACGGCGTTGCCGTCCTCGTCGACGATGACGTTGCCGCGGGTCGACAGCGCACCGAGGCCACTGGTCGCCCGGGCTTCGGTGCCGCCCTCGACGATGGCGGCCGCCTCGATCGTCAGTTCCGGCACGTCGTCGCTGACGATGCGAACCTCGGCCTCACCGGTGCCGAGGCGTGCTCCTTCGCCCTCGACGACGTCGGCCGGCACCTGCACGTCGAGCGTCGGCAAGGGCGGCGACGCCTCGGCCGGCTCCTCCTCGAGGATCGGCGCGGCCGCCGCGGGGCTGATGGACAGCCCCAGACCCGCGGTGGGCGCGCCCTTGGCTTGAAAGCCGAGCGTGAAGCTCTCCCCGGGCGCGATCTCCGGCTGCCACGCCGGGGGCGTGACGCGCCGGGAGCCGTCGTCTTCGCCCGCGAGTTCACCGCGCCATAGGTTGGTGACCTCGAAGTCGGCGTCGAGGAACAGCTCCCAATCGCGCAACGTCGTCGTGCCGGCGTTGCGCAGCGTCAGCTGGCCGATGAAGCCGCCGTCCTACGCCTCTTGGACGGTGTAGTCGATCAGCAGATCGCCGAAGCGATAGGTTCTCGAACTCGGTTCCATTGTAAGTTTCTTGCGTCAAAGAGAACTTGTGGCGACGGGATCGGCCCTCTCGCGCTACGAGTTATTCGGATACATCTTATCACGCACGGCGCGCAGCCCTTTCTTGGCCTCTTCGTAGTGCTCGGAGCCCAAGAGATCGCTGAAAACGCGTTCGGCAGCGCGGAGCTTGCGAAGATCGTAGAGGATCCAGCCCTCGAGGGCGCCGAGCTTCGCGGCCCCGCGGAAGCGGCGCTCACGCTCTTGCAGCAGTCGATAGGCTTCGGCGGGCTTCCCATGGCGGTGAAGCTGCGCAATCTCGTGCTCGAGCTTGGCGCGCTCGATGTCGGCGGCATCCTCCGCCGGCAGCGTCGGGTCCACCTCGATCGCGCGGACGCGCCCGTTGGCGATCATGGCCAGGGCCTCGCCCTTGCGGGCGCTGGCTCGGGACTTGGCGTTGCTGCTTGCGGCGGCGGCGGCGAACGCGGCCTCGGCCTCGGCCGGGCGGTCGCTGTTCAACAGCGCCCAGCCTTCGACGAGGGCGCGGTCGGCGACGTCCACGCCGGGCTCCGTCATCTCGGCCCAGCGTAGCGCCGCCTCGCTGTCGCCCTCGTCCAGCGCCTGCCAGGCTCGGGCCAACTGCGTCGACTTGCGACCTCCCTGGTCGGCGAGGCGCTGGAGGATGCGCGGATGTGTGGCAACGAGACGGGCCTGGGCGGTCCGGTCGCCGAGACGCCCATAGGCATGGTAGAGGCCCTCGATCGCCTTGCTCGTGCTCCGCCAGCCGAGCGACCGATCGAACCACTCCACCGCCGTTGCCGCATCGGCCGCGTCGAGATGGTGGTAGCCGATGACCATCGCCGCGTTGGCGTTGCGCCGCTGCAACGTCTCGCGCTCGAGCCAGGCGACGTCGGCGCTCGAGGCGCGGCGCGCGCCGACGGCGCCGAGCGTGCGGTCGAACTTCGAGACGACGACCGGGGCGACCGGCCCCTCGGGGCCGCCGAGCCCGTCGCGATGGATGCGCGCGAGGCGCTCGGCCTCGACCTCGTCGTGGGCGAACTCCTCCTCGACGGCGAGCAGGGCCGCGAACCGCGCCCGGTCTTGCAGGGCGATGGCCTTCTCCAACGTGGCGAGACGCAGATCGGTCGCAGCGCACTCGTCGAGAACGCGATGGTAGACGGCGAACGCGCCTTCGACATCATCGAGGGCGGCCTTCGCTTCGGCCACGCCCCAGAGCGCCTCGATCGTGATGTCGGCGCAGGCGAACCAGCCGTAGTGCGTCTCGTAGAAGGCGGTGACGTCGCCATAGGCTCCGGCGGCGAGCGCCGGCAGCACGATCCCCCGGCTCTGCATGGCGTCGGTCAGCCGGATGAGGTCGGCCGGCGGCGCCCAGTTCGGGTTGAGCCGGCGGAGGACCTCGAGTTCGTCCCGCACCGCCTGGAAGTCCCCGGCCTCGAATGCCGCCCAGAGGTAGCTAGTGTCGATCTCGGGCGTCGCCGTGGACGGGCCGCCGCGGCCCGCGGTGGATGGCGCCGCGAGCACCGGCGGCAGCTGGAAGTTCGCCGGCGCCACGCTATCGACCGCGGTCGCGCCGAGCGGCCCGTAGGCGTAGACCCCGGCGACGCCGAGCGTGCAGAGCAAGGCGCTGGCGGCGCCGATACGATAGGTTCTATTCATCGCTGTATCTCCGTCGCGGCGAGTTTTGTCAGAAGAAGCAAGGCGCTGGAGTAGTAGTCGAGTTCTTTGCGCAACAGAGGCAGAAGGAGATCTCCTCCATCGACCGTCTGCTGCGCCATGAGCAGGATGGCTTGTCCGCCGAGCGACAAGGGGTGTTCGGCGGCCTCGCCGGTCGCCAGGTCGAGACGAGCCGGCACCGCGGCGATCGAGGCATGATGCGCGGCGTAATCGCGAAAGGGCCGGAGCCGGGCGCGAACCTCGCTCGCGGGAAAGCCCCAGCGCAGGTAGAGCGGCACGCGGATGGCGTCGAAGCCGAACGCGAAGGACAGGTCCGGCGCCGGCTCGATCGTCTCGGCGAGCACGCACCAGTCCGGCACGAGCCCGGTGCCGGTCCGCGCGAAGCTGTCGACCAGCGCCAGGCCGCTGTAGGTGAGCGAGGACCACGGCCCGTCGACGCCCGACGCGGCGAACGTCACCAGCGCCGGGAAGACCCAGTAGGAGAGGTTGATGATGACGCGGTCGCCGTGCGTGAACCCCTCGGCGCCCGGCAACAGCACGTGGCCGCCGCCGCGCGCGATCACGCAGGTCGAGCGGAGGTCCTGGAGAATGTCCAGCGCGGCGGCGCGCCACGCCGGCTCGCCCCAGAGCGCGTAGCCGCGCAGAAGGGCCCAGGCGACGAACAGATCGCCGTCGGACGCGTTGTTGCGGTCGGCGATCTCGCCCGACGCGGCGTCCCAATGCCACGCGAGCAGCGCGTCGTCGCGGGTCTGGAGCCTCTCGCGGGTCCAGCGCCAGAGCCGCAGGAACGTTGCCGGGTCGTCGTAGCCCGTGGCGAGCAGCATGCCGAAGCCCTGCCCCTCGCTGTGGGAGCGGCCGTCCTTGGCATCGTCCACGATCCGCCCGTCCTCGGTCATGAACCGCGCCTTGAACGCCGCCCACTCCGCGGCGCGGAGGTGGGCGTGCGGTGCGGCCCTGACGGCCGGCGCCGACATCAGCAGCGATGACGACGCCAGGCCTGCCAGAACCGAACGCCGCGGCAGCCGCGGGGGGTGCATGCTACCCATCAGTCCCTCGCACCGCGCATGGCGTGGGCAACGCAGCCGCCGAGCACGACGACGCCACCGACGACGATGAGGAACCACCGCGAGGGCTGGCCGCCGAGCAGGTTGGCCTGGTGGAGGATGAAGCCGCTGAGGCTGAGATCGGTCGGCGTCTCGATCGGCTTCACGGGCGCTGCCGTCGCGATGGTGATGTCGCGGACCTGCCACGCCGCGGCCGTGCCTTCCAGCTGCTGCCACTTGTCGGTGCGGACGATCTCGGCGACGGCCCGCTCCAGCGTCTCGGCATCGAGCGCCACGACGTGCAGATCCGAGCCCACTGTGCCGGCCGGCGTCCGGCGAGGCATGCCCGCTATCGCCGCGTCGAAGCTCCGATCGTTCGGCAGCCGCGTCAGCTCGGCGACGTTGTCCAGGCGGAAGAACGCCTCGAGCCGGGTCTGCCACGCCGCGAGCTGGTCCGCTGCCAAGCCGTCGAGCGGCAGCCGGGCGCGAAGCTCGTCCACCCCCAGGGCCTCGCCGATCCGGCCGACCAGCGGCTGCCAACGGGTGTCGCCTTGGAACTCCTCGAGCTGACGCTGCCATTCGAGGTGCCGCCTTCCACCGAGCGTCGCGGGCAAGCCCGCGTCCTGCTGGAAGTCGGCCTCGCCGAGGATCACGTCGGCCAGCCCGGACGCCGCCGCGGTGCGGCCGTCGAGCTGGCCGGCGGTGCCGAACCAGATCGAATGCCGCCGCCGCGCGTCGGTGCCGGCGCGGATCTCGAGCTGCGCCAGGGGCTGGCCGTGGCTCGACGCCAGTCGCGCCGCGAACGTCCACGCGGCCCCGGTCACCCTCGGATCCGCGTTGGCCACGACGATCCCGAGGTCGCGACCACCGCGGCGCGCGAAGGGCCCTTCCGGCGCCGCGAGGAGGCGGAGATCCGGCTGGCGGCTGACGTCGAGCAGCGCCGGGACGCGGAGCCGGCTCCCAGCGAAGACCTCGAACCAGCCGCGCGGCGCCACGCTGCACTCGTCGAATTCGGTGCCGACGACGCCGGCGCGAAAGCCGATCGTGTTGCCGCCGGGGCGGAAGCTCGCCAGCTCGAGGCGGATGCGACGCGCCTGGACGACCGCGCCCGAGGGATCGTCGAGCTTCACCTGGCGGACGACGCGGTCGTTGACCCGAACCTCGAGGACGGCGCCCGCGGGCAGGCCCGGCGCGTAGGCGAAGTCGAGCAGAAGATCCATCTTGCGGTTGTCGAGGGCGACGAAACCCGCCGGCATCATGATCTCGAGGCGCTGCTCCTCGGGATCGAACTGCATGATCTCCGGGGTGTCGAAGCGGTAGACGCGCCGCTCTTGGATCGAGCGCGAACGGACCGTGGTCGGCGCCAGCGTCTGCGGCAGCTCGGCCCAGGTCGCCTCGGGCAGCATCAGGTTCCGATTGGCCAGCGCGGCGGCCGCCATGTGCACCTCGGTAGCGGTGCGCCCCGAAAGGATGACGAGAAGGCTCTCGGGCGCGGTGTCGAAGTGATGCACGCCGACCACCGGCCGGTCGATGCGCGCCGCGACGTCCTCGTCCAACAGCGGGGCGAGGTCGTCCGCGCTGCCGAAGAGGACGTTGAGGCCCGGTGCTAGGTCGGTGGGTTTGATGCGCACCGTTCGCGATCCCGCCGTGTTGCCGGCCATCGGCGCGACGACGGCGTGGCCGACGACGAGACCCGGCTGGTCACGGCGCAGGGCGAGCGCGCCCGCGAGGTTGCCGCCGAGGGTCAGCAGCGCGTCGTCGGGCCTCTGCGCCGTCAAGAGGGTGACCCCGCGATCCTCGATGCCCCAGCGCCAGCCGGCCGTGTCCAGGTCGCTCAGCGTCGGGCTGGTGCCGCGGGTCGTCGTCTTGAGCGCCAGGAACGACCGCCGCGGGCTGAGGCTGGTCCACGTCTCGGTCGTGGCATTGCCGCAGCGGAGCCGGTCGGCGTAGCGGGCGACGAGGCTCAAGGTGTTCGTGCCCTGGGTGACCGCCTCGCGCGGCAGCGAGATGCGGGCGTCGTGCTGGCGGCCGTCGGGGAAGACCGGCATGCGCTCGACGACCTCGTCGTTGAGGCGCAGCTCCAGCCCGGCCGGGTCGGCCGGCAGCGCCGGGCTGCTGACCCAGCCGAGGTCGAGCGTGATGTCCTGCAGCTCGACGTCGGGCGTGAGGACGAACTCGAAGTCCGCCCGCGGGTTGGCGACGTCCAGCGGCGCCACGGCGCCGTCCCGGGTCAGCGATCCGAGCGTCACCAGATGCCCCTGGGTCGGGGCCGCTTCGGCCGTCTCGGCGGCGCTGGCATCGGCGCTGAGCGCGGCCGTCGACCAGAGCAGGACCACCATCAAAACCAACATCGCGAGGCCTCCGGCCGGCAAGGGGGTGGAAGGTGCGGGTCGGCCCGTGGCGGGCCGCGCCCGCTGCGACCGCGAGCCTGCGCGCGGCGCCGCGATCATCAAGGCGAGCTGCCGCAGGCCGAGATAGGCCAGCAGGCCCAGCCCCGGGAGCAAGCCGCGGCGGTGGCGCCGGCTCTCGAGGAAGGCCACCCAGCGATCGCTCGACCCGTAGAGAAGCGCGATCTTCGTCCGCTCCGCCGCGAGGTCCGGGTGATCAAAGGCGATGCGGTAGCGGGCCGAGCCGTCGCGGTGCTTGAGCGTGTCGACGACCGCCGCGACGAGCGCCTTGCCGACGGTCTCGGTGTCGTGCTCGACGGTCAGGGCGAGACGGTCGCCGCGGATCAGACGCAGCCTGTCGGTGGCCGGGAGCACCAGCTCCGCCTGGTCGCCGTTGCTGGCGTGGATCATCGCCGGCACGTTGTCGGCGCCGCGCTTGATGACGGCGCGGCTGCGGACCGGCATCCACAGGCGGTGCGCCAGCGACCCCCGCTCGAATGTCGCGCCGAAGGCGACCGTGACGACGATGAGGTTGATGGTGTTCCACATGAGCACGATGGCGAGGTGCTGGGCGTTGACCGGCTCGTTGAGCAGGCGCCAGACCGCGAAGACCTCGGTGGCGAGGATCACCGCAGCGAGCACGCCGAGCGGCCACGCCAGCTGCGAGAAGAAGTCGTGCGTGACGGCCTCGTTCTTCGGCGTCACCTTCCAGTCCGGCCGCCGCGGGTTGCGCAGCACCGCGAAGATCGCCGGTGTCAGGAACAACGACTGTGCCGTCTCGTAGACGTCGGAAACGAACGGCAGGCGAAACTTCCCATAGAGGAAGTTGTTGAGCGCCAACGAGATGAAGATGTGCGGCGCGATGAACGCGACGAACTCCGGAAACGTCGCGTCGATGATCTCCAGATTGAAGACGATGAAGGAGATCGGGACGAGCAAGAAGGTCAGGCGGGTCAAGGAGAACAGCCAGAAGACGAGGCTGTTGGTGTAGGCGAGGCGCTGGGCCGGGCGCAGGCCGGGCTTGGTCAGGGGATTGTTGAGCAAGAGGATCTGCAGCATCCCCTGGCACCAGCGCGTGCGCTGCTGGACGAAGGCCGCGAAGGTGTCGGGGGCGACGCCGGCGACCATCGGCCGGTCGAGGTAGGCGCTGGTGAAGCCGGCAGCGTGCATGTTGAGGGCGGTGTCCGCATCCTCGGTGACCGAGTTGACCGAGATGCCGCCGACCGCCTCGAGCGCGTGGCGTGACAGCAGGGCGGCGGAGCCGCAGAAGAACGCGGCGTTCCACTCGTCCATGCCCTTGAGAGTATGGCCGTAGAACATCTCGCCTTCGCTCGGCATGTGCTCGAACGTGTCGAGATTGCGCTCGATCGGATCGGGGTTGCGGAAAAAGTGCGGCGTCTGGACGAACGCCAGCGCCGGATCCTGCACGAACAGGCCGACCGTCTGCTGAAGGAAGTCGGCCGTGGGGATGTGATCGCAGTCGAGGACGAGGACGAGATCGCCCGTCGTGTCGCGCAGTGCCGTGTTGATGTTGCCGGCCTTCGCATCGACGTTCTCGGTTCGGGTCCGGTAGACGGCCCCGGCCGCGACGCAGACCTCCCGCAGCGCCTCGGCGCGCTCACCGTTCGCGGGCTTCGCCCAGACCCGTGCGGCGGTGCCGCCGTCGTCGAGGACGTGGACCTTCAGCTTGCGCCGCGGATAGTGGAGTTGGGTCGCGGCGAGGATCGTCTGCCGGACCAGGTCCACCGGCTCGTCGTAGGTCGGGATGAACACGTCGACCGAGGGAAGCGCATTCTCGTCATCGGGCAGCGGCACGGGCTTGCGTTGCCGTGGCTTGGCGTTGGTGAACATGCCCAGCGCGTGCATCGCAAAGCCGTGCGTCTCCGCCAGCAGCAAGAGCAGGCCGACCGCAAAACTCACGGTCTCCAGCGGCGGCAGCGTCTCGATGTAGCGCCACAGCAGATACCTCAGCGAGACGAACAGCGCGAAGATCAGCACGGCGAACCGCAGCCAGCCGGCTGGTCTGAGGAGGTTCATCAAGACGATGGCAGCGACTGCACCCAGGCCGAGATAGGCTTGGGTGCCGAGGCCCACATCGAGTGAAGCAAAGAGAACGACAACGGCCGTACAAGATAGCCAGAACAGCGACGAGATCACCGACATCCGTGACACCCTTAACAAGTCCATCCGCGGCTGAGAAGTCGAGGCTTGCTGACAGCGGCGAGATGGAGAGACGACAGAGGCGCAGGTCACTTCCAAAGAAGCCCGCTCGCCTTGCCCGAGTCGAATGGTTAATGTCAAATAAGAATTGGCAGACGTTAACCATCGCGCCGGTGCCGACGAATTGCATAAAAATTGACCAATCGTAGCGGCGCGACGAGGTCACGGCGGCAAGATGGTGGTTAATTTCGACGAGCCACCCCGAGCGGGAGACAGGAAGTTGCGGCCGCGGTCGGAGCCGAAGCGCGTCCGCGCGCTCTATGGTGCGCCGCAACATGCGGCGATCGGGGGCCGTCCGGCGTCGGGGAGGCCCGGCACGAAGTGCACGCGAGGTGGCCTGGCGAGTTCGCCCGCGAGGCGGCTCGGCCCGCACGGCCAGACAGGCCGGTCACCCGGTGCTGCGGTGCCGCCGTCAGCTACACCACGTGACACGATCGGCCCTCCCTGCCGGCGATCGCGCCGCGGGGCGGCCGCGCCCTTGGCGGGGCGGCTGCGGTGTGGGAAGGAAGCGCCGGCAGGGCTCGGGGCTCGCGAGGGCGAGGTCGCCGGGGTCTCGGCGGGGGGCTTCGTGCGGGCAGGGGCGCGGGCAAGGGGATGGTCGACGACGGCGCGCGGCGCCTCGCCTCGAAGGATCCGAGCATGACGGCATCGGCGCTGCCGCTGGCGGTCACCATGGGCGACCCGGCGGGGATCGGGCCGGAGATCGTGGTTCGGGCGCTGGCGGCGATGCCGGCGGCGGACCGGCCGGTGGTCGTGGGCGATCCCGCCTGGCTCGCCCGGATCGCGCGCGAGATCGGCTCCGCCGTGCGGGTCCGCGCGGCCGCGTCGGTCGACGCGCGTGCTGCCGATGTCCGCTCGGCCGACGATCGGACCCTCGACGTCCTCGCCGCGGCGAGCGTGCCCGCCGATCTTCGCCGGGGCGAGGTGGCGGCGGCGGGCGGGGCTGCGGCCTATGCGAGCGTCCGCGCCGCGGTCGACCTCGCGCTCGCCGGGCGGGTGGCGGGCGTGGTCACCGCCCCGATCCACAAGGCGGCGTTGAGCGCCGCCGGGGTGCCGTTTCCGGGCCATACGGAGATGCTGGCGCACCACGCCGGCGGGGCTCGGGTGGCGATGATGCTGGCGACCTCGGAGCTGCGCGTCGTGCTGGTGACCATTCACCTGGCGTTGCGCGAGGCCATCGCCGCCTTGACGATCGAGCGCGAGCTCGAGGCGATCCGCTTCGCCGAGCTGGGTGCCCGTGCCTTGGGGATCGCGCGGCCACGCCTCGCCGTCGCCGGTCTCAACCCCCACGCCGGCGAGGGCGGGCTCTTCGGGCGCGAGGAGATCGACGTTATCGCCCCGGCGGTGGCCGCCGCCAGGGCGCAGGGCGTCGACGTTGCCGGGCCGCTGCCGGGCGATACGGTCTTCCTGCAGGCGCGGGAGGGCCGGTTCGATGCCGTCGTCGCCCAGTATCACGACCAAGGCCTGATCCCGATCAAGTATCTGGGCCTCGCGCACGGCGTGAACGTGACCCTGGGCCTGCCGTTCGTGCGGACGAGCCCGGACCATGGCACCGCCTTCGACATCGCGCCGCGGTTCATCGCCGATCCGACGAGCCTGGCTGCCGCGGTCGCCATGGCGGCGCGGCTGAGTGGCCGAAAGGGTTCGACTTTTGTATGAATTGGGTGTAGGTTCTCGTGAATAGGGAGGGGGAATGTTTACACGAAACGGATAAATCATGCCCGTCCCGTCCCATGTCGTCGTCGTCGAAGACGAGGCCGCCACACGCGGACTCATCGCCGGTCATTTCGCCAGTGAAGGCTATAGGGTCAGCGAGGCCCGCGATGCGCGGGGGTTGCGGGCGGTGTTGCACGAAGATCGGGCGGACCTGGTGACCCTCGATATCCGGCTGCCCGGCGAGGACGGGATCTCGCTCCTTCGCCAGCTTCGTGAGGAGCCGCAACTCGGTATCATGGTGGTCACTATGCGTGCCGACGAAATCGAGCGCATCCTCGCCCTCGAGTTGGGCGCCGACGATTTCCTGACCAAGCCGGTCAACGAGCGTGAGCTGCTCGCGCGGGCCCGCAACATCCTGCGGCGCACGCACGGCGCGGCGCAAGCCGGGCGACCGCCGGTCCGCCGGCTGCAAGGCTGGTGCCTCGATCGCACCACCTTGCGGGTCGAGCGGCCCGACGGCTTCGGCACCAAGCTGACCCGCGGCGAGTTCGAGCTTCTCTCGGCATTGATCGAGCGCCAGGACGGGGTGATGAGCCGCGCGGAGCTGCTGGCGGAGCTCACCCATCGCGGCGATGTGCCGAGCGAGCGGACCGTCGATGTGCTGATCGGCCGTCTGCGTCGCAAGATCGAGCCCGAGCCCCCCCGGCCGCGCCACATCTGGACCGAGCACGGACGCGGCTATGTCTTCCGCGCGCCGGAATAGTCGCCGCCGCGAGGCACCATCAGCGCAGGTAGGGGCCGTCGGGCATGGCGGTGAAGAAGGTGGCGAGCGCCGCTAGGACCGCGAGGCCCGCGAGCACGGCGAGCGCGATCTTCGCGAAGCTGTAGGGACGCTCGCCCAGGACCTCGCCCGTGCGGCCGTTGACGAGCACGCGATAGATCCGGCCGAGAAAGCGCAGATCGGCGCGCCACAACGGCACCAGCACGAGCTTGAAGCCGTCGTCGGCGTGGCGCACGTCGAAGGCGGTGATGCGCTGCATGTCGCCGCCGATGCGGGCCTTGACGTCGCCTTGGATCACCGCCCGCATCAGCCGCTGCGCCTCGCCGGCGGCATCCGCCAGCGGCCGTTGGTACAGCTCGCTCTCGAAGCCGGCGAGGAAGTCGGCCTGGTAGGGTCGGGCCTCCTGGGTGTCGAAGCGGCGCAGGCGCTCGGCGAGGCGCGGCGGCAGGGTCGAGGTCGCGAGCACCAGCAGGTCGTCGAAGTCGCGGCTCACTTCCCCGGCGACAGGCCGCCACCGCACCTTCGGCACGCGCTGCAGCTGCGTCGTGCGGCGACCGTTGACGACCACCGGCACGCGCCGCGTCTCGTAGTAGACGTCGCCGCGTTGGCCCTGGAAGCGGGTCTGCGTGCGGCTGTCGAAGGTGAAGGCGGGAATGTAGAGGCCGTGCAGCCGGTCGCGGCCGGTCGTCTGAGCGCGCAGCCGGCCCGGCGCGAACCACAGCCGCTCGAGCCAGCCGTTGATCCGCTCGCGTGCATTCGCTTCGCCGATGAGAAAGGGCAGCAGCCCGCTCGGGGTGAGCGTGCCCGTCGGCGCGGTGACGACGGCTTGGCCGCAGAACGGGCACGGCCCCGCGTGCAAGGGGGGAGCGAAGCGGAAGCCGGCGCCGCACCCGTCGCACCGCGCCTCGGCCGCGGCCTCCGGCGGCGCCGCGTCACCGATCCGGGCGAGGGCCGGGGCCAACTCCGCCTCGGCGACGACCGCGTCGCTCGCCTCGATGTGGTTGTCGTGCCCGCAATAGGCGCAGCGCAGGGTCTCGGTGCCCGGGGCGTAGCTCAGCACGGCGCCGCAGTTCGCGCAGGCGAAACGGCCTTCGCGCTCGGGCGTCGGGGCCGTCTCCGGTGGCTCGCGTCCGACGGGCCGCGCGCCCCAGGGCCCGACGACGAGGTCCACCGCCTCAGCCCGCGGCGTCGGGAAGGGGCGGCGGGCTCGGCGCGAACAGGGCGGAGAGTTCCGGCACCGTCTCGGCGCGCTGCCAATCGGTCATGCCTTCGCTCCAGACGAGACTGTCGCGCGTCAGCGTGCCGGCGCGCGCCCGCTCGCCCAGCGAAGGTACGTCGAACGGACCCTGGGGCGTGCCGTCGACCGCGACGTGGAACCGGCGCACGCCCGCAGGAAGTGGCGGCGGCATCGCGCCCGGCAGAGCTTCGCCGGTCTGGCGCGCCATGGCGATGCCGGCGCCGATGCCCACGCCTGTGGCCGCCGCGGTGTTCGGCTGCGCCATCGCCTGTCCGGTCTGGTAGCCGAGCCAGCGGCTGAGGTCACCGACCATGCCGGCTGCGCTCCGTTGGTCGAGAGCCTTCTCGACGTCCGCCGGCAGCGACACGTTCTCGACCAGCATCTTGGTCAACTCAAGGCCGTAGACCTGGACCTCGGGGGCGATCTTCGTCGTCACGAACCCCCCGAGCTGCTCGTAGTTGCCGGCGAGGTCGAGGATCGGGATCCCCGACCTGGCGACGATGTCGGCGAAGCGGGCGACGATGATGTTGCGGATCTGGTCGGTGATCTCTTCGGTCGTGAAGTGCCCGTCGGTGCCGACGATCTCGCGCAGGAACACCGCCGGGTCGGCGACGCGCATGACGTAGGTGCCGAAGGCGCGGACGCGGATCGGGCCGAACTCGGGATCGCGCATGATGATCGCGTTCTTCGTCCCCCACTTGAGGTCGGTGAAGCGCCGCCGGTTGAAGAAGTAGATCTCCGACTTGAACGGGCTCTCGAACCCGTGCGGCCAATTCTGCAGGGTCGAGAGGATCGGCAGATTCTGCGTCTGCAGCTCGTACATGCCGGGCCCGAAGACGTCGGCGATCTCGCCCTCGTGGACGAAGACCGCCGCCTGCCCCTCGCGCACCGTCAGCTTGGCGCCGTACTTGATCTCGTTGCCCGGTCGGACGAAGCGGTAGACGAGCGTGTTCGGGCTGTCGTCGAGCCAGTCGATGACGTCGACGAACTCGCCGAACAGCCGGTTCCAGATCAAAATCGTGCTCCTCAGCTCGTGGCTCGGGCCTCGCCGCCCTGGGTCAATCGGGCCGACGCGGCGGCGAGGGTCTTCTTGAGCTCGACCTCCATCGTCGCGAGCTTCTCCTCCGCCTCGATGCGCTTCTGCTTGCCCTCCTGGGCGATCTGCAGGCTGTCGTTGATGGTGGCGATGAGCTGGTCGTTCGCCTCCTTGACGGTCTCGACGTCGAAGACGCCGCGCTCGACCTGGGTCCGTACCGTGCGATTGGCCTCGCGCAGCTGCTCGGCGTTGGACTTCAAGAGCTCGTTGGTGAAGTCGCTCGCCTCCTTGACGGCCTTGGCCGCCTCGCCCGAGCGATAGATGGTCACCGCCTGCGCCAGCTGCTGCTTCCACAGCGGCACGGTGTTGGCGAGGACGGAGGTGATCTTGGTGACCAGCGACTTGTCGTTCTCCTGGACGAGCCGCACGCTCGGCAGGCTCTGCATCGTCACCTGCCGGGTCAGCACCAGATCGTGCACCCGGCGCTCCAGATCGTCGCGAGCGGCGCGCAGGTCGCGCAGCTCCTGCGCCTCGATGACGTCGTCGCTCGCCTGCTGCTCCGCCTCCTTCGCCGGGATGATGGTCTCGTCCAGCTCCTTCAGCTGCGCCCGCCCGGCGGCGATGTAGACCTCCAGGGTGCGGAAGTAGTCGAGATTGGCGTCGTAGAGCTTGTCGAGCTTGGTGATGTCGTGGAGGAGCTGCGTCTTGTGCTTCTCCAGCTCGATCGCCGTCTCCTCGATCTGCTCTTTCACGTCGTCGTAGCGATCGAGATACTTCTCGACGGGGTTGCGCCGGCCGAGGAGGCGCCCGAGAAAGCCGGTGCGCGCCCGGGGATCGAGACCGGTGACGTCGAGGTCCTTGAGGCGGCTGACCATGGTGGTGAGCATGTCGCCCGCCGGGCCGATCTCCTTGGCGCGAACGTTCTCCAGCATCTGCTCGGAGAGCGTCGTGAGCTGCTCTTGCGCCTTGGTGCCGAAGAAGATGATCGAGTTCGTGTCTTGGATGTCGAGCTCGCCCTTCGCCTGGGCGATCTGCGCCGGCACGTCGCCCTCGAGGTTCAGCTCGAGATCTTGCGTGAGCTCTTGCGAGAGCACCGCGAGCTGGGTCTCGACGCCGCCGTCGGTGGTCGCCGGCATGGCGGCGCCGGGTTCGGGCTGAGTGGTCATCGCCTATCCTCCTTCGGCCGGGCTCAGCCCACGCCTTCCTTGGTGAGTTGCGTGTTCAAGACGTCGATCGCCACCTCGAGATCGAGCGCCTCGTCCCTTTTCAGATGGTCGATCTGCTCCTCGAACACCTGCTCGATGGTGCCGAGCACGCCCTTGAAGTTGTCGGCGAGCGCCGTCTCCGCGAAGTCCTGCTCGCGCTTGGCGTAGTCGCGGATGACGTTGCGTGTCCCGTCGAGGTAGATGTTCAAGAAGCGCCGCGCCCGCGAGAGGTCCTTCGGATCGCGCTCGATCTCGTCGAGGACGCCGTGCGCCCGGTCGATGATGCGCTCGATCCGGCCCTTGAGCTCGCGATTGGCGATCGTCCGGGCGTGCCCCTTGATCTCGTCGATCTTGCGCTCGGCCTCGGCAATCGCCTCGATGACCTGGCCGGTGCGGACGCCCGCGCGCTGGGCGGTCGCCTCGTCGAGCGACTTCACGCTGGTCGGGTCGATGCCGTAGGTCGTGAGGGTCGCGAACACGCCGAGGCCGGCGAAGACCACGCCCATGGCGAGGCCGTAGGCGGTCGCGAACCATCCGATCAGCAAGAAGCCGAGGCCGACGGCGAGGGCGCCGGCGAGCCGGAACGGCGGCGGGGCTTTGGCGAAGCGGCGTTGCTCGTAAGCCGCCGTGGCATCGAGCCCGCGGCGGACGAGCACGCCGGCGAGCACGACCAGGCCGATGCCGGCGAGCATGGCGACCAGCTTTGCCGGGTTGCCTTGGGGCAGGGCGACGACGGTCGGGAACACGAACACCGTGGGCAGGAGCCGCAGGCCCCAGATGCGGCCGCCGCGCGGCCCTTGCGCCGCTTCGATGCGCGAGCCGATTCGCCGCGCGTAAGGTCCGGTGCCGTCGCTCACGGGCGCCTCACCAGTACCACAACGACGCGCCCGCCAGCGTCAGCGCCACGAGCCACAACAGCCAAGCACCCACCAATCCTTTGAGACCCGAGGCCATATCGCCGCTCCGTTCATGGCCCACCGCCAGCGGGCCGTTACCCGACGTTCAACCGACGTTGCAACCCCCGTCATCCTAGCGCGGCACCGGGCCGCCGCGAAGACGCCTCGCGCCGGCGCTTGCGAGCTGTCTTGATGTGGGGCGCGCGCGTCGATAGGGGAAGCATCTCGCAAGGCCGGAGGGACCATGGACGCCTTCGATCGACCCTCGCTCGGCGAGGTGACGCTGCCGGCGGACGGCGAGCGTCTTCCGGGGGCCTTGCCCTCGGCGGCGACGCTCGCCTTTCTCGCGCGGCGGCGCTCGTTGGTCGTCAAGGCGATGACCGAGCCCGGCCCCAGCGACGGCGAGATCGAGCGTCTGCTGGCGCTCGCCATGCGGGTTCCCGATCACGGCAAGCTCGCGCCGTGGCGCTTCGTCGTCCTGCGCGGCGCCGCCCGAGCGCGGCTCGGCGACGCCGTCGCCCGTGCCTTCGCCGTCCGCCAGCCGGACGCCTCGCCGACGACCCTGGAGCTCGAGCGCGGCCGGTTCCTGCGCGCGCCAGCGGTGGTCGGCGTCGTCGCGGCGCCGGTGCTCAACCCGAAGGTGCCCGAATGGGAGCAGGTGCTCTCGGCGGGCGCCGTCTGCCATCAGTTGCTGCTCGCCGCCAACGCCGCGGGCTGGGCCGCGCAATGGATCACCGAATGGTACGGCTACGACCGCGACGTGCTCGCGGCGCTGGGGTTGACCGGCGGCGAGCGGCTCGCGGGCTTCGTCTATCTCGGTACCGCCGGCGAGATGGCCGAGGAGCGCCGGCGGCCGGATCTCGCGAGCCGGGTGACCTGGCTGTGAGCGGCGCCGCCACCGCACCCGCACCGCGCGTCGTCGTCGCCTTCGCGAGCCACGACGGGCACGCCGCCGCCATCGCCGCTCGCGTCCGCGATCGCCTCCGCGCCCAGGCGCTCGCCGCCGAGCTCGTCGACCTCGCCGCGGCACCGCCGGCGAGCGAGGTCGCCGCGTCATGCGATCTGGTCGCGGTCGTCGCGGCCGTGCGCTACGGCAAGCACCTGCCCGCGGCGGACGGCTTTCTCGCCGCCTGGCGTCGTCTGCCAGCGCCGCCGCCGCTCGCCCTCGCGACCGTCAATCTCACGGCGCGCAAGCCCGACAAGCAGACGCTGGAGACCAACCCCTACCTCAAGAAGCTCATCGCGCGGCACGCGCTCGCGCCCGCGGCGACCGCAATCTTCGCCGGCCGGCTGGACTACCCACGCTATCGTTGGTTCGACCGGCAGATGATCCGGCTCATCATGGCGCTGACGGGCGGCCCGACCGACGGCACGGCGCAGGTCGACTACACGTTCTGGCCCGGCGTCGACGCCTTCGCCGACGAGATCGCCGCCGTCCCCGCCGCCGTCCCCGCCGCCTCGCGGTCGTCGACCGGCTGACCGTCCGGGCGCGGCGTCGGCCGCAGCGGCACCTCGACGCGAAACGTGGTGCCGCGCCCTGGCCCGGAGGCGATCAGCTCGATGGAACCACCGGCCCGCTCCAGCGCGCGCTTGACGAAGGCGAGGCCCATGCCCGTTCCGGGTGCGGACGGATCGAGCTTCTTGAAGGGCTCGAAAATGCGGCCGTGCATCGCCGGATCGATGCCGGGCCCGTCGTCGCTGATTAAGAACTCGGCCCGTTCGCCCTGGCGCTCGCCGCAGATCGCGACGATCCCGTGCCCTCGGTGGTGATGGGTGATCGCGTTGCCGACTAGGTTGCGGAAGACCAGGCCCAGCAGCGGCCGCGCCCCGTGGATCGCCGGCAGCGACGCGTGGACCTGGATGTCGAAGCCGGCGGGCGGCTCGAGCAAGGCTATGGTCTCCTGCAAGAGCTTCGCCGTGTCGATGGGTTCCATCGGCGCCTGCTCCTGGCCGATGCGGGCGTAGTCCAAGAGCTCGCGCAGCATCGTCTCCATCTGCCGCAGGCGCTCGATCGCGAGGTCGAACGGCTTGGTCTGCTCGGCGGACAGCCGATCGGCCAGATCCTCGCGCAGGAATCGCAAGACATGGCTGCAGCCGCGCACCGGCGCCTTGAGGTCGTGCGAGGCGATGTAGGCAAAGCGCTCGAGTTCCTCGTTGGCTTCGGCGAGCTGATCGCTGCGCTGCTCGAGCTCGGCGTAGGCGCGCTTGAGCTCGCCGACGTCGACGAAGGAGAGGCTCACGCCGTCCCTGCCGCCCTCGGCCGTCGTGTAGGGCAGCAGCCGCACGAGATAATGGTCGCCGGTGTCGGTCGTGACGTCGCGCTCGATCCGCGCGATGCCGCTTTGGATCTGGGCGATGTCCTCTTGCAGGTCGGCCGAGACGATGCGCGTGGTGACGTGGCCGATCGGCCGGCCCACGTCGTGCGGCACCAGGTGGAACAGCTTGGCCGCCGCCGGGGTGAACCGGCGCAGGTTGAGATCGCGATCGAGGAAGATGGCGCCGCTGTCGGTGCTCGTCAGCAGGTTGTTGATGTCCGCGTTGAGCTGCACCAGCTCCTCGATGCGCTGCTCGTACTCCCCCGAGACGGAGTGCAGCTCCTCGTTCATCGAGTAGAGTTGCTCGTTGGTGCTCTGCAGCTCCTCGTTCGACGACTGCAACTCCTCGTTCGAGGTTTGCAGCTCCTCGTTCGAGGTCTTGAGCTCCTCGATCGTGGTCTGCAGGCTTTCTTCGGTGAGGCGGAGGTCGGTCTCGAGCTCGCGGATGCGGCGTGCCGCCTCGTCGGGGGCGATGACGACCGGTGCGCTCGCCTCGTCGACCGTCGAGGGCGTCGACTCCCGCGGCACCTCGAAGCCGACGAACGCATGGGTCGGGTCCTCGCCTTGACGCGTGGCGATCGGGGTGACGTGCACGGTGGTGCGCACCTCGCCGCCGTCGCCGACCGGCACGCCGAGGTCGGCGGCGATCGATGGATGGCCCCGCCGCAGCGCCCGCTCGACGCCGCTCGCGACCGCGACATGCAGCGCCTCGTGGACGCGCTCGGCCGCGCGCATGCTCACGGCGCCGCCACCGAGCGGGCGCAGGAACCGCGCGGCGTCGCCGAAGATGTGGACGACCTCGCCACGGTTGTCGACGAGCAGGCCAGGTGGGGCGTACGTGGCGAGCAGGGTATCGTACGCGGGCATGAGCTGGCGAAACAGGGCGGCGCTGCCTCTGAAGAGCGGCAGCGCGACCGAGCCCGCTTCGCCACCTTCCGGCGCGGCGACCTCCGTCGACGTCGGCAGCACCTCCAAGGAGGAGGAGGGCAGGCGCACGTCGCGCACCTTGCGGAAGATCCGGTGGCGGGCGTCGACCGTGCTGAACTCGTCGGCGAGGCGTCTCGGTGTCTCGCTCAAGCCCAAAAACAGCAGCCCGTTTTTGCGCAGCGAGAAGTGGAAAAGGGTGAGCACCTTTCGTTGCGCCGCGTCACCCATGTAGATGAGCAGGTTGCGGCACGAAATCAGATGGAGCCGCGAGAAAGGCGGATCCTTGATGATATTGTGCTTGCTGAAGACGATGAAGCGGCGGATCGCCGGCTTCACCCGGACGTCGCCGTTGGGCAGGCTGTCGAAGTAGCGTCCGAGTCGCTCGGCGGACACCGCGCGCGCCTGGTCGCGCGGGTAGACACCGTCGCTGGCGAGCGCCAGCGAATGCTCGTGAACGTCGGTGGCGAAGATCTTCAGGTTGAGAGGGATGCGCCGCCGCTCGGCGCCCTCGACGAGGAGGATCGCCAGCGAGTAGGCTTCTTCGCCGGTCGCCGTGCCCGCAACCCAGGCGCGCAACTGCTCGCCCGCCGCCATGCGTCCCAAGAGAGACGGCAACGCCTCCTCCTCGAAGGCACGGAACGCCGTCTCGTCGCGAAACAAGCTCGTCACGCCGATCAGGAGGTCGTGGTAGAGCGTCTCCAGCTCGTCGGGATGTTCTTGCACCAAGGCCGCGTAGGCGTCGATGTCGACACTCTTGGTGAGACCGACGCGCCGCTCGATCCGGCGGATCACGGTCGACGGCTTGTAGTAGCCGAAATCGGGCCCGAAGCGGCGGCGCAGGCCGAGCAGGATCCGCTGGCGCGCGTCGAGGGTGTCGGGGATGCCCTCGCCGAGCGGCGCGGTGAGCGGCCGGCCGCGCAGGTGCTGGTCGATCAGCGTCGCCATCTCGCCCGGCGCGGCGGTGACCGCGTCGTCGACCTGGTCGATCACCGCCCGGGGCATCGAGGGAAAGTGGGCCGTCGACGGCACCTGGGCGATGACCAGGCCGCCCGCCTGGCGGACCGCCGCGCAGCCGCGGGCGCCGTCGCTCCCCGAGCCCGAGAGGATCACGGCGATCGCCCGCGCGCCCATCTCGGCGGCGAGCGAGCTCAAGAACACGTCGATCGGCAGGTTGACCGGGACCTCCTCGTCGCAGTCGCGCAGCAGCAACTCATCGCCGGAGAGGATCATCTCCTTGCGCGGCGGGATCAGGTAGACGTGGTTGCGCAGGATGCGGGTCCGGTCGGCGACGCGGACGATGGCCATCGAGGTGTGCCGGGCCAAGAGCTGGTTCATCAAGCTCTTGAAGTCGGGCGACAGGTGCTGGATCAGCACGAAGCACGCATCGGTGTTCACCGGCAGCTGGTCGAACAGGAGCTCGATCGGCTCGAGGCCGCCGGCGGAGGCGCCGACTGCGACGAGGTGGGACGGGCTGGCCTCGTCGCTCGCGAGATCGCCCGCGCTGACGGCCGGCTCCAGGTCGTTCACGTCTCGGTCTTCCCGCTCGTGAGCGTTGTGAGTGCGGAGGATGTGATGATGAAAGGAAGCTATTCCTAGTATCAGGGGATGCGTCAGGTTGACGCGCTCCGCGGCCGCAGGCTCGCGAAGGTCCGTCGACGGCCTTCCGGTTCGGCCGCTGCCGCGCCACAATGCGGCGAATGCGGGAGGGCGCCATGACGGGCACAGAGATCGCGACGCGGCCGATCGCCGGGCAGAAGCCGGGCACCTCGGGCCTGCGCAAGAAGACCACCGTCTTTCGCGAGCCGCACTATCTCGAGAACTTCGTCCAAGCGGTCTTCGACGCCGTGCCGAGCCTCGCCGGCGGCCGCCTCGTCGTCGGCGGCGACGGCCGCTTCTTCAACGCGCAGGCCATCCGGACGATCATGGCGATGGCGGCGGCCAACGGCGTCGCCGAGGTGCTCGTCGGCCGCGACGGCCTCTTGTCGACGCCGGCGGCCTCGCATCTCATCCGCAGTCGCGGCGCGGCGGGCGGTCTGGTTCTCTCGGCCTCGCACAATCCCGGCGGCCCGGATGGCGACTTCGGCATCAAGTTCAACGCGGCGAACGGCGGCCCCGCGCCGGAGCGGGTGACCGATGCGATCTTTGCCGTGACCGAACGTCTGGAGCGCTATCGCACGGTCGACGCCGACGACATCGACCTCGCGCGGCTCGGGCGAAGCGACTTGGCGGGCATGGCGATCGAGGTGGTCGATCCCGTCGAGGACTACCAAAGGTTGATGGAGACGCTGTTCGATTTCGACGCGATCCGCGACCTCTTCCGCAGCGGCTTTCGCTTGCGCTTCGACGCCATGCACGCGGTGACCGGGCCCTATGCGCGACGCTTGTTCGAGGAGGTGCTGGAGGCGCCCGCGGGCAGCGTCGTCAACGGTACGCCGTCGCCGGATTTCGGCGGGCACCACCCCGACCCGAACCTCGTTCACGCGAAGGATCTCTTCGACCTCCTGATGGGGCCCGACGCACCCGATCTCGGGGCCGCTTCCGACGGCGACGGCGATCGCAACCTCATCATCGGGAGGGGCCGGTTCGTCACGCCGTCGGACAGCCTCGCACTGCTCGCCGCCGACGCGCATCGCGTGCCGGGCTACGCGCGTGGGCTCGCCGGCATCGCCCGCTCGATGCCGACCAGCGCGGCGGCGGACCGGGTCGCCGAGAAGCTCGGCATCCCGGCCTACGAGACGCCGACGGGCTGGAAGTTCTTCGGCAACCTGCTCGATGCCGGCATGGCGACGCTCTGCGGCGAGGAGAGCGCCGGCACGGGCTCCGATCACGTGCGCGAGAAGGACGGCATCTGGGCGGTGCTGTTCTGGCTCAACATCCTGGCGGCACGCCGGCAGTCGGTCGACGCGATCGTCCGCGAGCACTGGGCGCGCTTCGGGCGTAACTACTACTCGCGGCACGACTACGAGGAGGTCGACGCCGAACGCGCGCAAGCCCTGATGGCGGGGCTGCGCGGCGGGCTGGCGGGCCTGCGCGGGCAGAGCTTCGCCGGGCGCTCGGTGCTCCGTGCCGACGACTTCGCCTACGACGACCCGGTCGACAACTCGCACACGGCGCACCAGGGGCTCAGGGTCTTCTTCGAGGACGGCTCGCGCATCGTTTACCGGCTGTCGGGCACCGGCACGGTCGGGGCGACGCTGCGCGTCTACATCGAGCGGTTCGAGGCCGACCCATCCCGCCAGCACGACGACACGCAGAGCGCGCTCGCCGCGCTCATCGCCGCCGCCGATGGGATCGCCGGCATCCGCGAGCACACCGGGCGCGACGCGCCGTCCGTCATCACCTGAAGGCGGGCGCGCTCCGGACCCGCGCGGTG
The DNA here is from genome assembly GCA_964481035.1 of uncultured Geminicoccaceae bacterium. GTDB lineage: Bacteria > Pseudomonadota > Alphaproteobacteria > Geminicoccales > Geminicoccaceae > JAAAPF01. The sequence goes on along the minus strand of CAYZSE010000006.1, from coordinate 25,901 downwards.
CCCCGGCGCAGCGGGCGGGGCACCGGGGGCTGCGGCCGCGACGGGGCCGCAGCGCCCACCGCGTCGGCGGGCCGGACCGCCGGCATGGCCCAGCGCCAGAGCGCGGCATCGGGGACGGGCAGCACCAAGAACCAGTGCTCCAGCACCGCGAGCGCCAGCATCACCGCGAGGATGAGGCAAGAGGCCGCCTCGAAGGGGCTCGCCTCGAACGCGATCCCACGGCGGACGAGCCACACGCATACGCCCGTCGCGATCGTCACCGAGACCGGGAAGAGCGGATTCATCAGACGCTTTTTGAAGTAGGTCTGCAGAAAAGCCAGGTGCGGCGGCAAGAACTCCTCGTTCATGTTCGGCACGCCGAGGAAGATGTTGAGCTTGGCGCTCAGCCGCATGATCCACAGCAACAAGAAGGCCCAAAGGCCGGTCTGGTTGGCCGCGCCCCAGAGCACGACCGCCAGGGCCAACGCGGTCACCAGGATCGCGAGCTCGTGGTAGAGCAGCGTCTGGAGCGCGTGGCGAAAGCGCCGCCAGCCCGTGGCATCGTGGGCCGAGACCACCCGCCGCGGGCCGGTCACGAAGCCGAACAGAAAGCTCATCTCGTGCCAGGCCCACAAGCCCAGCCCGAAGGTGAAGCCGAGATAAGCGCCCCAGACCGTGGTCAGGTCGGCAAGCGCGACCAGGCCGGCGATCGAGGCCACCGCCAGCACGCTGCCCGCGACCATGCTCCAGCGGAAGGTGCGGGCAGGCAGCCCGACGAGATAGAGAACGGCACCCGTGCTGCTCCACCACAGGAGCAAGGCGAAGAGCACGGGTCCACCGATCTCGGTCATGATGCCGCTCGTCTCCCCTACCAGGCCGGCGCCAGGCGCACGTCGGCCGGTAGATCGTGCTCCTTCACCGGCAGAAGGTAGAGCCCCAAGAACGTCCAGGCCGCCCGAGCGGTGAGGCCACCGCGGCGCAGCCGCCCCCAGAGCCCGCCGCGCGCCGTGGCGTCGTCCATCGCGCGGCGAATGGCGACGAGCCGGTCGAGCTTGGCGAGAAAGCGCGGATCGTCGATGTCGATGGTGAACGGGAAGACCTGCTTGGAGATCTCCGAGGTGATGCGGAAGACCTCGAGGCCATACTCTCTCGGCTCGACGCCGAGGGCGTCGTGGAACGCCGGCCGCGCGTGGTCGCGGACGTACATCGTCGCGAACACGGCGAGCAGGAAGAAGCGGATCCACAGCCGGTTGCGGCCCTCGAGCAGCTTCGGGTCGGCGCGCATCAGCAGCGCGAACGCCTCACCGTGGCGAAACTCGTCGTTACACCACTGCTCGAACCACTTGAAAATCGGGTGAAAGCGCCGCTCCGGATGCCGCTGCAAGTGGCGATAGATGGTGATGTACCTGGCGTAGCCGATCTTCTCCGAGAGATAGGTGGCGTAGTAGATGAATTTGGGCTTAAAGAAGGTGTACTTCTTGGACTTGGTGAGAAAGCCGAGGTCGACCGCCACGCCAAAGTCTTTCAAAGTATCATTGATGAAGCCAGCGTGACGCGCCTCGTCGCGGCTCATGAAACGGAACAATTGACGCAGTTCCGGATGGTTGATTCGCTTCTTGATCTCGGCATAGAGGACGCAGCCCGAGAACTCGGCGGTGACCGAGCTGACGAGGAAGTCGAGGAACTCCTTGCGCAGCTCCGGCGACAGCTTATCGAGGTCGGCGTCCCATTCGTCGGTGCGGACGAAATGGCCCTTGTTGGGATCGGCGCGCAGCTCGGCCATGAGGCCGTCCCAAGCGGCCCGGACCCGCTCGACGTCGACCTTCTCGAGCTCGGCGAAGTCCGTGGTGTAGAAGCGCGGGCTGAGCATCGTGCTTTCTTGCGCCCGTCGCGTCGTATCGTTCAGTGTCGGCGGCATCGCCACGGCGGTAGCGGTCATAGTTTCCCCCCTGAGGAAAAGCTGAACTCGCAGAGCTCCATCAGCTCGAAACGGCCCGTCAGGCGGGTCCACGCCCGCTCGAGCGGGTGGGCGCGGATCAGCGTCGCCGTACGGCGCAAGACGACGCGTTCGCCGAAGGCGACGTCCACGGGCGCGCCGTGCACGACGATCGCGTCGCCCGCATGCACCTCGGGGTCGCCGTCGAGCTCGACGTGGGCGTGCAGGCTGTCGAAGCTGTGCTCGACCTCGATCGTGCAGCCGAGGTCGATGCGCTCGCCGCCGAGCCACTCCCTCACGAGCGTTCGTCCATCGCCGCGACCAGGGTTCTGAAGGCGGCCTCGTTGTCGCGGCCGAAGCCGTTGAGCGGCATGTACTGCCCTGTCGTCGGGTCGGCGAGCACCATCGTGCCGTCGGTCCAGACGATGAGCTGGAACGCCGCGTCGCGCACGATCCCTTCGCGCTCGCGAACGTGCGCGAGAGAGCGGACGACCGACTTCAAAAAGCTGTTGCTCGCGCCGGGCAGGACGACCAGCGGCGGGGCCTCGCGGTCGGCACGCACGGCGACGTCGCCGTCGGCCCGGTCCTCGAACCACAGCTGGTGGACGGTCTGCGGGGCGGTCACGCTGTCCTCGCCCCGCCAGGCGTCCAGCGCCTGGTCGGTGAAGACGAGCACGAGCGTCATCACGACCAGGCCGATGGCGGCGAAGAGGGCGCCCCGCGGTAGGCCGTTGCTGCGCGCGGAGTGCTCCACGTTGCGGCTGCTGGTGCTCTCCATGGGGTACTCTCCCTCAGCTGGCGGCCGCGAGGTGCGCGCGCGCTTCGGTGGCGCTCGCCTCGATCGGGCGGGCGGAAGCGGTGGCCGCCTCGCCCGCGGCGGTGATCGCGGCGCCCAAGCGCTGCGCCACGGCCGCCGCATCGGGGATTCCCCGGAACATCGGCTGCGCGTCGAAGATGTACCAGCGCCGCACATGCGGCCACAAATGGAAGTAGGAGACGCGATCCTCCCCGCCGAGCTTCAAGGCGACATCGCCGCTGCCGTCGGGGAAGGTCTTGAGGAGCACGTCCTCGACCACCTTGAACGGCAGGTTGATGGTCATCGGCAGGGCGACGCCGAAGCGCATGACGACGCGGCGGCTGGTGATCGTGTAGATGGTGGCGCGGGCGTGCAGCCACGCCAGCCCGGTCAGGATCACCACCGCGGCGAGCGCCATCGGCACGAGCCAGACCGCGCCGGCCGTGAACGCGGCGAACGGCTCGCCGTCGTACCACACCGTCAGGCCCCGCCACGCCAGCAACAGGCCGAAATAGGCGGCGACCTTGCGGGTGTGGAACGCCCGGCGGGCGAGGACGCGCCAGTCCGGCGCGCCCTGCCAGAGGATCTCCTCGCCCGGCGGGAGCCGCTCCGGGAGACCCCGGACCGGCTCGTAGTCGTGCTCGCGCACGCTCACAACCACGTCTCCTTGCGCTCGGGCGTGCTGTAGAGGTACCCGCCACCGTAGTAGCCGACGATCTTGTCCTCCTCGAGGCGCGTCACCCGATCCGGCTCGGCGAGGCCCGGCACGTCCTCGAACTGGGCCGCGGTGATGCTGTCGACGAAGACCCGCTTCGCGGACGGCGAGACGAGCGAGAAGTAGACGGGCAGGAGAACGCGGCGGCTGCCGGTCGTCTCGACCTCGTAGTAGCGGAAGATCGCCTCGGCCCGGTCGACCCAGATGTCGACGACCTTGCCCGCGACCGCGTCGTCGGAGCCGACCACGGCGAAGCCGCGCGGGTCGCTGTCGCCCTCCGCCACGCCGAACGCGCCGTCGACGCGGGTCGGCACGAGCCGGAGATGGCCGTCGAAGGTGAGGTCGGGAACGTCGCTGCGCGGGGCGTAGGAGCCCGGGCCGACCCCGGCCTTGAGCGGGTCGCCGACCGGCTCGACGGGGTTGCCGATGAAGTAGCCCGTGGTCTCGTAGGGGATGTTGGCGCGGTCGGGCTTGTTGCTCTCGGCCGTGCCGCCTCCCGGCAGGCTCCAGACCTTGTTCGGCGGCGGGTAGTAGATCAGGCGGTTGGTCGGGCCTTCCTCGTTCTCGAGCGGATAGCCTTCGCGCTGGTCCTCGTAGCGAAGGTAGAGGACCAATCCGAGGAAGAAGATCCAGAACGTGTAGAGCACGACCTGGGCGACGTCGATGTGGGAAGTGATGGCTCCGAAAGGCATGGCATGGCCTCCACAGGCGCTGGGACTAGGCCGGAAACTCGGCGAGGCCGAATTTCGATGGGCGGTTCTCGGCCGCGTGCCCGGTGTGGCGGACCAACGGACCGATGGCGGCGAGGGTGATGAACAGTAGCGCTATCTCCAGGTGATAAACGACGCCGTAACCGATCGACGGACCCGTCAGCGCCGGGCCCAACGCCCCCGCGGCCGCCAGGCTCGCGACGACGTCGCGGATCGCGCCACCCAGCGCGATCGCGACGCCCGCGGCCGTCGCCTGAACGGCCCCCCAGGCGCCGAGCGCGAGCCCCGATTGGCCCGCGTCGGCGAGGTTCATGGCCGCGGTCATCGTGCCGACCGCGAACAGCCCGGCGCCCAGACCGATGAGGCCCGTGCCGATGCGGAAGAGAGCGGCCGAGCCGAGCGGGTCGGAGAAGATCACCGCCGAGAAGGCGACGATGCCGATCAGCGCGCCCATGCTCGCGAGGAGATGCGGGTCGTGGCCCCGGCCGAGCAGCCGTGCGGCCAGCATGAAGCCCCCGAGCGAGCCGCCGGCAAAGATCGCCGTGAGCGTCGTCGTGCCGGCGATCGAGAGGTCGAGGATCTCGCCGCCATAGGGCTCCAGGAGGACGTCCTGCATGCTGAACGCGGCGCTGCCGAGCCCGACGGCGACGAGCAGCCGGCCGGCTCGCCCTCCCTTGATGAAATCGCGCCAGACATCCCGGAACGCGGGCCGCTCGCGGTCGTGGCGGGTGAGCTCCGGCCGCCGTGGCTCCTGCTTCCACAGGGCGATGACGTTGAGCACGACGGTGACGACCGCGGCGCCCTGGACGACCTCGATCAGGCGCACGTGGCTGTAGTCGCGCAACAAGAGGCCGAAGACGATGGCGCTGCCGGCCATGCCGACCAGCAGCATGACGTAGAGCAGCGCCACGACCCGCGGCCGGTTGGCGCTCGGCGCGAGGTCCGTCGCCAAGGCGAGGCCCGCCGTCTGCGTGGTGTGCAGGCCGGCGCCGACGAGCAGGAAGGCGAGGGCAGCGCCGATCTGCCCGAAGATCACGGGCCCGCCCTGCGCCTCGCCGGTGAGGATCAGCAGCGCGAACGGCATGATGGCGAGGCCCGAGAACTGCAGCACCGTGCCGAGCCAGATGTAGGGCACCCGTCGCCAGCCGAGGTGCGAGCGATGGTGATCGGAACGAAAGCCGATGAGCGCGCGGAAGGGCGCAAAGAGGAGCGGCAGCCCGATCATCAGGCCGACCAGCCAGGCGTTGACCCCGAGCTCGACGATCATCAGCCGGTTGAGCGTGCCGCTGATGAGGACCACCGCCATGCCGACCGAGATCTGGAAGAGGGCGAGGCGGAGGAGACGGGACAGCGGCAGCTCCGCGGAGGCCGCGTCGGCGAACGGCAGGAATCTCGGCCCGAGGCGCTGCCAGATGCGGAACAGGTGCACGCCCGAGCCGCTCATCGCCGCACCACCTCCAGCGCCTGCGAGGTGTAGAAGCCGCTGACGATCCGCTCGCTGCGCGCCGGGCGCCAGGCGGCGAGCGCCGGCTCGGCGGCGAGCTGCGCCCAGAGGCGGCGCGGTGCCACGGGCTCGATCGCGGGTGCCCGGTCGCTCTTGGGGAAGAGGCGACCGACGGCGTGCATGAGCGCGAGCATCGGCGTGCGCGGCGCGAAGGTGACGACGAGGCTCGTCTCGGTCCGTCCCGCCAGCTCGGCGAGGACGCGGACGATGTCGGCGGTGCGGTAGTGAATGAGGCTGTCCATCGCCGCGACGTGGTCGAAGCGACCGAGGCCCGGCGCCGTCATGTCGCCGGCGCGAAAGTCGATCGAGCCCGTGCCGAGATCGGCCGGGCAGCGCTCGCGGGCGAGGTCGACGAGGGTGGGGGAGAGGTCGATCGCCGTGACCGCGGCGCCGCGCCGCGCCGCCGCGACGGCGAGCGCCCCGGTCCCGCAGCCGGCGTCGAGGACGCGCTTGCCGCGCAGGTCCGCCGGCAGCCAGTCGAGCAGGGTCGCCCGCATCCGGTCGCGGCCGGCGCGCACGGTCGCACGGATGCCGCTCACGGGCGCGTCGGAGGTGAGCTTCTTCCACGCCTCGACCGCCGTCCGGTCGAAGTAGTGCTCGAGCTCGCCGCGGCGGCGCAGGTAGGTGCTCGTGGCCATCAGTCGAAGCCCAAGAGCTCGAAGATGTCGCGGTCCTTCATCGGCACGGCGAGCTGGGGTTCGGCGCCGGCCCACAGCGCGGCCGCGAGCCGCAGGTACTCCTCCTGGACGGCCAGGATCTCGGGCTCGTCACCCATCTCGAACAGCGTCGCCTTCTTCAGGCGCGACCGGCGGATGGCGTCGAGGTCGCGGAAATGCGCCATGGTCTCCAGCCCCACCACCTCGTTGTAGCGGTCGATCTGGTCGGTCGCGGCGCTGCGGTTGGCGACCACCCCGCCGAGGCGGACCGCGTAGTTCTTCGACTTCGCCAGGATCGCCGCGACGATGCGGTTCATGGCGTAGATCGAATCGAAGTCGTTGGCGGTGACGATCAGCGCCCGCTCGGCGTGTTGCAGCGGGGCCGCGAAGCCGCCGCAGACGACGTCGCCCAGGACGTCGAAGATGACGACGTCGGTGTCGTCGAGAAGGTGATGCTCCTTCAAGAGCTTCACCGTCTGGCCGACGACGTAGCCGCCGCAGCCGGTGCCGGCCGGGGGGCCGCCCGCCTCGACGCACATCACGCCGTTGTAGCCCTCGTAGACGAAGTCCTCGGGCCGCAGCTCCTCGGTGTGGAAGTCGACCTGCTCCAGGATGTCGATCACCGTCGGCATCAGCCGCTTGGTCAAGGTGAAGGTCGAATCGTGCTTGGGATCGCAGCCGATCTGCAGCACCCGCTTGCCGAGCTTGGAGAAGGCGACCGACAGGTTCGACGAGGTCGTGCTCTTGCCGATGCCGCCCTTGCCGTAGACGGCGAAGACCTTGGCGCCGTTGGTGATCTTCGCGTCCATCTTGACCTGGACGGAGCCTTCGCCGTCCGGCCGCTTCGGGATCCGGTCGAGTACGATCGTCACGCTGCCACCTCCTCAGCGATGCCTTCCAAGCGGTCCTCGAGCTCCTCGCCGGCTTCCCGGAGGGCCTCGAGGGTGCCGTCGTCCGGCGTCCAGTAGTTGCGCTCGTGCGCCTCGAGCAGACGGCTCGCCATGCGTGCCGATGCTTTCGGGTTGAGCGCTGCGAGCCGCTCGCGCATCGCGCGGTCGAGCACGTAGGTCTGGGTGAGCTGCTGGTAGACCCAGGGCGCCACGCCACCGGTGGTCGCCGACCAGCCCATGGTGTTGGTCACCGCCGCCTCGATCTGGCGCACGCCCTCGTAGCCGTGCTCAAGCATGCCCTCGTACCATTTGGGATTGAGCATGCGGGTGCGGGTCTCGAGTGCCACCTGCTCGCCGAGCGTCCGCACGCGGCCCTCGCCGCGGGTCTGGTCACCGATGTAGACGGGGACGTCCGCACCGCGGGTGCGTCGCACGGCGCGGCCGATGCCGCCCAGCGTGTCGAAGTAGTGGTCGATCGTGGTGACCCCGAGCTCGACCGATTCGAGGTTCTGGTAGGCCATCTGGACGTCGCCGAGGACCGCCTTCAAGAGCTCGGGGTTCTGCTTCGGCTTGCCGGTACGGCCGTAGGCGAAGCATTTGCGCTTGGTGTAGGTCTCGGCGATCTCGTCCTCGTCCTGCCAGCAGCCGCTGTCGATCAGGTGGTTGACGTTCGAGCCGTAGGCGCCTTCGGCGTTGGAGAAGACCCGCAGCGCCGCGGTCTCGAGGTCGCAGCCGTTGGCCGCCTGGTAGGCGCGGGCGTGCTTGGCGACGTAGTTCAGCTCGTCCGGCTCGTCCGCCGAGGCGGCGAGCCAGGCGGCCTCCGCCAAGAGCCGCGTCTGCAAGGGCAGGAGGTCGCGGAAGATGCCCGAGAGCGTCATGACGACGTCGATCCGCGGCCGGCCCAGTTCCTCGAGCGGAACCAGCTCGGCGCCGGCGAGCCGGCCGTAGCTGTCGAAGCGCGGCTTCGCGCCGATCAGCGCCAGGGCCTGGGCCAGGGGGGAGCCCTCGCTCTTGAGGTTGTCGGTGCCCCACAGCACCATCGCCACCGACTGCGGCAACGCGTTGCCGTCGGCGCGATGCCGCTCGAGCAGCCGCTCGGCTTGGCGCGCGCCGTCGGCCACGGCGAAGACGCTCGGGATACGGTAGGGATCGAAGCCGTGCAGGTTGCGCCCGGTCGGCAGGATCGCCGGCGTGCGCAAGAGGTCGCCGCCCGGTGCCGGCGAGACGAAGCCGCCGTCCAGCGCGTGCAGGAGGCCCCGGATCTCGTGGTCGACCGCGAGCAGCTTCTCCGTCGCTGCGAGCTCGCGGAACAACGAGAGCGTGGCGTCGTCGGCGCCGCGGCCGGCGACCGTCTCCGGCGTCGCGCCGTCGACGAGGGCGGCGACCGCCGCGGGCTCGACCTTGCGGCCATGGCTGGCCTCGGCGAGCGCCGTCAGCATGTCGACGCGCTCCTCGGCCGAGGGCGGCTCGCCGACGATGTGCAGGCCGTGCGGGATCAAGGCGTATTCGAGCTCGAGCAGTGCGGCGGCGAGATGCTGCACCTTCTGGTCGAGATCGCCCTGCCACGCGGGCTCCGCCGCGGCGAGATCCAGGGTCGACGCCTGCGCTTGGATGAGCGCTGCGAGCTCGCCGCGCTCGCGCCAGGCTTCGGGGGCCAGCGTGCGCCAGCGGTCGAGCGACGCCTTGAGGTCGACCAGCCCGCGATAGAGCCCGGCTTGGGCGAGCGGCGGCGTGAGATAGGTGACGAGGGTCGCTGCCGACCGCCGCTTGGCGATGGTGCCCTCGGACGGGTTGTTCGCCGCATAGAGGTAGATGTTCGGCAGCTCGCCGATGAGGCGATCCGGCCAGCACTCGTCGCTCAGGCCGACCTGCTTGCCCGGCATGAACTCGAGCGCGCCGTGCATGCCGAAGTGCAGGACCGCGTGCGCCGCGAAGTCCTCCTTGAGGTAGTGATAGAAGGCGGAGAACGCGTGGGTCGGCGCGAAGCCGTGCTCGAAGAGGAGCCGCATCGGGTCGCCTTCGTAGCCCAAGGCGGGCTGGACGCCGACGAAGACCTTGCCGAACTGGCGCCCGAGCACGAAGAGCGACGCGCCGTCGGTCTGGTGCTTGCCGGGTGCGGGGCCCCACTGCGCCTCGATCTCGGCGAGGTGCGGCTCGCGCCGGACGTGCGCGTCGACCGCGATCTGCGCCTGGACGTTGGCATCGCTGCCGAACTGCCGGGCGTTGCCCTCGAGCACCGCCCGGCGCAGCGCGTCGACGCTCTCGGGCACCTCCACGTCGTAGCCGTCGCGGGCGAGCGCCTCGAGCGTGTGATGCAGCGATTCGAAGACGGAGAGATAGGCCGCGGTGCCGGTCGCACCGGCGTTCGGCGGGAAGTTGAAGAGCACGACGGCGAGCCGGCGCTCGGCCTTCGGCGTCCGCCGCAGCTCGATCAGCCGGGCGACCCGCGCGGCCAGCATCGCCGCGCGTTCGGCGTTGGCGACCATGACCCGCGCCGCCTCGCTCGGCGAGGTGCCCGACCGGCCGCCGTAGATCATCGGCCCGGTGGCGCCGTCGAGCTCCGGAATGGCGACCATCATCGTCGCCTCGACCGGCAGCAGGCCGCGATCCGAGGCCAGCCACTGCTCGATCGTCTGGAACTCGACCGCCTGCGCCGAGAGATAGGGGATGTCGAGATCCTCCAGCATCCCCGCCGCCGCGTCGGCGTCGTTGTAGGCGGGCCCGCCGACCAGCGAGAAGCCCGTCAGCGAGACGATGGCGTCGACGGTCGGCCGCCCGTGGTCGGTGAAGAACGCCTCGACTGCGGGGCGGGCATCGAGGCCGCTCGCGAACGCCGTAACGACCCTGAGCCCTCGCCGCTCGAGCGCGGCGATGACGCCGTCGTAGTGCTCGGTGTCGCCGGCGAGCACGTAGGAGCGCATGACCAGCACGCCGACCGCGCCGCGCACGGGCGAAGGCGGCGCGGGCAGCTGGCGCGGGTCGGTGCCGATCCGCTCCGGCAGGCCCGGATGGTAGAGCCCCGTCTCGGGGTACTCGGCGGGTGCCTTCGGCTTGAGGCTCGAGCGGAGATGCCGCCTCGGCCCGTCGGCGTAGCGGTCGACGAGCAGCCGCACCATGTTGGCGATGTTGGTGTCCGAGCCCGCCAGGAAGTACTGCATGGTCAAGAAGTAGGCACGGACGTCCTGGGCCGTGCCGGGGATGAACCGGAGCAGCTTGGGGATCCGCTTGAGCATCGCGAGCTGCTGCGCCCCGCCGGACTTGCCTTCCTTGCGCGAGCCCTTGAGACGCTTGAGGAGCGCGAGCGCCCCCTTGGCCTCGCCGCCCATGTTGAAGCGGCCCATGCGCGTGAGCTTGATGACCTCACCCGCCGAGATGCAGGCCACCATGGCGTCGCAGCCGTCCCGGCGCGCCCGGAGGTCGGGCAGGATCGCCTGGATGTGGTCCTCCATGAACAGCATGGAGAGGAAGACGATGTCCGCCTCGGCGATATCCCGGCGGCATTGCTCGAGGCCGTCACCGCCGTCGGCCCACTCGGCGGCGACGTGCAGCTTCAGGCTCAACCCGGGCAGGTCCCGACGCAGGGCGCGCCGCGCCCGCTCGACGGCGCCCGCGAGGTGGCTGTCGAGGCTGACGAGAACGACCCGCACAGGGGTCGGATCAGCGGCTGAACTGGGCTTTGGCATCATACAGGGTCTCGACCGTGATCTCGGCGACGCCGTGCTCGGTGGCGTAACGCTCGGTGTTGCGACGGGCCTTGGGGCGGACGAAGAACGGGATCTTCTTGAGCTCGCGCTCGGCGTCGGGCGCCCAGCTCGGCGCGCCGACGGGGACGGTGACGGACGCGGCGATCCCGCCCGCCTCGGCCGGCGCGACGGGCGCCTGCCGGGTGCGGCCGAGGTGCGAGGCGCCAGCGCCGTCGTGAAACTCGAAGTCGTCGCGGAACATCGTGAGCAGATGCTCCTCGAGCCCCATCATCAGCGGCTGAACCCAGGTGTCGAAGAGGACGTTGGCCCCCTCGAAGCCCATCTGCGGCGCGTAGCGGGCCGGAAAGTCCTGCACGTGGACCGGCGCCGAGATGACCGCGCAGGGCACCCCCAGGCGCTTGGCGATGTGCCGCTCCATCTGGGTTCCGAGGACCAGCTCGGGCTGCAGCTCGGCGACCCTGGTCTCGACGTCGAGATAGTCGTCGGTGATGAGCGCCTCGAGGCCGAGCTCGCTCGCGAGCGCGCGGACCTCGCGGGCCATCTCGCGGCTGTAGGTGCCGAGCCCGACCACCTCGAAGGCGAGCTCTTCGCGGGCGACGCGGACCGCGCCAAGGACGTGGGTCGCGTCGCCGAAGACGAAGACCCGCTTGCCGGTGAGATAGGTCGAATCGACCGAGCGCGAGTACCAGGGCAGCCGCCCCTCGCCCTCGGCCAGCACCGGCGCCGGGTCGACCCCGGCGAGCGCCGCGACCTCGGCGATGAACTCCCGGGTCGCGCCGACGCCGATCGGCACGACGGTCGTCGACGGCTGGCCGAAGGTCCGTTCCAGCCAGCGGGTGGCGACGGCGGCGATCTCCGGGTAGAGGACGACGTTGAAGTTGGCCTCGGCGATGCGTGCGAGATCCGCCGGCGCCGCGCCCAACGGCGCCACCACGTTGATCGTGACGCCGAGACGCTCCAGCAGGCCCCGGATCTCGCGAAGGTCGTCGCGGTGACGAAAGCCCAGCGCCGTCGGTCCCAGGATGTTGCACGAGGGTCGCGCGGCAGAACGGTCCGGCACGGCCTCGCGCGGCGGCGCGAAGGCGCGGACCATCCGGTAGAAGGTCTCGGCGGCGCCCCAGTTCTCCTTCTTCTGATAGGCCGGAAGCTCGAGCGGCACGACCGGCACCGGCAGCTCGAGGGCGCGGGCGAGACCGCCCGGGTCGTCCTGGATGAGCTCCGCCGTGCACGACGCGCCGACCATCAGCGCCTGCGGTCGGAAGCGCTCGTAGGCGCTCTTCGCGGCACTCTTGAACAGCTCGGCGGTATCGCTGCCGAGATCGCGGGCCTGGAAGGTCGTGTAGGTGACGGGCGGTCGCTCGTCGCGGCGCTCGATCATCGTGAAGAGGAGGTCGGCGTAGGTGTCGCCCTGTGGGGCGTGCAGCACGTAGTGCACACCCTGCATCGCGGTGGCGACGCGCATCGCGCCGATGTGCGGGGGGCCCTCGTAGGTCCAGACGGTCAGCTGCATGGCCCTACACCCTCAACCGCGTGCGCCGGACGAGCGGCCGCGCGAAGACCTCGGCGAGGTCGCCCGCCTGCTCGTAACCCTGCAGCGGCGTGAACAGGAGCTCGATCGACCACTTGGTCGTGAGCCCTTCGGCCTCGAGCGGGTTGGCGAGGCCGAGACCGCAGACCGTGAGGTCGGGACGCGCATCGCGGCAGCGGTCGAGCTGGTGCTCGACGTCGCCCCCTTCGACCAAGGTCGTCCCCGCGGGCAGGAGCGCCAGCTCGGCGGCGAGGTGCTGGCGGTGCAGGTAGGGCGTCGCGACTTCGACCAGCTCCATGCCGATCTCGCGGGCGAGGAAACGGGCGAGCGGTATCTCGAGCTGCGAATCGGGGAAGAAGAAGACCCGCTTGCCCGAGAGCTCGCCGCGATAGCGCTCGAGCGCCAGCTCGGCCCGTGCCACCGCCGGCCGTATCGCCTGCTCGACCGCGGCGGTCGGCACGCCCATGGCCCGACCGGCCGCCTCGAGCCAGGCGGTGGTCCCTTCGACGCCCAAGGGGAACGTGGCCGGGACGTGTTGGGCGCCGCGCTTGTCGAGGGCCCGCGCCGTGTCTGTCAGGAACGGCTGGGCCAGGAGGTAGCGGGTGCCCGGCCCGACGGGCGGCAGGTCGGTCGCGCGGGTGGGCGGCAGGAAGCGCACGTCGGTGAGGCCCATCGCCGCGAGGAGCCGGCGGAACTGCGCCTCGACGACGTCGGCGAGGGCGCCGACGACCATGAGCTCCGCGGTCTCCTCGGTCCGTGCCGGCAGCTCGGGGACCAGCGCCGCGAGGCAGGCGTCCTCGCCCTGGGTGAAGGTCGTCTCGATGCCGCTGCCCGAGTAGTCGAGGATGCGGACGTCCGGGTGGAACCGGCTCGAGAGGCGCTCCGCGGCGCGGTGCAGGTCGAGCTTGATGACCTCCGACGGGCAGGAGCCCACGAGGAACAGCAGCTTGATCTCGGGGCGGCGCTCGACGAGCCGCGTCACGACCCGGTCGAGCTCGTCGTTGAGGTCCGCCATGCCGGCGAGGTCGCGCTCGTCGAGGATCGCCGTGGCGAAGCGCGGCTCGGCGAAGATCATGACGCCCGCCGCCGACTGCATCAGATGCGCGCAGGTGCGCGAGCCGACGATCAGGAAGAAGGCGTCCTGGATCTTGCGGTGCAGCCAGATGATGCCGGTAAGCCCGCAGAAGACCTCGCGCTGGCCGCGCTCGCGCCGGATCTCCGGCGCGTCGCAGGTGGTGGCCAGGCTCGGCCGCGCGACGGTGTCGACGCTCATGCGCGCGCTCCGCCGACGGTCGCGGGGGCGGCCGCCTGCAGCCGCGCCGCCCGAAGCTTCCAGAGGAACTGAAAGGCGTTGACGACGTAGGCGGCGTAGGCCGCGAGCGCGAGCAGCATCAGACCCGTCGGCGACTGCGCGCCGGTGGCCAGGGCGACGAGATAGGCGGTGTGCAGCGCGAGCACGAGAACGCTGAACACGTCCTCCCAGAAGAAGGCGGGGGCGAAGAGCCAGCGCCCGAACACCACCTTCTCCCAAATCGAGCCGGTGACCATGATGGTGTACAGGACCAAGGTCTTGACCACGACCGAGCCCGTCGCGACCGCGAAGCCTTCGCCGGTCGCGAGATAACGCACGACGAGGCCCAGACTGACCAGGAACACCGCGAACTGCACCGGGGCGAGCACGCCCTGGACGACGGTCCAAGGCGAGGCGTCGCGACGGCGGCGTTCCGCCGGGGTGTAGAGGGGTGGTTTGGCCTTTGCGGCCGAGGTCAGGGTCACGACGCCTCCCACGCGTCCTGTGTGGTGACGCACGGTACGAGTGCGCTCCGGGCGCTGTCAACTAGACCCAACGTCAAGGGAAATTGACAAAACGGCTCGACACATCTATTCCGATGCAGGTGTCAAGTCATCGGGTGGTCGGTCTTGCGAGCCGATTTTCCCCCTCCTAATCAGGGATCCTGGCTCAGGGAGGAGGGCCCTTATGGCTCCGTCCGAAGCGCGATCGGCAAGGGTTTCGCCGCATTACGTCCGAGAACATCCAGGTGCCGGCGAAAGCCGTTCGCGGCCCTCGCCGTGGGCGAGCCGGGCCGACGATCCGGCACCGCCTGTGCAACTTCGCCGCACGGTGGACGATGCCATCGTGCCGCGCCTGGTGCTCGGCAACCGGGCGCCGCACTGCGAGCCGGAGGGGCTTCCGGTGCAGGGTACCTTGGTCTCAGTCGATACCGTCGTCGAGCTCGCTCTGGGCGGCGACGCGGCGGCGCTCTCGTCGAGCCTCGCGCAGCTGCACGAGCGGGGCGCCTCCGTCGAGGCGATCTACCTCACTCTGTTGGCGCCGGCGGCGCGCCGGCTCGGCGAGCGTTGCGCGGAGGATAGGTGCGACGGCGCGCTGGTCGCCGCGGCCCTTTCGCAGCTCCGCTGCGCGATGCACGAATTGGCACCGGCCTTCTACGCCGAGCGCGAGTTGGTGACCCGCGCACGGCGCGTGCTGGTGGCGCCGGTGCCCTGTGCCACGCAGATCTGCGGCGTGACCATGGTCGACAGCTTCGAGGCGGCGATGACCGCCGAGTTCTTCCGCCGGGCCGGGTGGGACGTCTGGTCGGACAATTTCTGTACCACCGACGAGCTGCTCCGCGTCCTCAAGGAGCATCGCTTCGATCTCGCCGTCCTGACCACCGGCTGCGCGGCGCGCCTCGACAACCTGGCCGAGGTCGTCCCGGCCGTCCGCCGGCGAACCCGCAACGGCGAGATCGCCGTCTTGGTCGGCGGTCGAGCGTTGCACCAGCACCCCCAGCGCGCCCTCGACGTCGGCGCGGACGGCACGGCCTTGGATGCGGCGGACGCGGTGTCGCAGGCGGATCGGCTCGGGCTGGCGGCGAATGACTGAACTCTCGCGCCAAGTGTCAACGTAACGCGACGTAAACTTGCCTTGACATTTTCTTGCAGCCTTGGCTTTCTACACGAGCCGGCCGATTGCTGTGACCGGCTCGGTGGCAGCGGGAGCCGGGGGGCCTCTCGGTCCGGCCGACAAGGGGCGGCAACGCCATGACGCGGGGACGGACCTCACGTGAAGCCCTTCAGCCAATCGAGGGACACGCTCGCAGGTCTCGATGCCGCGCAGACGGCCGGCGTGATCGCCGACACCAGTGACGTGGCGATCGTTCTCGACAGTGCCGGCGTGGTGCTCGACGTGGCGCTCGGTGCCGAAGACCTTCCCGAAGATCTCGGACCCCGCTGGGTCGGCAGGCCCTTCGCGGCGGCGGTGACCGAGGAGAGCCGGGACAAGGTCGAGCAGATGCTGGCCGACGCGCGCACCGGGACGCCGGCCCGCTGGCGACATCTCAACCATCCGGCCCCGTCGGGGCCGGACCTGCCGATCCTCTACCGCTGCGTACCCTTGGGGGCCACCAGCCGGTTCCTCTTGGCGGGCCGCGACCTGCGTCCGACCGCCCAGCTCCAGCAGCGGCTGATCGACGCCCAGCAGTCGCTGGAGCGCGACTATTCTCGTCTGCGCCACGTCGAGACGCGCTATCGTCTGCTTTTCCAGATCGCCTCGGACCCGATCCTGATCGTCGATGCGGCCACACAAAAGGTCCTCGAGGCCAACCCGGCAGCGGCCCGCCGTCTCGGGGACGACGAGCGGCGGCTGGTGGGCAGGACCTTCCCCGACGGCTTCGACGCCGAAGGCCGGCGGGCGATCGATGCCATGCTCGCCGGCGTGCGCACGAGCGGCCGGCCCGACGACGTCAACGTCAAGCTGGTCGACCACGACGACCGCTACGTGGTCTCGGCGTCGTTGTTCCGCCAAGAGGCGGCCGCGCTGTTTCTCGTCCGGGTCGCGCCGGTGACCACCGCGGTCGCCCATTCGACGGCCGACAACAAGATTCTGCGGGCCATCGCCGACGCGCCGGACGCCTTCGTCCTGACCGCGGCCGACGGCCGCATCCTGCAGGCGAACGCGGCCTTCGTCGATCTCGCCCAGCTGGCCAATCCCGAGCAGGCGCAAGGCCAGTCCCTCGATCGCTGGGTCGGGCGCTCCGGCGTCGATCTCAACGTCATGTTCGCCAACCTGCGCGAGCGCGGCGTGGTCAAACTGTTCGCGACGCAGCTGCGCGGTGAGTACGGGGTCACGACCGACGTCGAGGTCTCCGCGGTCGCGGTCGTCGACGGCGGCAAGCCGAGCTTCGGCTTTCTCATCCGCAACGTCGGCCGGCGGCTGCAGGCGCCGGGTGGCGGGCCGATGGCCCTGCCGCGCTCGGTCGACCAGCTCACCGAGCTCGTCGGCCGGGTGTCGTTGAAGGAGCTCGTGCGCGAGACCACCGACATGATCGAACGGCTCTACATCGAGGCCGCGCTGGAGCTCACCGGCAACAACCGCGCCTCGGCGGCCGAACTGCTCGGGCTCTCGCGCCAGAGCCTCTACGTCAAGCTGCACCGCTACGGGCTCAGGGACGCGGACGGCGACGACGGCAAGGGCGCCGGCGCGTCGTGACCGCGATGGCCTTGCCGCGCCCGGCCGCAGTGGCCGAGCTCTTGAAGCCGATCACCTGGTTCCCGCCGATGTGGGCATTCGGCTGCGGCGTCGTCTCGTCGGGCGCGCCGCTCGGCGGGCGCTGGCCGTTGGTCTTCGCCGGGGTGCTGCTCGCCGGCCCACTGGTCTGCGCCACCAGCCAAGCCGTCAACGACTGGTTCGACCGCCACGTCGACGCCATCAACGAGCCCGGCCGACCGATCCCGTCCGGCCGCATTCCGGGGCGTTGGGGCCTGTGGATCGCGTTCGTCTGGACGGGGCTGTCGCTGCTGGTCGCGAGCCTGCTCGGGCCTTGGGGCTTCGGCGCGGCGGCGATCGCGCTGGTGCTCGCCTGGGCCTATTCGATGCCGCCCGTGCGGCTCAAGGCGAACGGCTGGTGGGGCAACCTCGCCGTCGGGCTGAGCTATGAGAGCCTGCCCTGGTTCACCGGCGCCGCCGTGATGACCGCAGTCATGCCGGATCCGAAGATCTGGGCCGTGGCGTTGCTCTACGGGCTCGGCGCGCACGGCATCATGACGCTCAACGATTTCAAGTCGGTGGAGGGCGACCTCCGCATGGGGGTGGGCTCCTTGCCGGTACGTCTCGGTGTCGAGCGCGCGGTCCGCCTGGCATGTGTCGTCATGGCGGCGGCGCAGGTGGGGGTGATCGCGCTGCTGGTCGCCTGGGACCGGCCCGTGCACGCCGCCCTCATCGGCCTCGTGCTCGTGGCCCAGGGAGGGCTGATGCTCCGACTTTTGAAGCGACCGCGCGAGCTGGCACCCTGGTACAACGCGACCGGCATCATGCTCTACGTCATGGGCATGCTCGTTGCGGCCTTCGCGCTGCGCGGGATCACCGCTTGAGCGCGCCCTTCCTGGGCTGGCTCGGCGTCGTTCGCCTGGGCTTGGTGCAGGCGGCGCTCGGGTCCGTCGTGGTCCTCACGAGCTCGACCCTCAACCGCGTCATGGTGGTCGAGCTGGGCTTCGCCGCGGCCGCCGCCGGCGCCCTGGTCGCCATCTACCACGCGGTCCAAATCCTGCGGCCGCGCTTCGGGCACGGCTCCGACGTCAGCGGCCGGCGCACGCCCTGGATCGTCGGTGGGATGGCGGTGCTGACCGCGAGCGGCGCGCTCGCGGCGGTGGCGACGGCATGGATGGCGACCGCGCCGGTGGCCGGCATGGCGCTCGCCGCCGTGGCCTACTTCCTCATCGGCGTCGGCGGCGGTGCTGGCGGCACGGCGCTCTTGGCGCTCACCGCGGCCCGGGTGGCGCCCGAGCGGCGCCCGGCGGCGGCGGCCATTCTCTGGCTGATGATGATCATGGGCTTTGTCGTCACCGCCGGTACCGCGGGCGCGCTGCTCGATCCCTACAGCCACGCCCGGCTCGTCGCCGTGGTCGCCGTGGTCGCCGCGGTCGCGTTCCTCGTCGCCGTCGTCGCCGTTCGCGGCCTCGAGCGCGGCGCGCGCGCGGCCACGCCCGCGGCGACCGGTGGCGGCCTCGCGTTCAAGGACGCGCTGCGCCAGATCTGGGCCGAGCGCGAGGCGCGGCGCTTCACGCTCTTCGTCTTCGTGGCGATGCTCGCCTACAGCGCCCAGGATCTCATCCTCGAGCCCTTCGCCGGGATCGCCTTCGCCATGACGCCGGGCGAGACGACCAAGCTCGCGAGCCTGCAATACACGGGCGTGCTCCTGGGCATGATCGCCGTTGCCTTGCTCGGCAGCCGCGGGCTCGCGCCCAAGGGCTGGATGCGGCGTTGGACGGTCGGCGGCTGCCTCGCGTCGAGCGTGGCCCTCGCGGGCCTGGTCGCCGCCGCCTGGTGGGGGCCGGGCTGGCCGGTGCGCGCCAACGTCTTCGTGCTCGGCTTCACCAACGGCGTGTTCGCCGTCGCCGCCATCGGCTCGATGATGGTGCTCGCCGGGACCGGCATGGCCGGCCGCGAGGGCGTGCGACTCGGGCTCTGGGGGGCGGCGCAGGCCATTGCCTCGGCGCTCGGCGGCTTCCTGGGGACGGTCGCCGTCGACGTCGTTCGAGCTTTCGCGGGCGCGCCGACGACGGCCTATGCCACCGTCTTCGCCATCGAGGCCGTCCTCTTCGTCGTCGCCGCCGGCATCGCCGCCGCGGTCACCGCCCCCGGGGGCGAGGCTTCTCGAGACATCGACGCGCGCGGCCGGATCGCCGCGCCCACGGCTGGAGGATAGACCCGTGCTGCGCCAAGAGACCTTCGACGCGGTCGTCGTCGGTGGCGGCCCCGCCGGTGCCACCGCGGCCCTGGAGCTCGCCCGCGCCGGCCGCGCGGTGCTCCTGCTCGATCGTGGCGGGCGGATCAAGCCCTGCGGCGGGGCGGTCCCGCCGCGGGCCATCGACGAGTTCCAGATCCCCGACGAGATGCTCGTCGCCAAGATCACCTCGGCGCGGATCGTTTCACCCAAGGCGCAGAAGGTCGACATCCCGATCAAGGGCGGCTTCGTCGGCATGGTCGACCGCTGCGAGTTCGACGAGTGGCTCCGCAACCGTGCCGCCGCCGGCGGCGTCGAGCGGCGCACAGGCATCTTCCACCGCCTGGACGCGCAGCCCGACGGCACGACGCTCGTTCACTATCACCCCGGCGGCTCGCACGCGAACAAGGCGAGCGAGGCGGTGCGCGCACGCGCCGTGATCGGCGCCGACGGAGCCCGCTCGGAGGTCGCCCGGCAAGCGGTCCCCGAGCACGAGACGCCTTTCGTCTTCGCCTATCACGAGATCGTCGAGGCGCCGACCGGGGCCCACGGCGACTACGACCCCCAGCGCTGCGACGTCTACTATGACGGGCGCATTTCGCCCGACTTCTACGGCTGGGTGTTTCCGCACGGCGGCACCGCGAGCATCGGCATGGGCACCGCCCACAAGGGCTTCTCGCTCAAGGACGCCACGGGCGATCTGCGCGCGACGGCCGGGCTCGCCGGCTGCGCGACGGTGCGCAGGGAAGGGGCGCCCATCCCGCTCAAGCCGCTGCCACGCTGGGACGACGGCCGCAACGTCGTGCTCGCGGGCGACGCCGCCGGCGTGGTCGCGCCGGCCTCGGGCGAGGGCATCTTCTACGCCATGCTCGGCGGCCGGCTCGCCGCGGAGGCGGTCGACGCCTTCTGCCGGACGAGCGATGCCCGTTGCCTGGCGCAGGCCCGGCGTCGCTTCATGCGCAGCCACGGCAACGTCTTCTGGGTGCTCGGCATGATGCAGCGCTACTGGTATCTCAACGACGACCGGCGCGAGCGCTTCGTCTCGATCTGCCGCGACGTCGACGTCCAGGAGCTCACCTTCGACGCCTACATGCACAAGGAGCTCGTCAAGGCTCGGCCGCTCGCGCACGTCCGCATCTTCTTCAAGAACATCGCACACCTGACGGGCCTGGTGCCGCAGCAGGCTTGAGCCTGCGGCCGCTTGCGCCGCTTGGCGCGCGTCTTGCTCGGCGCGGCGGGCGATGTGAGGGGGAGCGCGCCCATGGATGCCACGGATCGGCCGGCGGGTCCGGCCCTGCTGGCGTGGATGCAGGAGGAGATGGCGGAGCTGCGCGAGCTGCGCGCGCACGACCCCTTCGCCAATCCCGTCCTCCTCCTCGCCGTGCAGCTCGAGCGGCATTGGGCCGCGGGCCGCACGGACCTGGCCGCCATCGACGAGGTCGTCCGTATCCTCACGCTCGACGCCTGCCGCGAGCGGGCGGAACGGATCCGCGCTTATCTGGGCGAGTGCGAGGACCTCAACAACGCCGAGCGGCAGCGCCAGCTGTTCTTTGCCCTACCCGAGGACTGGGAAGCGTTCCGCGAGGCGGTCGAACGGCCACGCTACGGCTTCGTCTTCACGGCGCATCCGACCTTCGCCCACGGCGCGGCCGTCCATTTCGATCTGCTCGCCTTGGCCCTCGACCGCGACGGCGACGGCCGGCCGCTCGATGCGGCGGCCCGGCGCGCGGTCGAGGAGCGGCTGGGGCGGCTCGATCACCGCGTTCCCCAACCGATCGATCTCGCTTTGGAGCATCGCTTGAGCTTGGCCGCGATCGACCGCGTGCGGGACGCGCTCGCCGCCGCGCACGGGCGCGTGCTCGAGGTCGCGCGCGAGCGCTTCCCCGATCGTTGGCGCACGCTCCGCCCCCAGCTCGCCACCGTCGCCACCTGGGTCGGCTACGACCTCGACGGCCGCGCCGACATCCCGTGGCGGACGACGGTCGCCAAGCGCCTCGCCGTGCAGGGGCGCCAGCTCGAGGCGTGGCGACGCCAGGCCCATGCCGTGCGCGGTCGCGCCGAGGCCGAGCCGGGCGTCGCCTCCGCGCTCGAGCTGTTCGAGGCGCGCGTCGCCCTCGCGCTCAAGACGGCGCAGGAGGGCCAGGCCGCGATGGCCGCGGCCGGCGACGAGGCCGAAGCGCTCGGGCGCCTCGCCGCCTGGTCGCGGCAGGTGCTCGCCGGCGAGACCGACCGCCTGACCTCGGCGCGCCCGCTCGCGACCATCGTCGAGCGCGCTCTGGGGCGCGCCGAGGACGACGACCTCGCCCTCGAGCTCGCGGTGCTCGCGGCCGATCTGCGCGGCATGGGGCTCGCCCGGGCGCAGACGCACGTCCGCATCAACGCGGTCCAGCTCCACAACGCCGTGCGCAAGCAGGTGGGCATGGATCACGCGCCGGACGATCCGAGCTATCGGTTGAGCTACCTCGACGCGGTGAGCGCGCTGATCGAGACCGTAGCACCCGTCAGTGTCCATTTCGGCTCGGTCAACGCCGAGCGGACGACGGCGCGGCGGGTCTTCATGCTGATGGCGCAGCTGTTGAAGGTCGTCGACGAGGACGAGCCGCTGCGCTTCTTGATCGCCGAGACCGACAGCGCCTTCACGCTGCTGGCCGCCCTCTACTTCGCCAAGCTCTTCGCGATCGACGACAAGATCGACATCTCGCCCCTGTTCGAGACCGAGAAGGCGCTGGAGCGCGGCGCCGAGGTGCTGCGCGACGCGCTCGAGCGGCCGCCCTATCGCGACTATGTCCGGCGCCGCGGTCGGCTCTGCCTGCAGACCGGCTATTCGGACGCGGGGCGCTTTCTCGGCCAGCCGGCGGCGGCGGTGAAGATCGAGCGGCTGAAGCTCGACCTCGTTCGGCTGCTGCACGAGCAGGGCCTCGCCGATGTCGAGGTGGTGCTGTTCGACACCCACGGCGAGAGCATCGGGCGCGGCGCGCACCGGGGCAGCTTTGAAGACCGTCTCGCCTATCTCGATCCGCCGGAGGCGCGCCGCCGCTTCGCCGCCCAGGGCATTCGCATCAAGGAGGAGACGAGCTATCAAGGTGGCGACGGCTACATGCTGTTCGCCCACCCGGCGGCCGCCAACGCCGTGGTGACGCGCGTCCTCGAGCACGTCTTGACGCCGCCGGCGCCCGAGCCCGACCCCTTCTACGCCGACGACGTCTTCGCCGCGGAGTTCTTCACGGTGATCGAGCGCTACTTCCGCGCTCTGGTCGACAATCCGGACTACGCGGCATTGCTCGGCGCCTTCGGCACCAACATGCTCGATCCCACGGGCTCGCGCGCCGTGCGCCGCCAGCACGAGGGCGGTGGGCCCCAGAACCTCGAGCACCCCTCGCAGCTGCGCGCGATTCCCAACAACGCCATCCTCCAGCAGCTCGGCTTCCTCGCCAACTCGCTCGGCGGCGCCGGTGCCGCGATCGCCAAGGATCCCGAGCGCTTTCGGGCACTCTACGCCGAGAGCGACCGTTTTCGCCACCTCGTCGGGATGATCGAGCACGCCTTCATGTATTCCGATCCGGCCGTCCTGCGCGCCCACATCGACCTGCTCGACCCGGCGATGTGGCTGCTGCGCGGCGTCCGGGCCGGCGACGACGTCGAACAGGAGTGCTTTCGCGCGGTCGCCGACGGCTGCGAGCGGCTGCGCGTGCACGAGAAGCTCGACCGGGTCTTTCGGGTGCTCATGCGCGACTATCTCGACCTCGCCCACGGCCTGCGCGAGCATCGTCGCGCCCAGCGGGCGCAAGGTGCCGCACCGATCGTCATCGCGGCGGCGACGCGCGACAACATGCATCTTCTCAACGCGCTGCGGCTCGCCTGCATCCTGCGGCTCTTCGCCATGGGGGCGCGCATCCCCGAGTTCTCCGGGCGCCACGAGATGACGCGCGAGGAGATCGTGCAGCTGCTCTTTCACCTCGACGTCGAGACCGCGGTCGCCGCGCTGCGGCGGATCTTCCCCTACGCCCAGCCGTCGGCGCTCGAGCTCGACTGGGGCGAGGTCGCGACCTACGCCGACACCGACGGGCAGTCCTACCGCCAGGAGCACGAGCAGCTGTTCACCCCGCTCGCCGAGCTCGCCGACCGCGTGCGGCGGGTCTCGACGGCGCTCGTCCACCACCTCGGCGCGGTCGGCTGAGCCGCCGGCCGAGGCCCTCAAGCAGCGCCGGGCACGTCGCCGCGGCGCCCGCGCAGGCGCTCCACGAGGGCAACGAGCTCGCGCACGGCCTGCGGGTCCTCGATGCGCACGGCGCGGGTGACGCCGGGTGCGGTGATCGCGAGGTCGATGCGCGTCGCGGTGATGGCGGTCATGACATTTCCTCGCGTGCTGCGATCAGCGTTGCTGAGCCGCCGAGATCTCGATCGCTGCGTCGGGGTGGGTGCCGGGCGCGTGGCCCGATCCGTGCCGCGCCTCGTCGCCGGCCGCACCCGCGAGCGCGCGGCACGGCCGCTCGGCGCCGAGCGGCGGCGGGTAGGGCGGTTCCGCCGGCGCGTGCGCCGCGAGGTGGCGGCACCAGGCGTCGAAGACCAGCGCCTTGAGGGTCTGGCGAAAGCGGCCGTGCGCCCAGCGCGCCGCATGCGCCCGGAGCCGGTCGGCGGCGAACCGGTCGGGATGGCGCTCGACATAGGCGACGGCGTCGAGGAGCGCCTCGTCGCTGAGCTCGTCGAGGAGCACGCCCGTCGGTGCTCGGCGCTCGAGGCCCTCCACCGTCTCGGCGGCGGCGCTGCAGGTGGCGGCGATGACCGGCACGCCCGCCTCCTGCGCCCACACCGCGCGCGGATCG